>CALWKB010000018.1 GCA_944381125.1 uncultured Mediterraneibacter sp. | reverse complement strand
CCTCATGGGCAAAGTCTTCTACTGAATAATTCAGAGATTTCGCAAAAGTCTCGATAAAAGAACCACATCCGGAAGAACATGCCTCGTTCAGCTGTACACTGTCAACGGTCTGATTTTTGATTTTGATACATTTCATATCCTGGCCGCCGATATCCAGAATGCAGTCTACATCCGGTTCGAAGAATGCGGCGGCGTAGTAATGAGCTACCGTCTCCACTTCACCCTCATCCAGCATGAGAGCTGCCTTGATCAGGGCTTCTCCGTATCCGGTAGAGCAGGAGTGTACAATTTCAACTCCTTCCGGAAGCTGTTCGTAAATATCTTTAATAGCGGAGATGGTTGTTCCCAGAGGGTCTCCGTCATTGTTGTGATAGAAAGAATAGAGCAGCGTGCCGTCTTCGCCTACAAGCGCAGCTTTTGTGGTTGTAGAGCCGGCATCGATTCCCAGGAATGCCTTCCCGCGATATGTTGCAAGATCCTTTACCGGAACCTGGTGTTTCGCATGGCGGGCAATGAATGACTCATATTCCGCATTTGTGGCAAATAAAGGCTCCAGACGGTCTACTTCGATTTCCATTTTTACTTTCTGTTCCAGCCGGTTCTGAAGCTCCCGGAGCGCAACCGGAGTGTCTTTTTTGGAATTCAGGGCAGAACCGATAGCGGCGAACAGATGAGAATGGTTCGGCGCAATAATATGTTCATCATCCAGCTTCAGCGTGCGGATAAATGCAGCCCGGAGCTCGGAAAGAAAGTGAAGCGGTCCTCCAAGAAAGGCCACATGGCCCCGGATCGGTTTTCCGCAGGCAAGACCGCTGATGGTCTGGTTTACCACTGCCTGAAAAATGGAGGCTGCCAGATCTTCCTTTGAAGCTCCGTCATTAATCAAAGGCTGAATGTCAGACTTGGCAAATACGCCGCAGCGCGCCGCAATCGAATAAAGCGCCTTGTAGTTCTTTGCATATTCATTCAGGCCGGAAGCATCTGTCTGAAGAAGAGACGCCATCTGGTCGATAAAGGAACCTGTGCCTCCGGCACAGACGCCGTTCATTCTCTGCTCTACATTTCCGCCTTCAAAATAAATAATTTTTGCGTCTTCACCGCCCAGCTCAATCGCTACATCTGTCTGGGGCGCATAGTCCTGAAGCGCTGTGGAAACAGCGATAACTTCCTGGACAAAGGGTACGCCGAGATTTTTCGCAAGAGTCAGTCCGCCGCTTCCGGTAATTACCGGAGAAACATAGATGGGGCCAAGTTTGTAGAGGGCGCGTCCAAGCAGATCTGACAGTGTCTCCTGGATGTTGGCATAATGTCGTTCGTAGTCGGAGAAGAGCACATCGTTTTCTTCGTCCAGAATCGCAATTTTAACTGTTGTGGAACCAATGTCGATTCCTAAAGTATGTAATTCTTTCGGATTCATAGTATGATCTCCAATCTTATGTGTATTCAGAACTCGCGTGCGAGTTTTGGCGCGGGATTCGGGTCGGCATCAGTCGACATAATTTTCATCCGGATCTCTGCGCGTTATGAAGTGAGTTTCTACATATTAAATGCAATCATGATTTTACAGCAATATACATTATACGACAGGAAACGGGAAAAGACAATTGTCATTATTATGCGGGTTTGGCAGAATCTGTTCCCGCTTCTGGATAATTTATATAAAAGGTTAAAAGAGGCGGAAACATCTGTTTGACAAACCTTGTATGTGACGGTACAATTACACATGGAAATAACAGAGGCAAAATTTTTAAGAAAGTTAGGGGTATTTACAGTTGAACTGGCTTGACAAATTAGAAAGAAAAATTGGACGTTTTGCAATTCCAAACCTGACAGTGTATCTGCTGATCGGTTATGTGATCGGATTCGGGATTGTCTATCTGATGGATGACATGGTCGGATATCTGACGCTGGAGCCGGCGCTGATTTTAAGAGGGCAGGTGTGGAGGCTGATTTCCTGGATCCTGATTCCGCCTACGGGAAATCCGGTATCTCTGGTTTTCCTTGTGCTTTTATATTATTCTCTTGGCACAGCTCTGGAAAGGACATGGGGAAGCTTCAGGTATAATGTATACATTTTTTCGGGACTTCTGTTTACTGTGCTGGCTGCATTCGGGCTGTACGCATTTTTCTATTTCGCGTACAGTGTTGAAGTGCCTTTGTCCGCGGTCGGGCTGATCAGCACGAATTATATTACAATGTCTATCTTCCTGGCGTTTGCGGCCATTTATCCGGATATGGAGGTGCTGCTGTATTTCATTCTGCCGATCAAAATGAAATGGATGGCGCTCGTATATGCAGCGCTGGCAGGATATGATTTTATTAACGGCGGTCTGAGTATACGGGTGGCGATAGGCGCGTCCCTTCTGAATTTTATTGTGTTTTTCCTGTCGAGCCGGAATTTCGGAAGAAGCGGCGCGCGGCGGCAGGCAAGGAAGGCAAACTTTAAGAAACAGTCCAGACCGCATATGACGTACACAAACGGCGCCCATCACCGGTGCGCGGTGTGCGGGCGGACAGAGCTGGATGATCCCTGCCTGGAGTTCAGATTCTGCTCCAAGTGCAACGGAAATTATGAATACTGCCAGGATCACCTCTTTACGCATGAGCATGTCAGATAGCGGGAAGACTTTAGCTGAAGAATGCAGATTCATGCGGGAAAATCTGCCTATAAGAAGGAGGACATACATGAAAAAAACCAAAGTGGTCTGCACAATGGGACCGAATACGAATAATAAAGAACTGCTCAGAAAACTGATTCAGAACGGCATGGATGTAGCGAGATTTAATTTTTCCCACGGCGATCATGCGGAACACAAGCACAGAATGGATCTGGTAAAACAGCTTCGTGAAGAGGAACACGCCACTACGGCTATCCTGCTTGATACGAAGGGACCTGAAATCCGGACCGGCGAATTAAAAGACGGGAAAAAAGTTACGCTCAATGCCGGAGATACATTTACGCTTACTGTGGAACCGGTTATCGGAGACGAAAAGAGGGTGTCGATTTCCTATCCGGGACTTGTGGAGGATGTGGACGCCGGCAGCACAATTCTGATCGACGACGGACTGATCGGTCTGAAAGTTCAGCACAGAAGGGAAAAAGAGATTGTGTGCGAAGTTATAAACGGCGGCGAGCTTGGTGAAAAGAAGGGAGTCAATGTGCCGAATGTAGCGGTACGTCTTCCGGCAATTACGGAAAAAGACAAAGAAGATATCCGGTTCGGAGTAGAGCAGGGCATTGACTTTATTGCGGCTTCGTTTGTCCGCAATGCAGAATGCGTTCTTGAGATCAAGGCTTTCCTGAAAGAACTCAAAGCGCCGTATACTCCTGTTATCGCGAAGATTGAGAATGCAGAAGGCATCCGGAATATAGATGAAATTATCCGCGCGGCGGACGGCGTTATGGTTGCAAGAGGCGATCTGGGCGTAGAGATTCCGGCGGAAGAAGTTCCCTATCTTCAGAAGATGATTATACAGAAATGCAACAATAATTTTAAGACAGTTATCACCGCGACCCAGATGCTGGATTCCATGATACGCAATCCCCGGCCTACAAGAGCGGAGGTTACGGATGTGGCAAACGCGGTTTACGACGGAACCGATGCAGTGATGCTTTCCGGAGAGACCGCGGCAGGGAAATATCCTCTGGAGGCGCTTCAGATGATGATCCATATCATTGAAAATACAGAACAGCATCTGGAATATGACAGAATGCTGGAAAAGGCCTACGGACGGCTGAAAAGCAGCCTGTCCAGCGCAATCGGCTATTCCTCGGTTCTGGCGGCTGCCAACCTGGACGCGAAGTGTATTATTACGCCTTCCGTCTCGGGCGCCACAACAAGAGTCGTGTCTAATCTGAGACCGCGGCAGCCGATTCTCGGCGTGACTCCGAATGAGAGAGCCCTGCGCAGAATGTCTATTTACTGGGGGGTTGTTCCGCTGAAATCCATGCAGTTTTCCACGACGGATGATATCTGCAACGGCGCCATGGAGCTGGCCCTTGTAAAACAGTATGTAGAACCCGGAGACGTGGTTGTTCTGACAGCGGGTATTCCGTCGTCAAATATACTGCAGGAGAGAACTTCGTCCAGCAATATGATGAGAATTGCGACGGTAGAGTAAAGGTTCTGTATAATACGGGAAGGAGAAGATATAAATGAACAAAAGACCATTTGTGACAAAAGAACAGGTGGAAGAAATTGCAAAGGATTATCCTACGCCTTTTCATCTGTATGACGAAAAAGGAATCCGGGAAAATGTAAAGGCGCTGAAAGAAGCCTTTTCCTGGAATCCGGGATATAAAGAATATTTTGCGGTAAAGGCGACGCCGAATCCGTTTCTGATTGATATTTTAAAGGAGTACGGCTGCGGATGCGACTGCTCTTCCTACACAGAACTGATGCTTTCGGAAGCAGTCGGTGTGACCGGGCATGACATCATGTTTTCGTCCAATGATACTCCGGCGGAAGATTTTATTCTTGCGGACAAGCTCGGGGCGCTTATCAACCTGGATGATATTACCCATATTGATTTTCTGGAAAAGACGATAGGGCATATTCCGGAGACGATCAGCTGCCGTTATAATCCGGGCGGACTGTTCAGGATCAGCAACGACATTATGGACAATCCCGGAGACGCCAAGTACGGCATGACGACGGAACAGATTACGGATGCTTTTCGGATCCTGAAGGAAAAAGGAGCGAAAGAGTTCGGAATTCACGCTTTCCTGGCAAGCAATACAGTGACGAACGACTATTATCCGATGCTTGCGAAAGTTCTGTTTGAACAGGCTGTGCGGCTGGCTAAAGAGACGGGCGTGCATATCAGATTTATCAATCTGTCCGGAGGGATCGGCATTCCGTACCGGCCGGATCAGGAGCCGAACGATATCTATGCCATCGGTGAAGGCGTGCGGAAAGTATATGAAGAAGTTCTTGTACCGGCCGGTATGGGAGATGTCGAGATTTATACGGAACTCGGCCGGTACATGATGGGCCCCTACGGGGCGCTTGTGACAAAGGCGATCCATGAGAAGCACACGTATAAAGAATATATCGGTGTGGACGCTTGCGCGGTGAATCTGATGCGCCCGGCAATGTACGGTGCGTATCATCATATTACCGTTCTCGGGAAAGAGGACGCGCCGTGCGATCATAAATATGATGTGTCCGGTTCTCTCTGCGAGAACAATGACAAATTCGCGATTGACAGAATGCTGCCGGAGATAGAGATGGGCGATTATCTGTTTATTCATGATGCCGGAGCACACGGCTTTTCGATGGGATACAATTATAACGGGAAACTCAGATCCGCGGAACTTCTGCTTAAAGAAGACGGAACGGTTCAGATGATCCGCCGGGCGGAGACTCCGTCGGATTATTTCGCGACATTTGACTGCTTTCCGATCGGCGAGAAGCTGATAAAAAAATGAAAAACGGTTGAAAAACCGAAATGAATATGGTAACATTTTAGACGGCCAGAGAGAGCGGTATATCGGCTCTCTCTGATTTATTGGCCGCTGTGGCGGAATTGGCAGACGCACTTGACTCAAAATCAAGCGGGAAACCGTGCCGGTTCGAGTCCGGCCAGCGGCATCATCAGATTCGGCTCTTCAGCTTCCGGCTGGGGAGCTTTTTTCTGCCATAAGCTCCGACCTGCAGCGTCTGCGGCAGGAACGGTGATAATTTTTTGGTGACAATCATACATATATATGATAGAATGTGACCTTGAAATACAGGAGAAAGGAAACGGCCTGCGGCGGGCAGTGGACAGCCGCGGCCGGAGGACATACAATGAAAAAGACAGATAAAAAATCACCCGCAAAACTTGTCTTCCATATGATACAGGGCGCCCTGATTGGTCTGGGCGCGGTTCTGCCGGGGATATCCGGCGGTGTGCTCAGTGTCGTGTTTGGAATCTATAAGCCGGTTATGGAACTGCTGGCAAACCCGTTTAAACATTTTAAAACCCATGTTCCCATGCTCATCCCATACCTGATCGGCGCGGCCGCAGGATTTCTCGGAGTCGCCAAGGTGCTGGCATTTGTTCTGGATAAATATCCGGATCCTTCCGTCTGCCTGTTTGTCGGACTGATCACCGGGATGCTTCCTTCCCTCTGGAGAGAAGCGGGGGAACAGGGAAGGAAAAAGGGCTCTTATATTTCGATGGTTGCGGCATTCGCAATTATCCTTGCGATTCTGCTGGCGCTTGGCGTTTCGTCCATCGTAATAGAACCCGGATTCGGATGGTACCTGTTCTGCGGGTTCTGTCTGGCGCTCAGCGTGATCGCGCCCGGAATGAGCTTCTCTACGCTTCTCATGCCGCTTGGCCTGTACACGCCTTTTGTGGAAGGAATCAGTGATCTGAACATGAGCATTCTGATTCCCGGAGGAATCGGGGCGCTGGCTACCGTGATCTGTCTGGCGAAGCTTATCAATATGCTTTTCGACCGGTTTTATACTTACGCATTTCACGCGATTGTGGGAATTGTAGTGGCCGCTACGATAATTATTATTCCGTTCCGGAGCTTTACCGCCTCGGCGGCTTCCTGTCTGGCGAACGTAATATGCCTCGTTGTCGGAATTGTTTCCGCGCTTGCCCTGGACCGCTTCAACAGTAAAGTGGAAGTCGGATAAGCGCCGGAAGCGTAAAAAAGAGTCTTCCTTTCCGGAGAATTTATCTCCGGTGAGGAAGACTCGATTTTTATCTGCAGATGTCTTCTATATTTTTCAGATCAGAGAATTTTCGGATCCGCATACGCGCGTCCGGTACATCGCCGAAACCGTATCCGGCAAAGATAAACGGAATGCCTGCTTCGGCGCAGGCGTCGGCGTCGCCCTGTGTATCGCCCACGTATACGGGAGCCTTCAGATTGTTCTTTTTCATTAGAGTCCGAATCGTCTGCCCCTTTGAAGTCAGGGTTTCCCCGAAGCACAGATGATCTTTGATATATGATTCCAGCCGGCAGGTGCGGAGCAGTACTTCAATATAGCCGCACTGGCAGTTGCTGACGATAAAGAGCGGATAGCGCCCGGACAGAGCGGCCAGCGTATCGGCGACTTCCTCGTACATTATCCCGGGGTGGGTTTCAAGATAGCGGTTCTCGTATTCAAAGCAAATCTCAAGAAGTTCCATACGTTCCTTTTGGGGAAGCGCGTAAAAAAGAGTGTCGGCAATTTCAGTCATCGTTTTTCCGAAAACCCCTGACAGCGCGTCTTTTGTGATTACGAGATCCAGATCGGTTTTTTCCTGTATTGCAAGATTCCACGATTCAGCCACGCTGTCGGCAGAGTCCCACAGTGTCCCGTCTACGTCAAATATAATACTGTCCATAAACAAAAATCCTTTCCTGATTCTGATGTTGAATAAGAAGCAGGTTCTGCCGACGGACGGCTGAACCGCTAACCTATGATACCATAAAATCTGCTAACCTATGATACCATAAAATCAGCCTTTAAAAAAGAGCGACTTTAGTGTATACTTTAGTATTGAGTAATTACCGGAAGGGAGACGCATGGCAGATGAGAGAAAAGATCGTACTGATAGACGGACACAGTATACTGAACAGAGCTTTTTACGGAGTACCGGATCTGACAAATTCAGAGGGGCTTCATACAAATGCGGTTTACGGATTTTTGAATATTATGTTCAAAATTCTGGATGAAGAGAAGCCGGAGTATCTTACGGTGACGTTTGACGTGCACGCTCCCACCTTCCGGCATGAGATGTACGCGGATTATAAAGGGACGAGAAAACCGATGGCTGAAGAACTGCGCCAGCAGGTGCCGGTGATCAAGGAGGTTCTGAGAGCCATGGATATAGAGATTATCGAGCAGGCCGGGCTGGAGGCGGACGATCTTCTCGGCACGATCTCAAGAATATGCGAGGAAAAAGGCATGGACGTGTCAGTTATTTCCGGAGACAGAGATACGCTGCAGCTTGCCACTGAGCACGTAAAGATCAGGATCCCGAAGACGAAGCAGGGAAGGACGGAAGTGGAAGACTATAACGCGGCTGACGTGAAAGAAAAGTACGGAGTCACACCTGTGGAATTTATCGACGTAAAAGCGCTTATGGGAGACGCTTCCGACAACATCCCGGGAGTTCCGGGAATCGGAGAAAAAACAGCCGTTAAAATCATTCAGGAATATAAAACGATTGAAAACGCGCACGAGCATGCCGGGGAGATAAAACCTCCGAGAGCAAGTAAAAATATACAGGAATACTGGGAACAGGCAAAGCTGAGCAAAGCGCTCGCGACGATCAATACACATGCGGATATCGGATTTGACGTGGAAAAAGCAAGGCACGGCAATCCATATACAAAAGAGGCGCACAGTATATTCAAACGTCTTCAGTTTAAAAATATGCTCAGCCGTTTTGACGTGGAGCCGGAAGAAAACGCCATAGAAAAAAACTTTCGGGAAGTGACGGACAAAAACGAAGTGGAACGTCTTTTCGCGCAGGCGCGGCAGGCTGAAAGAGTCGGAGCAGCATTCTCGAAAGACCCGGGAAATGTGCCGCCTCTTTTTGCACATCCATCCGGATACGGCAGGGTTGCCATCGCCTTCGGGCCGGATAAAATATTTACGATTCCGTGCGATATGGAGACGGATATGGAATTTCTGGCCGCCCGGCTTTCCGAGCTTGCGCAGCAGGTTCCCTGTTTCGCGGTGAGCAATCTTAAAGAAGTGCTTCCGTTTCTGCCGCAGGCGCGGCCGGAGACAGGATTTGACATCATCCTGGCGGCGTATCTTCTGAACCCGCTCAAAAGCGATTACGATTATGAAGACGTGGCGAGAGAATATCTCGGGATTCTGACAGATGAGAAGGAGGACGACGCAAAGCGGGCGTGCTATGAGGCGTATACGGCATGGGCGTCCGCGCCCGTTCTGGAAAAAAGACTGAAAGCAGAAGGAATGGACAATCTTTTCAGACAGATCGAAATGCCGCTTGTATTTACCCTTTTTGATATGGAACAGGCAGGCATAAAAGTCGAGGGAGAAGCGCTGAAAGCCTACGGAGACAGGCTGGGAGCCAAAATCGCGGAACTGGAGCAGGAAATCTATGACATGGCCGGGGAGAGATTTAATATTAACTCTCCAAAACAGCTGGGCGTCATTTTGTTTGAAAAACTGCAGATGCCTCACGCGAAAAAGACAAAGACCGGATATTCCACGGCGGCGGACGTGCTGGAAAAACTTGCCCTGGATTACCCGGTTGTGGCAAAGATTCTTGATTACAGACAGCTGACAAAACTGAAATCAACCTATGCGGACGGTCTGACTGCATATATAGGAAATGACGGCCGCATTCACGGCAAATTTAATCAGACGGTGACCGCGACCGGACGTCTGAGCAGTACGGAGCCGAATCTGCAGAACATACCGGTTCGCATGGAACTGGGACGTCTTATCCGGAAAGTTTTTGTACCGGAAGACGGATATGTATTCGTGGATGCGGATTATTCTCAGATAGAGCTCCGCATTCTGGCCCACTGTTCCGGGGATGAGCAGCTCATCCGGGCTTACCGCGAAGCGAAGGATATTCACCGGATGACCGCGTCCCAGGTGTTCCATACGCCGTTTGACGAAGTGACAGACCTTCAGAGACGCAATGCCAAGGCGGTGAACTTCGGGATCGTGTACGGCATCAGTTCTTTCGGGCTCAGCCAGGATCTGAGTATAACAAGAAAAGAGGCCGCGCAGTATATTGAGCATTATTTTGAGACGTACCCGGGGATTAAAAAATTCCTGGACGACTGTGTCGCAAACGCAAAAGAAAAAGGGTACGCAGTTACGCTTTACGGACGGAGAAGGCCTGTGCCGGAATTAAAATCGGGCAACTATATGCAGAGAAATTTCGGCGAGCGCGTGGCGATGAACGCGCCGATTCAGGGAACGGCCGCGGATATAATTAAAATCGCCATGATCGGCGTGGCCAAAGAGCTGAAAAAAAGAAATCTGAAGTCGCGGCTTATTTTGCAGGTGCATGACGAACTTCTGATCGAGGCGGAAAGATCAGAAGCCGAAGAAGTTAAAACGCTTCTCCGGGAACAGATGGAACACGCAGCTTCGCTGTCTGTTCCTCTGCTTGTGGATATGCATACGGGAGAGAACTGGTACGAAGCAAAATAAGTGACGGACGGGAAAGGATCGCTGAAAAGATATTTCCCCAGAGGGAGGAAAAGTGAAAGTACTTGGGATTACAGGCGGAGTCGGATCAGGGAAAAGCCGGGTGACTGACTGCCTGAAAGAAGACTATCATGCGGCGGTGTGCCGGATGGATGATGTGGCAAGAGAACTCCAGCAGAGAGGGACGCAGTGTTATGAAGAAATCGTCCGGAATTTCGGATGCGGCATACTGGCTCCGGACGGGGAGATCGACAGAGGGAAGCTTGGAGAAGTTGTCTTTTCCGATCCTGCAAAGCTTGCTCTTCTGAACCGGATCGTTCACCCGGCCGTGCTGAAAAAAGTGCGGGATGATATCAGAGAGAAAGCTTCGCGGTCCGTGGAGCTGTATGCGCTGGAAGCGGCGCTTCTTCCGGACGTGGGCGGAGAACTATGCGACGAGATCTGGTATATATACGCCGCGGAAGAAGTGCGGCGCGCACGGCTTGCGGATTCCCGCGGATATACCGACGATAAGATTACGCGGATGATCAAAAGCCAGCCTGCGGAAGAAACATTCCGGCAGGCAAGCACGGTGACGATTGACAACAGCCGTTCATTTGAAGATACAAAGAGACAGATAGGAGAAAGATTAGAATTATGAGAATGTGCAGCATAGCCAGCGGAAGCAGCGGGAACTGCATCTATGTGGGAAGCGGAAATACCCATCTGCTGGTTGACACCGGAATCAGTAAGAAAAGAATAGAAGAAGGACTGAAGAAACTGGAGATTAAAGGAGAGGAAATCGACGGAGTACTGATTACCCACGAACATTCGGATCATATACAGGGACTCGGCGTACTGAGCCGCAGATATGAACTGCCGATCTACGCCACAAAAGGGACGATAGAAGGAATCTCCGCCTGCGCTTCCATCGGAAAGATGCCGGAAGGACTGTTTCACACTGTCCGCGCGGATGAACCTTTCGTCCTGGGAGATATCGAGGTAAAGCCTTTTTCCATTTCGCACGACGCGTGCGAGCCCACCGGATACCGGTTCGAGTGCGGCGGAAAATCAGTGGCGGTGGCGACCGATCTGGGCAAATATGACGAATACACGGTTTCAAATCTTTCGGGCCTGGACGCGGTTCTTCTGGAGGCGAACCATGACATTCACATGCTGGAAGTCGGCGGCTATCCATACTATCTGAAACAGCGTATTCTGGGAGACAAAGGGCACCTTTCAAATGAATTGTCAGGCAGGCTCCTTTGTGATATACTACATGATAATCTGAAGCGCATCATTCTCGGACATCTGAGCAAGGAAAACAATTACGCCCGGCTGGCGTATGAGACGGTAAAGCTGGAAGTTACTCTGGGAGACAATGATTATAAAGGGGAAGATCTCGACATGTTTGTCGCCTCAAGAGACAGCGTTTCGGATATTGTCGTGATATGACGCCGGATTCCGGAAGAACTGTAAAAAAAGACGGAATTACGGTGTTATGAATAAAAATAAAATGAACCGCGGTTTAGGAGGACAAAAAGATTATGAAAAAATGTATTGTAACTGTACTCGGAAAAGATACGGTAGGCATTATTGCAAAAGTATGTACATACCTTGCGGAAAACAAGATCAATATTCTTGATATCTCTCAGACCATTGTCCAGGGGTATTTCAACATGATGATGATTGTGGATGTATCGGATCTGAAAAAAGACTTTACATCCGTTTGTGATGAAATGGAAGAGCTGGGCCGTGAAATCGGCGTAAATATCAGATGCCAGAGAGAAGAAATCTTTGAAAAGATGCACAGATTATAAGAAGAGCGAACCATATGAACTGAAAAAGAGAATTGCGAGGAAATTACTATGATAAATATGTACGAAGTGTCCGAGACAAATAAGATGATTGAGCACGAAAATCTGGACGTGCGCACCATTACGCTCGGAATCAGCCTGCTGGACTGTATTGACGCGGATCTCGGACAGCTGAACCGTAATATATATGAGAAGATAACAACGACAGCAAGGGATCTCGTCGCGACAGGAAGAGAGATCGAGAAAGAGTTCGGCATTCCCATTGTCAATAAAAGAATCTCGGTTACGCCCGTCGCCATCGTCGGCGCGGCGGCATGCAAAAGCCCGGAGGATTTTGTAGAGGTGGCAAAGACGCTGGACAGGGCGGCAAAAGAAGTGGGAGTCAATTTCATCGGCGGATATTCCGCGCTTGTATCAAAAGCCATGACAAAAAGCGATGAGAACCTGATCCGTTCCATCCCGGCGGCTCTTTCACAGACAGAGCGCATATGCAGTTCGGTTAATGTGGGCTCCACAAGGACGGGAATCAATATGGACGCCGTGAGGCTTTGCGGGGAAATGGTAAAAGCGACGGCGGAAGCGACGAAAGACCAGGACTCTCTCGGCTGCGCGAAACTTGTGATCTTCTGCAACGCTCCGGACGACAATCCGTTTATGGCGGGCGCGTTTCTGGGAGTTACGGAAGCGGACGCGGTAATTAATGTGGGCGTCAGCGGCCCGGGAGTGGTAAAGAAAGCTCTGGAGAAGGTAAGAGGAAAAGGCTTTGAAGAGCTTTGCGAGACGATAAAGAAGACGGCGTTTAAAGTTACCCGTGTGGGACAGCTGGTCGCGGGCGAAGCCTCGAAAAGACTGGGAGTTCCTTTCGGCATAGTAGACCTTTCGCTCGCTCCGACTCCGGACGTCGGAGACAGCGTCGCGGAGATACTTGAAGAGATCGGGCTGGAACGCGTAGGCGCTCCGGGGACGACTGCGGCTCTCGCGCTTCTCAATGACCAGGTGAAAAAAGGCGGAGTAATGGCTTCGTCTTATGTGGGCGGATTAAGCGGCGCCTTTATTCCTGTCAGCGAAGACCAGGGAATGATCGATGCGGTCAACGCCGGCGCGCTGACCCTGGAAAAGCTTGAGGCGATGACCTGTGTCTGCTCCGTGGGTCTGGATATGATTGCGGTGCCGGGAAAGACGTCCGCGAGTACGCTTTCCGGAATTATTGCGGATGAGATGGCGATCGGTATGGTAAACCAGAAGACGACAGCGGTCCGCCTTATCCCGGTAATCGGAAAAGACGTGGGTGATACCGCTGAATTCGGAGGCCTCTTGGGCTATGCGCCGATTATGCCGGTGAATGAATTCGGATGTGAGACTTTTATAAGCAGGAAGGGCAGAATACCTGCCCCGATTCACAGTTTCAAAAACTAACGGGAGAAATGACTATGAAAAAAGTGGCCATTGTAACAGACAGCAACAGCGGGATTACGCAGGAGCAGGGAAAGCAGCTCGGGATATTTGTACTGCCCATGCCGTTTTTCATTGACGGGCAGATGTATCTGGAGGATATTACACTGACGCAGGAACAGTTCTACGAGAAACTGGGAGCGGATTCGGATATTTCTACTTCCCAGCCGTCTCCGGGCGACGTGATGGAACTGTGGGAAAAGATACTCAGGGAATATGACGAACTGGTCTGCATCCCGATGTCCAGCGGACTGAGCACAACCTGCTTTACAGCCATGTCCATAGCAAAGGAATATAAAGGCCGTGTGCAGGTCGCCGACAACCAGAGGATATCAGTGACTCTTGCCCAGTCCGTGTATGACGCGATGAAGCTCAGGGACGAAGGAATGTCCGCAAAGGAGATACGCGAAGCGCTTGAGCGGGATAAAATGCAGGCGAGCATTTATATTACTGTCGATACATTAAAATATCTGAAAAAAGGCGGGAGAATAACACCTGCGGCGGCTGCTGTCGGAACCGTTCTGAATCTGAAGCCGGTGCTTCAGATCCAGGGAGAGAAGCTGGATGCGTACGCCAAGGTAAGAGGATGGAAAGCCGCTAAAAAAACGATGCTCAACGCCATAGAAAAGGATCTTGACACCCGCTTCGCGGATATAAAAAATGAGATGGTGCTGGGAATGGCCTATACCTGCGGCAGAGAAGAAGCAGCCGGGTGGAAAAAAGAAATCGAGGCGCGCTTCCCCGGATACGAAATCATAGAAGGGCCGCTGTCCTTAAGCGTTGCCTGCCATATCGGACCGGGAGCCATGGCGGTAACGTGCATGAAGAAAATGTAATTACAGAAGCGCCTTCCGGCCGTGAGGGGGAAGGCGCTTCCGGGAGAGCTTAGACTTTTATAACCGGCTGGCTGTATTCGTTGCAGAAAGCGGTTTTAAATTTGTCTGTGACGACGGAAGTATACAGGTTGGACGCAAGAATATCATGGCGCAGCATTCTCTGCCCCAGTGAGGAAAGTTCCTGCGCCCGGGAGAGCTGTGCCAGTAGCGGCAGCTCTCCTTTTTTTGCCGCCGCGGAAAGAATTTTTTCACTGTCTTTGCGTACGCCGAGGAGGCGGGCATAGAAATGAAATCCGTTGTCCGTGTATTCCTGCACGTTTTTTTTCTTAATTCCAAGCATTATGTGAAGAAGGGCGCGGTTGATCCGCGTCTGGGTGATATCCCGGGTTTTAAGAAGCTCGCAGAACTGCCTGTAATTAAAAAAGTGATTCAGCTTTGCGCAGATCCGGTTCGCAAGGTCCAGAGATACATCCATGTACCGGACAAGCATGTCGGGCGTTTTGTTCAAAAGCTTATATTTCAGTATAAGCGAAAAATCATTCTGATACACCGGATACTGAACCCGGTGGTAATCGCTGAGAAGTTCAAGACAGGAAGAAGGAACCTGATCTTCAAGTTCTCCCAGGATGCTTGAAAAAGGAGTATTTTCAAAAGTTCCCCCGCTCCGGTCCGTGCGCAGGGCGGAACCGGAGTATGCCAGCAGAGAGCGGATGGCGGAGGCGGAACTTAATTTCCGGTTTATTTTCCGGTCGTGGTAATGGGCGCCCTGCCTCTGTATCGTGTACGGAGTGATGGCGCTTCCCAGCTTTTTCAGAGCTTTCAGGTATTCAATCCCGAGGATGTTGTTCGGATCGCCCAGCACGAAAGAGATGCCTTCTTTTTCGGCGTATTCGCAGAGAGCCTCCTGGCGGGCCGAAGGGAAGGATCTGCCTTCTTTCAGATGCCGTTTTAAGGCGGAACGGTATTCCTCAGGCTCTTCCAGAAGAATATCCGCGGCCTTCTGAAGCGCATGGAGATCGTTGCATTCGCTTCCGAAGCACAGCGAGTCCACTATGCCCAGCTTCTGAAGAAGGGAGACCGCTCCCAGTGCGAAATATTCCGCGCTGCCGGAAGCGTAGCATACGGGAAGTTCAAATACAGCGGCGGCTCCGCACTTGAGCGCCATTTCTGTCCGGAGGCGCTTCGGCATAACGGCCGGAGTGCCGCGCTGGACATAATCTCCGCTCATAACAACTACGGCCGCGTCTGCTCCCGTGATTTTTTTTGATTCTTCGATATGGTAGAGATGTCCGTTGTGAAACGGGTTGTATTCTGTAATCAGTCCGACAATTTTCATAAGAATCTCCTTGTATATCATTTTCTACCATATTATACTATAAAAAGACGGATTCTAACAGGCAAATAAAAAGACAGATAAAGAGGGTGCAAGTCATGGAACAGAACAGAAGACCGGATGTGGGGCAGCTGACAGCGCTGCTTGAACAACATGAATTTAAACAACTGAAAGATGAACTGGAAACCATGCATCCTGTCGATATTGTAGATGTTTTTGAAGAACTGGACAAAAAGCAGAGAACGCTTGTGTTCCGGCTTCTGGCCAAGGAGGAAGCCGCGGAAGTTTTCACGGACATGAACAGCGACATGAGAGAAGATCTGATTAATTCTCTGACGGATTCGGAACTCGAGGAAGTCATGGACGAGATGTATGTGGACGATACGGTTGACGTTCTCGAAGAAATGCCGGCCAACGTTGTGGATCGTCTCCTTCTGGCGACCGATGAGGATACCCGGCGCAAGATCAACGCTCTTCTGCAGTATCCGGAGGACAGCGCGGGCAGCATTATGAATGTGGAATACATCAGCCTGCGCAGGGAAATGACTGTGGCCGACGCGATTCTGAAAATCCGGCAGGTCGGTATAAACAAAGAAACAATATATACCTGTTATGTCACAGAGAAGAAAAAGCTGCTTGGAATCGTCGACGTCAAAGATCTTCTGACCGCCGGAGAGTCCAGGCTGATCGAAGAGATCATGGATGAAAACGTGCTCTATGCCAGAACGCTTGACGATCAGGAGTATGTGGCGAACATGATCAACAAATACGGGCTTGTCGCGATTCCCATTATTGATCACGAAGACTGTCTTGTGGGAATCGTAACGGTAGACGACGCCATGCTCGTCCTGCAGGATGAGACAACCGAGGATATCAGCATCATGGCCGGTGTCAGCCCAAGCGAAGACTCGTATTTCGGAACGGGAGTATTCCAGCACGCGAAAAGCAGAACGCCATGGCTTCTGATCATGATGCTTTCCGCCACGGTTACGGGACAGATACTCGGGTACTATGAAAACGCGATGGCGGCAATGCCGGTTCTTATAACTTTTATCCCCATGCTGATGGGAACCGGAGGAAACTGCGGATCTCAGAGTTCTACCCTGATCATACGTGGACTTGCGGTCGGAGAAATCGAGTTCAGGGACGTCTTTAAAGTTATTTTCAAGGAAGTGCGCATTGCGGTTATTGTAGGCCTTTTGCTGTCTCTGGTGAACGGAGTCAGGATTTATCTGATGTACGGACATGATCTGACGCTCGCGCTCGCGCTCGGGCTTACCATGATCGGCGTCGTGATTATGGCGAAATGCATCGGATGCATCCTGCCGCTTACAGCCAGAAAGCTCGGGCTTGACCCGGCGATTATGGCCGCGCCGCTTATTACGACCATACTGGATACATGTACGATTCTTGTATATTTCAATATCGTGACGGCCTTTTATCCCGGCCTGTAATTACTGACTGATTGTTTTTAAAATTACACACGAAATTCTCTTGTATACAAAAAACCTTTGCTGTATAATAAACAGCAGGTGAGAAATTAGGAAAGGTGGCAATTTTAATCATGGGATTTATTGATGAAATCAAGGCAAGGGCAAAAGCGGACAAAAAGACAATTGTTCTTCCTGAGACAGAGGACGAAAGAACCTATAAGGCTGCGGAGACGATCTTAAAAGAGGGCATCGCGAACCTGATTCTGGTCGGAAGCAAAGAAGAGATCGAGAAAAACAAAGGCTCATACGATATTTCCGGAGCTGCTTTTGTTGATCCCGCGACAAGCGAAAAGACAGAAGCCTATATCGCCAAGCTTGTAGAGTTAAGACAGAAAAAAGGCATGACGCAGGAGCAGGCAAAAGAGCTGCTTCTTGGCAACTATCTTTACTACGGCGTAATGATGGTGAAGATGGGAGACGCCGACGGCATGGTATCGGGAGCGTGCCATTCAACTGCGGATACACTTCGTCCGTGTCTGCAGATCCTGAAGACAAAACCGGGCACAAAGCTCGTGTCGGCATTCTTCCTGATGGTAGTTCCGGACTGCGATATGGGAGCGGACGGCACATTTATCTTCGGAGACGCAGGGCTGGAGCAGAATCCGGATCCGGAAAAACTGGCGTACATAGCTCTTTCTTCCGCAGAATCATTCCGTACTCTGACGGGAAAAGAGCCGATCGTTGCAATGCTTTCCCACTCTACAAAGGGAAGCGCTAAACACGCGGATGTTGACAAGGTTGTGGAGGCGACAAGACTGGCTCACGAGTTCGCGCCGGATCTCAAGCTTGACGGAGAACTTCAGCTTGACGCGGCGATTGTGCCGGAGGTCGGAGCTTCCAAGGCGCCGGGCAGCGAAGTGGCGGGACATGCGAACGTACTGATCTTCCCTGATCTTGACGCCGGAAACATCGGATACAAACTGGTTCAGCGTCTCGGAAAGGCGGAAGCCTACGGACCGCTTACCCAGGGAATCGCGGCTCCGGTCAATGATCTGTCACGCGGATGCAGCGCCGAAGATATCGTAGGCGTTGTGGCTATTACATCAGTACAGGCGCAGGCTCAGTAAAAAACGGCGGAAAAACGCCGGAAAAGATAAAGAGGAATAGTTTTCAGGAGGAGAGAAAATGAACGTATTAGTAATTAACTGCGGAAGTTCTTCGCTTAAGTTCCAGCTGATCAACGCGGAATCCGAGGAAGTTCTCGCAAAAGGACTCTGTGAGAGGATCGGAATCGACGGACGCCTTACCTATCAGCCGGAGGGCGGAGAAAAAGAAAAATCAGACAAGCCTATGCCGACCCATACCGAAGCGATTCAGTTTGTGATTGAGGCTCTGACCAATCCGGATACCGGCGTTGTAAAGAGTCTTGACGAGATCGGAGCGGTAGGACACCGTGTAGTGCACGGAGGAGAGCAGTTCGCGTCATCTGTTGTGATTGATGAGAATGTAAAAAAAGCGATCGAAGAGTGCAGCGAGCTTGCGCCGCTTCATAATCCGGCGAACCTGATCGGAATCAACGCGTGCGAGAAGCTGATGCCTGGCACACCGATGGTTGCGGTATTCGATACGGCCTTCCATCAGACAATGCCTGAGAAAGCATATATGTACGGCCTTCCCTATGATTATTACGAAAAATATAAAATCAGACGCTACGGCTTCCACGGCACAAGCCACAGCTACGTTTCCAAAAAAGCCGCAGAAGTGATGGAAAAACCGCTTGAGGATCTCAAAACAATCGTATGCCACCTCGGAAACGGTTCAAGCGTATCCGCTGTTATGGGCGGAAAGTCTGTTGACACTTCCATGGGCCTGACTCCGCTGGAAGGACTTGTGATGGGAACCAGATCCGGAGATATTGATCCGGCTATCATGGAATTCATCGCGCAGAAAGAAGGACTGGACATTGCAGGCGTTATGAACGTGCTGAATAAGAAATCCGGTGTGTTCGGCCTTTCCGGAGAGCTTTCAAGCGATTTCCGTGATCTGACGGACGCAATGAACGCGGGAGATAAGAAAGCAAAGATTGCAATGGACGTATTCTCCTACCGTGTTGCAAAATATATCGGCGCTTACGCCGCTGCCATGAACGGTGTGGATGACATCGTGTTTACTGCCGGAATCGGTGAAAACGACGACTATGTAAGAGAGCAGGTATGCAGCTATCTCGGATATCTGGGAGTCGACTTCAATAAAGAAGTAAACGACGGACTCAGAGGAAGACAGGAAGAGCTTACAAATCCCGGTTCAAAAGTAAGAGTATTCGTTATCCCGACCAATGAAGAGCTTGCGATTGCAAGAGAGACGCTGGCGCTTGTAAAATAGTGATTTTTGATGTTGACAAACACAATTTACATGATATAATAGTCTAGGTGTGAATAGGAGTAATCCATTATGTTAATTAACCTGTCAGACGTTATGTCAGACCAGCATAGGACGGTTGAAGAGACTGTGGAATGTACGCTGGATGAGATCCGGACAAGGTCCGGAAGTTATCCGGTAGTCCGAAAGGAACCGGTTCACGTGCGCGTGGAGTTTGTAAAAGGGAAAGAGCTGATGATTTATACAGATACAGTGCTTTCCGCGGCAATTCCGTGCGACAGGTGCCTTGAGGAAGTCATTCATGAATTTGTTATAAACAGTACAAAGCATGTTGACTTAGGTCTCTCCGATGCAGAACTGACAGAGGAACTGGATGAATCAAACTATATTGACGGATATCATCTTGACGTGGACAAACTTCTTTTTCAGGAGATTTTGTCAGGATGGCCGGAGAAGGTGCTCTGCAGAGAGGACTGCAAAGGTCTGTGCAGAGTGTGCGGCCGGAATCTGAACACGGGGTCCTGCGATTGTGAAGATCCGGGACTTGATCCCAGAATGTCAGTAGTCCGTGACTTATTTAAGAATTTTAAGGAGGTGTAACCTATGTCAATCTGTCCAAAGAATAAATCTTCAAAGGCAAGAAGAGATAAAAGAAGAGCTAACTGGAAGATGAGCGCTCCGAACCTTGTAAAATGCAGCAAGTGCGGCGAGCTTATGATGCCTCACCGCGTATGCAAGGCATGCGGTTCTTACAACAAGCGTGAAATCATTTCCGTTGACTGATTCTGAAGAAAAGCCAGGGTGCAGAACTTTATGTTCTGTACCCTTTTTGCATTTTCTGCCGGAAACGTATTGGACGATAGTTTCACTTGATTTTTATAATGTTTTCCAGTAGAATAATTTCAGTAGTGTTAGGAGGAAGAAAAATGTCTGATATTACAAGGGTTGCGGTTGACGCAATGGGAGGAGACAACGCGCCGGGTGAAATTGTTAAAGGCGCTGTCGAGGCGGTTCAGAAAAGAAGCGATATTAAGATATTGCTGACAGGCAGGGAAGAGGTCCTGAAAAAAGAACTGTCCGCTTATACGTATCCCGCGGAACAGATAGAGATTGTAAATGCCACGGAGGTAATTGAGACGGCGGAGCCGCCGGTGAAAGCGATCAGGGGCAAGAAGGATTCTTCTATCGTGGTTGCCATGAAGATGGTGAAAAAAGGGGATGCGGACGCTTTTGTATCGGCCGGAAGCACGGGGGCTGTCCTGGTAGGAGGGCAGGTGCTTGTCGGAAGAATAAAAGGTGTGGAAAGACCTCCTCTGGCACCGCTTTTCCCGACTTTAAAAGGCGTATCCCTTCTGATTGACTGCGGCGCCAATGTAGACGCCAGGCCGTCACACCTGGTACAGTTCGCGAAGATGGGCTCCATCTATATGGAAAGTGTTATGGGGATCAGGAAGCCGACGGTCGGGATTGTAAACATCGGCGCGGAAGAGGAAAAGGGAAACGCGCTTGTAAAAGAAACATTTCCTCTTCTGAAGGCATGTGATGACATCAATTTTATCGGAAGCGTCGAAGCCAGGGACATCCCTTACGGCGCGGCGGATGTAATCGTGTGCGAGGCCTTTGTGGGCAATGTAATTCTTAAGCTTTATGAAGGAGTCGGAGGAGCCCTGATCAGCAAGATCAAGGGCGGCATGATGTCCTCGCTCCGAAGCAAGATCGGCGCGCTGCTTGTGAAGCCGGCGCTGAAAGAGACGCTGAAAGATTTTGACCTCAGCGAACATGGCGGGGCACCGCTTCTCGGGCTGAACGGACTTGTGGTAAAAACCCACGGGAGTTCAACATCCAGGGAAATATGCAATTCTATTATCCAGTGCGTCACATTCAGAGAACAGAAGATTAATGAAAAAATAAGAGCAGCAATACAGAGCGGGACGCAGGAAAACTTAGAATAAAGTAGGAGGATTGAATTATGGAATTTGAAAAACTGCAGGATATTATAGCGGACGTACTCAACGTACAGAAAGACGAAATCAAACCGGAGACAACATTTGTGGATGATCTTGGAGCGGATTCGCTTGATATTTTCCAGATTATTATGGGAATTGAAGAAGAGTTCGATATTGAGATTGACAATGATGAAGCTGAGAAAATCGTAACCGTTCAGGATGCGGCAGATCAGATTAAGAAAGCAGTGGAATAATAAAACGAAAACGAAAAAGCCCCTGTGGGCTTTTTCGTTTTAATGACAGAGGACAATGATTATGGACAGTAAATTAAAAGAACTGGAGCATAAAATCGGGTATACGTTTCAGAATACCGGCCTTTTAAAGACAGCGCTCATGCACAGCTCTTATACAAATGAAAACCATATTCCGAAGCATATGTGCAATGAGAGGCTGGAGTTTCTGGGCGATGCGGTTCTGGAGCTTGTGTCCAGCGAATTCCTTTTCCGGAGATCGCCGAAAATGCCGGAAGGCAGGCTCACAAAGCTTCGCGCGAGTATGGTCTGCGAACCTTCTCTGGCCATGTGCGCCCGTGATATCGGACTTGGCGGCTATCTTTATCTGGGCAGGGGAGAAGAAGCCACAGGCGGAAGAAACCGGGATTCGGTTACCTCCGACGCGATGGAAGCGCTGATCGGCGCCGTGTATCTGGATGGTGGTTTTACTAATGCAAAAGAGTTTATCCATAAGTTTATTCTGACGGATCTGGAAGATAAGCAGCTCTTTTATGATAGTAAAACTATCCTGCAGGAGATCGTACAGGCCGAGGGAAAAGACGGGGTTTCCTACAGACTTACAGGAGAAGAAGGACCGGACCACGACAAGTCTTTCTGCGTGGAAGTCCGGATCGGCAATAAAGTATTTGGTTCCGGAACGGGACGCACGAAAAAAGCGGCGGAGCAGCAGGCGGCCTACCAGGCGATTCTGAAGCTGCGCAGGCGGAATTAAAGGTGTTGTATGTATTTAAAAAGCATAGAAGTACAGGGATTTAAGTCCTTTGCAAACAGAATTAAATTTGATTTTCACAACGGCATTACAGGAATTGTAGGGCCGAACGGCAGTGGAAAAAGCAATGTTGCCGACGCGGTGAGATGGGTGCTTGGCGAACAGCGGGTCAAACAGCTGCGCGGCGGCAGTATGCAGGACGTTATTTTTTCGGGAACAGAAAACCGAAGGCCGCTCAGTTACGCTTCGGTTGCCATTACTCTTGACAATTCAGATCATAAACTTCCGGTAGAGTACGGCGAAGTTACCGTTACCCGCAAGCTCTACCGTTCCGGGGAAAGCGAGTATCTGATCAACGGAACCACATGCAGGTTGAAAGATATTAATGAAATGTTTTATGATACCGGAATCGGCAAGGAAGGATACTCTATTATCGGACAGGGCCAGATTGAGAAAATTCTGAGCGGAAAGCCGGAGGAGAGAAGAGAACTTTTTGACGAGGCGGCCGGAATTGTAAAGTTTAAGCGCAGGAAAAATGTTTCCCTGAAAAAGCTGGAAGAAGAACGGATGAATCTGACCAGAGTGGACGATATTCTGAAAGAGCTGGAAAAACAGCTCGGTCCTCTCGAAAAGCAGTCTGAAACAGCCAGGGAATATCTTAAAAAGAAGGAAGAACTTAAGAAATACGATATAAATATGTTCCTCCTGGAAGAAGAGCGCTTAAAAGAACGGATCCGGGACGCGCAGGGGAAATACGAGACTGCGTCCGCGGAAATGGAAGAAGCCGGAAGCCGCTACGAAAAAATGAAAGCTGAGTATGACGCCATTGAGTCAGAGATTGAGGAAATTGATCTGGCGCTTGAGACGGCGAAAAATCAGCTTAACGAGACGACGCTTCTCAAACAGCAGCTGGAAGGCCAGATTAACGTATTAAAAGAACAGATCAATACGGCCCGCATGAATGATGAGCATTACGACAGCAGAGGGCGCGCCGTGCGTATTGAAATCGCCACCCGGCGGGAGCAGAAACAGTCTCTGGAGCAGGAGCGGAAGGAACTTCAGGAAAAGCTGCGGCAGTCTTCCGGGGAAGACGAAAAGGCAAGAGAGCAGCTGATTGAAATCCAGACAAGAATCGCGGAACATACGGCCGCGATCGAAAGCGGAAAACAGGAGATTATGGAGCTCCTGGAGAACCGTGCGTCGACGAAGGCAAAAATACAGCATTATGATACGACAAAAGAGCAGATCACGGCCAGACAGTCCGTCCTTGGAGCGAATATAGATGAGCTTGCCAGGGAGGGCAAAAAGCAGAGCGACAGTCTGAGGGAATTCGAGGCGCAGCTTGAGGCCGTGCGTGAAGAGATCGCTTCATATCAGGAACAGATTTCCCGGAATGAACAGGAAATTGCCGGGCTTCAGAAAGAACTGACGGAAAAACAGGAAAAACTGAGAATCGGACAGACCGCTTACCACCGGGAAGCGTCGCGTCTTGAATCCCTGAAAAATATTACCGAGCGCTATGACGGATACGGCAGCAGCATACGGAAAGTTATGGCGAATAAGGACAGGGAGCCCGGACTGATCGGTGTAGTAGCCGATATTATTAAAGTCGACAGGGAATACGAGATCGCCGTGGAAACCGCGCTTGGCGGCAGTATTCAGAATATCGTTACAGACAGCGAGGAAACGGCGAAACGAATGATCGCCTTTCTGAAGAAAAATAAATTCGGAAGAGCAACATTTCTTCCGCTTACAAGCATGCATAAAGCCGGAGCGATCCGAAATCCGGAAGCACTGAAAGAGCCGGGAGTAATCGGCATGGCCAGCGAGCTTGTGCATGTGGAAAAGCGCTTTGAAGATCTTGCGGGGCAGCTGCTTGGACGGACAATTGTCGTGGATCACATCGACCACGGAATTGCTATTGCAAGAAAATACAGGCAGACTTTGCGGCTGGTAACCCTGGAGGGAGAACTGATTAATCCGGGCGGCTCCATGACCGGCGGAGCATTTAAAAATTCGAGCAATCTTCTGAGCCGGAGACGTGAGATTGAGGAACTGGAAAAAGCGGTTTCCATGCTCAGGTCAGACATGGATGAGACGGAGCGTTCGGTAAATGCCGTGAAAAGCAGACGCGCCGCGTGCTATGCGGAGAACGATGAAGCGCAGCAGAAGCTCGCGAAAGCATCCGTGCGGGAAAATACTGCAAGGATGAGTCTTGAACAGGCGCAGTTGAGACAGCTGGAGGCAAAACAAAGGATGGAAGCATTTGCCGCGGAGAGAGAAAGTCTTGAGGCGCAGCTGGAAGAGATCGCGGAAAACGAAGATTCCATACAGATGGAGCTGGAGACGTCCCAGAGCCTGGAAAAAGAACTGAATGATAAAATAGAATCCCTCGCGGAACTTCTGGAAAAGGAGCGGGAGAGCGAATCCGTTCAGATGAAACAGTCCGAGGATATGCATCTGTCGCTTGCAAGCCTGGAGCAGCAGAGAGCTTTCATTCAGGAAAATATCGCCCGAATTGACGATGAGACGGAGAAGTTCGAGCAGGAACTTTCACGGCTTGAAGAAAATAAAGGCAGTGTTTCGGAGGAAATACACGAAAAAGAAGAACAGATAAGAGAGCTCCGGGAGACAATAGAAAAATCCGCGGAACTGTTTGACGAGATCGGCCGGGAAATAAAAACCCAGACTGAGAAGAAAGAAGAACTGAATAAAAAACACAGGAAATTCCTGGAACAGAGAGAAGAACTGTCCAGACATATTTCCGCTCTTGACAAAGAGTGCTTCAGGCTTAACAGTCAGAGAGAGTCTTATGAGGAAGCTTCGGAAAAACAGATTAATTATATGTGGGAGGAATACGAACTTACATATAACCGTGCAATGGAGCTGAGAGATCCGGATCTGACAGATCTTTCTTTTATGAAAAAACAGATACAGGCGCTTAAAGGCGAGATAAGAGGGCTCGGCACGGTAAATGTCAATGCGATCGAGGATTATAAAAACGTATCGGAAAGATATACTTTCCTTAAAGGACAGCATGACGATCTTGTAGAGGCCGAGGCTTCGCTGATGCAGATTATTGATGAGCTTGACGCCGCCATGAGAAAGCAGTTTTCCGAACAGTTCGCGAGAATATCCACGGAGTTCAACAATGTATTCAGACAGCTTTTCGGCGGCGGAAAAGGAACTCTTGAACTTATGGAGGACGAGGATATTCTTGAGGCCGGAATCAGGATCATCGCGCAGCCGCCGGGTAAAAAGCTGCAGAACATGATGCAGCTGTCAGGCGGGGAGAAGGCGCTTACGGCGATTTCACTTCTGTTCGCGATTCAGAATCTGAAGCCTTCGCCCTTCTGTCTTCTGGATGAGATCGAGGCGGCGCTGGATGACAATAACGTGAGCCGCTTCGCGAGATATCTGCATAAACTGACGGAAAATACACAGTTTATCGTGATTACACACAGAAGAGGAACAATGTCTTCGGCGGACAGACTGTATGGAATTACCATGCAGGAAAAAGGAGTGTCGACTCTGGTGTCTGTAGATCTGCTGGAAGATGAACTGGATAAATAAAAGAAAGGCGGAATTGCTTAAATGGAAGAAAAAAAAGGATTTTTCAGGCGGCTTGTATCCGGCCTGACGAAGACAAGAGACAGTATAGTCTCGGGCATGGACAGCATTTTTCACGGGTTTTCCAGAATAGACGAAGACTTTTATGAAGAACTGGAAGAACTTCTTATAATGGGGGATCTGGGAGTACATGCCACAATGGAGATTCTGGATGACCTGAGAAAAAAGGTA
Source organism: uncultured Mediterraneibacter sp. (assembly GCA_944381125.1). Classification (GTDB taxonomy): domain Bacteria; phylum Bacillota; class Clostridia; order Lachnospirales; family Lachnospiraceae; genus Mediterraneibacter. The sequence goes on along the minus strand of CALWKB010000018.1, from coordinate 11,326 downwards.
AAAGAACAGCATATACGCGAGCCCATCGAGTGCAGACAGCTTTTGATTGACAGCATTAAAGAACAGATGGATGTGGGAGAGACGGCGTATGAGTTTGAAAACCGGACTTCCGTCGTATTTGTTATCGGCGTCAACGGAGTCGGGAAGACAACCACTATCGGAAAGCTTGCCGGCAAGTTAAGGCAGCAGGGAAAAAGAGTGGTTATTGCCGCCGCAGATACATTCCGCGCCGCAGCGGGGGAGCAGCTCAGAGAATGGGCGGTCCGCGCGGGGGCTGATATGATCGGCGGACAGGAAGGAGCGGACCCGGCGTCTGTCGTTTATGACGCAGTGGCGGCGGCGAAGGCAAGAAAAGCGGACGTGCTTCTGTGCGATACCGCGGGCAGACTCCACAATAAAAAGAACCTGATGGAAGAACTCAAAAAAATCAACCGGGTTATAGACAGGGAGTATCCGGAGGCATTCCGGGAGACGCTTGTCGTTCTTGACGCGACGACAGGGCAGAACGCGCTGGCGCAGGCAAGGGAATTTAATGACGCAGCGGAGATTACCGGTGTGATTCTGACCAAAATGGACGGAACGGCCAAAGGCGGAATCGCCGTGGCCATACAGGCGGAACTTGGCATTCCGGTTAAATATATCGGCGTAGGGGAGACGATTGATGATCTGCAGAAATTCGATTCGGAAGATTTCGTAAACGCGCTGTTTTACAGAGAGGAAGAGTAGGATTTCCCTGAAAAGCACCGGCCCCGCATACTTATCAGACAGAAGAAAGGATAAAAAAATGTTGACATTAGAAAAATTTGAAGAGGCAAGCGAGCTTGTCAAAAGAGTAACGAATCCCACCAAGCTTATCCACAGCGATTATCTCAGCGACCAGTGCGGAGCGAAAGTCTACCTGAAGCCTGAGAATATGCAGCATACCGGCGCGTATAAAATCAGAGGCGCTTATTACAAAATCAGTACGCTTTCCGATGAAGAAAGGGAGAGGGGGCTGATTACCGCCTCCGCCGGAAATCATGCCCAGGGCGTTGCATTCGCGGCAAAAAAATTCGGCTGCAGGGCGACGATTGTAATGCCTACCGTAACTCCGCTTATAAAAGTCAACCGCACCAAGAGCTACGGGGCGGATGTGGTGCTCTACGGAGATGTGTATGACGATGCATTTAATTATGCCTGTGAACTGGCGGAAAAAAACGGATATACATTTGTACACCCGTTTAATGATCTGGATGTGGCCGCAGGGCAGGGCACCATTGCGATGGAGATCGTTCAGGAACTGCCTACGGTGGATTATATAATTGTGCCGGTGGGAGGCGGCGGGCTGATTGCAGGGGTTTCTTCACTGGCGAAAATGCTTAATCCGAAAATTAAAGTAATCGGAGTAGAGCCGGCAGAGGCCGCCAGCATGACGGCGGCTCTCCAGACGGGAGAAGTGGTGGAGCTGGATTCCGCCAATACGATCGCGGACGGAACTGCGGTGAAAGCGGTCGGCGACAAGGTGCTGCCCTATGTGCAGGAAAATGTGGATCAGATGCTTCTCGTGGAAGACGACGAACTGATCGGCGCTTTTCTGGATATGGTGGAAAATCATAAAATGATAGTGGAAAATTCCGGACTTTTGTCGGTGGCAGCCTTAAAACAGCTTGATTTAAAAGGAAAGAAAGTTGTGTGCATTTTAAGCGGCGGCAATATGGATGTGATCACTATGTCCTCGATTGTACAGCATGGCCTGATTCAGAGAGACAGGATTTTCTCTGTATCCGTACTTCTTCCCGACAAACCGGGCGAACTTGTCCAGGTTGCGAAAACCATTGCGGATGAACAGGGAAATGTTATTAAACTGGAGCACAATCAGTTTGTAAGTACAAACAGAAATGCCGCTGTGGAACTGCGTATTACGATGGAAGCTTTCGGCACGGAGCACAAGAACCGGATTCTTGACGCCCTGGAAAGGGCCGGATTCAGGCCGAAACTGATCAGCGCAAAATTGTATTAGAGAAGAAAGCATACAAAAAAGACAGCGTCCGCTGTCTTTTTTGCTGTTTTTAATCTTTTTCTGCTATTTCAGGCCGCCCTGCTTATACTGGTCGAGCAGGGAATGGATCTTGTCCGTAGGATTCATAACGGCCCCGATCGTAATATCGTGATTAAAGGAATCAATGATCATTGCCAGGAATTTACTCATATCCGCCTCTATGAAATATGGCTTCTTATAAAGCTCCGGCGGAAGATAGGTCAGGTTTGTGGTAATGACTTTGTCAATGTATCCTTTTTCATAGTATTCGTCAAACTTTTCAAAGCCGTTTGTAAACAGGCCGAAAGTAGTGCAGACAAATACTCTTGCCGCATTGCGGTTTTTGAGCTGTTTTGCCACGTCGAGCATACTTTCTCCGGAAGAGATCATATCGTCTACGATAATCACGTCCATGCCGGATACGTCGTCGCCCAGAAATTCGTGCGCGACAATGGGGTTCTTTCCGTTTACAATGGTGGAATAATCCCGGCGTTTGTAAAACATGCCCATGTCCACTCCAATTACATTCGAAAAGTAAACGGCACGGTGCATGGCGCCTTCATCCGGGCTGATGATCATCATATGGCCTTTATCCGGCTTCAGGTCAGGCACAGCGTGGAAAAGCGCTTTCATAAACTGATAAGGCGGATTAAAGCTGTCGAATCCGCTTAACGGAATGGCGTTCTGCACGCGGGGATCATGAGCGTCGAAGGTAATAATATTGGAGACGCCCATCGCGACCAGTTCTTCCAGGGCGATGGCGCAGTCCAGAGACTCCCTGCGGGTGCGCTTGTGCTGCCGGCTTTCATAAAGAAACGGCATAATGACATTGATGCGTTTGGCCTTTCCCGTCGCCGCGGAGATAATACGCTTCAGATCCTGGTAATGGTCGTCCGGAGACATATGGTTTAAATGTCCGCTTACGGTATATGTGAGGCTGTAATTACATACGTCGGTCATAATAAAAAGATCGGTTCCGCGGATTGTTTCTCTGAGAAGTCCTTTTGCCTCCCCGGTGCCGAAGCGGGGGCAGCAGCAGTCAACAAGATAATTATTTGATTTGTAGTTGACATAGAGGGAAGACTCGGAAACTTCGCTGATCGTATTTTCACGGAAAGAAACGATATAATCGTTTACCTTCTGGCCCAGCTCCCGGCAGCTTTCCATCGCGACGATTTTCAGAGGCGCTACGGGAAGGGTTTTTTCCAGCAGTTCAATATTTGGCATGATATTCTCCTGTATAGAATTAAGATAATAAGTTTCATTTTCCACGGCTCAAAGACAGCACAAAAATGCAGCCGGCCGGGAACGGAACTCTCCCGGAAAATCTTCGGTAAACGGAAGAGTACACATCATTTATATCATTTTTTATATTGAAATTCAAGCATACCTTTGCGTGAAATAAGAATTATGTTATACTGAATAGGATGCAAAAGCGAGTCTTGAACAGAAGGGAACAGTTGACGCAGATGAAAACGCATACACACAGAATCGCCGCCGTAGAGGCAGGAAGTATCGCAGATGAGCTCGGGATAGAGCCGGGAGATCTTCTTCTGTCGGTGGACGGTCATGAAATAGAAGACATTTTCGATTATCAGTTCTATGTGGAGGAGGAAGAACTGCTTCTTCTGATTGAAAAGCCTGACGGAGAACAGTGGGAGCTTGAGATCGAAAAAGATCCGGATGAGCAGCTTGGAATTACATTCGAACAGGGACTGATGGACGAGTATCATTCCTGCCGGAACAAATGTATCTTCTGCTTTATAGATCAGATGCCTCCGGGAATGCGTGATACTCTGTATTTTAAAGATGACGATTCCCGGCTGTCCTTTCTTCAGGGCAATTATATTACACTGACAAATATGAGCGACAGGGATGTGGAGAGGATCGTGCGCTACCGTCTGGAGCCGATCAACATATCTTTTCATACTACAAATCCTGAACTGCGGTGCCGGATGCTGCACAACCGGTTTGCCGGCGACGCGCTCAGAAAAGTCGACATTCTGTACCAGGGCGGAATAGAGATGAACGGGCAGATTGTGCTCTGCAAAGGCATCAACGACGGAGAAGAGCTTCAGAGGAGCATTCGGGAACTGGGAAATTATTTCCCGCTTCTGCGAAGCGTATCCGTAGTGCCTGTAGGTCTTACAAAGTACAGGGAAGGGCTCTTTCCGCTGGAACCTTTTACAAAAGAAGACGCAAAAAAAGTGCTTGACATCATTCACGGATGGCAGGAAAAGTTTTTCCGGGAATACGGACTTCATTTCATCCACGCGGGAGACGAATGGTATCTTCTGGCGGAGGAGGAAATGCCGGAGGAGGAAAGATATGACGGCTATCTGCAGCTGGAAAACGGAGTCGGAATGCTCCGGCTTCTGATGAATGAATTTGAGGAAGGATATGCAAAGCTTGCGGACACGGAGCACAGAGAAGAACTTTCTGTCGCGACGGGCAGGCTCGCGTATCCGTATATACGCCGGATGGCGCAGCGTCTCGAGGACAGATGTCCCGGGCTTGACATTCACGTTTATGAGATAAGGAATGATTTCTTCGGAGAGAGGATTACAGTGTCCGGTCTGATTACAGGACAGGATATTATCGCGCAGCTGAAAGGGAAAAATCTGGGAAGGCGGCTGCTTCTTCCGTGCAGTATGATGAAAGCGGACGAAGAGATTTTCCTGGATGATTATACTCTCACAGACGTGGCCGAAGCTTTACAAGTGCCGGTTGATATTGTAAAATCAAGCGGACAGGATCTGATTGACGCGATTTTGAAAAACTGACCTGACTCCCGCCGCGGGCGCAGGCTGACAATAAATCGAAAACAGAAGAAAATAGAAAGAAAAAGAAAGGAAAAACAGATGGGCAAACCGGTAGTTGCGATTGTAGGACGTCCGAACGTGGGGAAATCCACCCTGTTCAACGCCCTCGCAGGAGAAAAAATTTCTATCGTAAAAGATACTCCGGGGGTTACAAGAGACAGAATTTACGCGGACGTAACCTGGCTGGATAAAGAATTTACGATGATTGATACAGGAGGAATCGAGCCGGACAGTAAAGACGTCATCCTCTCCCAGATGCGGGAACAGGCTCAGATCGCCATTGAAACAGCAGACGTCATCCTGTTTCTGACGGATGTAAGACAGGGAATGGTCGACGCGGATTCAAAAGTCGCCGACATGCTCAGGCGTTCCGGGAAACCGGTCATTCTGGCGGTTAACAAAGTGGACAATTTTGAGAAATACATGCCGGATGTATATGAATTCTATAATCTGGGAATCGGCGATCCGGTTCCCGTGTCCGCGGCTTCCAGGCTTGGAATCGGCGACCTGCTTGACCAGGTGATGATGCATTTCCCGGATCATGAATCCGCGGAGGAAGACGATGACCGCCCGCGTGTCGCGATCGTCGGAAAGCCGAACGTGGGAAAATCATCAATTGTAAACCGTCTTCTCGGCGAAAACAGAGTGATCGTTTCCGACGTGGCCGGAACGACGAGAGACGCGATTGACACCGCTGTCGAGCATGACGGAAAAGAATATATCTTTATTGACACAGCGGGTCTGCGCAGAAAAAGCAAAATAAAGGAAGAACTGGAGAGGTACAGTATTATCCGTACGGTAACCGCAGTGGAGCGGGCCGACGTTGTGCTTATGGTGATTGATGCCGTGGAAGGCGTCACCGAACAGGACGCGAAGATCGCGGGGATCGCCCATGAAAGAGGCAAAGGCGTTATTATTGTTGTCAATAAATGGGACGCCATTGAAAAGAACGACCGGACTATGCGGGAATACGAGAGCAGAATAAGGCAGATTATTTCCTATATGCCGTATGCGGAAATAATGTATGTATCCGCGGTTACAGGACAGAGGCTGAACCGTCTGTATGATATGATCGATATGGTCATCGCGAACCAGACGCTCAGAATCGCTACCGGAGTGCTCAATGAAATAATGACAGAAGCGGTCGCCATGCAGCAGCCTCCGTCAGATAAGGGCAAGAGACTGAAGCTTTACTACATTACTCAGGTGTCCGTTAAGCCTCCGACGTTTGTTATTTTTGTGAATGATAAAGAACTGATGCACTTTTCCTATACAAGGTATCTGGAAAACAAGATCCGGGAAGCGTTTGGATTCCGCGGAACTCCGCTTCGGTTCATCATCAGGGAGAGAAAGGAAAAGGAGCGGTAAAGGATTATGGAACGATTGATCTGTCTTGCGGTCGGGTATGTGTGCGGTCTTTTTCAGACCGGTTATCTGGTCGGAAAAATGAGCCATGTTGATATCAGAAAAAAAGGAAGCGGAAACGCGGGCACGACCAACGCGCTCAGAGTTCTCGGATGGAAAGCCGGGCTTCTGACATTTGCGGGCGATGTAATCAAATGCGCGGCCGCGTTCCTGATTGTGTACTGTATGTACCGCGGAAGCGACTGCCGGCCGCTTCTTGCGATGTACGCGGGAGCCGGGGTGACGCTGGGACATAATTTCCCGTTTTACATGGGATTCAAAGGCGGAAAGGGAATCGCGGTTATGGCCGGTCTTGTCGTAGTGAACAGTTTCTGGCATCTGCCGTTGAGCCTTCTGCTTATTCCGGTTACTCTGGCATGTTTCCTCGTGCCTGTTATCGTTACAAGATACATATCCGTTGGCTCTCTGGCGGCATATACGGTTTTCTTTATCGAAATGATCGTGATCGGACAGTCCGGGTGGCTGGATATGGAAGCCGCGTACCGGTATGAACTTTATGTAATTCTGTTTCTTCTGACAGCACTCGCCTGGTACCGTCACAGGGCAAACATCGGGCGTCTTCTGAAGGGGACGGAAAATAAATTCGGAGTAAAGAAAAAGGAGTAAACAGTTATGGCAAATGCAGGTGTACTGGGAGCAGGAAGCTGGGGAACCGCGCTGTCGGTTCTTCTCTGCGACAACGGACATCAGGTCACGACCTGGTCCATTGATGAAAATGAAGTAAAAATGCTCAATGAAAAGAGAGAGCATGAGACAAAACTGCCGGGAGTAAAACTTCCGGATCAGCTGGTCGTCACAAATAATCTGGAGGAAGCGATAAAGGGAAAAGATTTTCTTGTGCTTGCGGTTCCTTCGCCGTTCACCCGCTCGACAGCGGCAAAGATGCGTCCCTATGTGGCGGACGGACAGATCATTGTTGATGTGGCAAAAGGAATTGAGGAAGCTACGCTGATGACTCTGTCTCAGCAGATCAGCCAGGAAATTCCCCAGGCGGATGTAGCGGTGCTTTCCGGGCCCAGCCATGCGGAAGAAGTGGGAAGACGGCTTCCGACGACCTGCGTAATCGGCGCAAAGACAAGGAAGACCGCGGAATACCTGCAGTCCATGTTTATCAGTAAAGTATTCAGGGTATATACAAGCCCGGATATTCTCGGCATTGAGCTGGGCGGCTCCCTGAAAAACGTGATCGCGCTGGCGGCCGGGATCGCGGACGGACTCGGATACGGCGATAATACAAAGGCCGCCCTGATTACCCGCGGCATCGCGGAGATCGCAAGGCTTGGAGTAAGGATGGGAGGAAGGATCGAGAGTTTTACGGGTCTGACCGGAATCGGAGATCTGATCGTTACCTGCGCCAGCGTACACAGCCGAAACCGCAGGGCGGGGTATCTGATCGGGCAGGGCAGAACCGTACAGGAAGCGATGGACGAAGTTAAAATGGTGGTGGAGGGAGTATATTCCGCCAGGGCCGCCGCAAAACTGGCTGAAAAATACCAGGTGTCCATGCCGATTGTCGAAGAAGTAAACCTTGTGCTTTTTGAAAACAAAGATCCTGCAGAGGCTGTGGACGATCTGATGCAGAGAGAGTCAAAGAGTGAAAACCGCGCCCTTCAGTGGGATAACTGACCTTTGGCGGTACAGGGCATATAAGAATACAGTCATACCCCCATGTGAGGCTGCATACACTTGTATCAGCAGAACAAGGGGGTATTTTTATGGATTCATTTCAGGTATACAGTGATATAAAAGCCCGGACCGGAGGAGAAATCTATATCGGCGTCGTGGGTCCGGTGCGGACAGGCAAGTCAACATTTATTAAAAGGTTTATGGATCTTCTGGTGCTGCCGAATATGACGGATGAGCATGCCAGAGAAAGAACTCAGGATGAACTTCCCCAGTCGGCGTCAGGGACGACAATTATGACAACCGAACCGAAATTTGTGCCCAAAGAAGCGGCCCTGGTCCGGCTGTCGGAAGATGTGGAGGCAAAAATAAGACTGATCGACTGTGTGGGATATATGGTAGAGGGAGCTTCCGGCCATATTGAAAATGACGCCGAGCGCCAGGTAAAGACGCCCTGGTTTGAATATGAGATTCCTTTTACGAAGGCCGCGGAGATCGGAACGCGCAAAGTAATTCACGACCACGCCACAATCGGATTTGTCGTGACGACAGACGGAAGCGTAACAGAGCTGCCAAGGGAAAATTATGTCCAGGCGGAGGAGAAGACGGTAAAAGAACTTCAGTCGATAGGAAAACCGTTCCTTATCCTTCTGAACTGCAGGAAACCGTATTCTGACGAAGCAAAAGCGCTTTCGGAAGAGCTGAGCGAAAAATACGGCGCCCGTGTTGTCCCGGTAAACTGTGAACAGCTTAAGACCGGGGATATTCATGAGATCATGCGGAAGATACTCTATGAATTTCCTGTTACGGAAGCGGAATTTTATATACCCGGATGGGTGGAGATGCTTTCAGCGGAGCACAGGATCAGGCAGGATCTTCTGTCAGATGTAAAAACCATTATGGACGGGATGAGCGATATCCGAAGCGCGGTATCCGGAACTGTTCTTAAGACGGAAAGCCCGTACATAGACCAGATTGCCGTGACTAAAGTCGAGATGGATACCGGCGTAGTAAGGATAAGGATTACTTTTGACCAGAAATACTATTATGAGGTGCTCAGCGAACTGACCGGGACGCAGATCAGCGGGGAATATGAACTGATACGTACAATGAAGGAACTCTCCGGGATAAAACAGGAATTCAGCCGGATCAAAGGAGCGTTCGCGGATGTAAAAATGAAAGGATACGGAGTTGTAAGCCCGTCGCGCGAAGATGTCAGGCTGGATGAGCCGGAAATAATTAAACAGGGCAGCAAGTTCGGAGTCAGGATCCGTTCCGTGGCGCCTTCGATACACATGATCCGCGCGAATATAGAGACGGAGATCGCGCCGATTGTCGGGAACGAGCAGCAGGCGCAGGACCTTGTCGAGTACATTAAAAAAGAAAGCGCGGCTCCGGAGGGCGTATGGGCAACCAATATATTTGGAAAATCCGTGGAAGAGCTTGTTATGGACGGAATGAAAAATAAACTGACGATGATAAATGACGAAAGCCAGGCAAAACTCCAGGATTCCATGCAGAAGATTGTAAATGATTCCAACGGAGGAATGGTCTGCATCATCATCTGAGCACAGAATTCGGATTTGCGGCATATCTGTGTCCGCAAATCCGAAATGAAAAGAGCAAATGAGAAAAGTAAAGCTTGAACCGGGACAACCGGGATATTATAATACTAGGAAAGAGTTTAATGGAGGCAGAAGAATGAGCATACTGTATGATAAACTGGAAACATGTTATGAATATTATCGGTCAGTGACTGATTTTGTGCCCAGAGTGGGACTTATCCTCGGTTCCGGGCTGGGAGGATATGCGGAAAACATGAAAGTGGAAAAGGAGATTCCCTACGGTGATATTCCGGGATTCCCCGTGTCTACCGTGCAGGGACACGACGGCAGGTTCCTTCTCGGATATATAGGAGACGTCCCTGCCGTTGTCATGAAGGGAAGAGTTCATTATTATGAAGGATATTCAATGCATGATGTGGTCCTTCCCACCCGCCTGATGAAGCGAATGGGCATTGAGATTTTATTTCTGACAAATGCGTCAGGCGGTATCAGGAAAGGTTTTCAGGTGGGAGACTTTATGATGATTACAGATCAGATCTCCAGTTTCGTTCCCTCTCCGCTGATCGGAGAAAACGTATCAGAGCTGGGAGAGAGATTCCCGGATATGACGCATATCTATGATCCGGAACTGATGGAGCTGATCCGGAAAACCGCGAAGGAAGAACAGATTGACATTCAGGAGGGAATCTATCTGCAGACGACGGGACCGAATTTTGAAAGTCCTGCGGAGATCCGTATGTACGCGGCCCTGGGGGCCGACGCCGTGGGGATGAGCACCGCGTGCGAAGCTATGGCGGCGCGGCACGCAGGAATCCGGGTCTGCGGTATTTCGTGCATTTCAAATATGGCAAGCGGCCTTTCGGAAGAAGAGCTGAGCCATCTGGATGTCCAGGCTGTGGCGGACAGGCGTTCGGGAGATTTTCAGAGGCTTGTCACGAAGATAATTGAGAAGATGTAGGAAAGGACATACGGATGAAGACAAGGATTTATAACGCGAGAATACTGACAATGGAGGCGGACCGGCCTGTTTTTGACGGAGAGATCCATATTGACGGAGATACGATCACTTATGCGGGACCGGAAAAAGACCGGGGAGACACGATATGGGACGAGCAGATTGACGCGCGGCGCAATCTGATTATGCCGGGATTCAAAAATGCGCACACGCATTCCGCGATGACGTTTCTCAGATCCCACGCGGATGACATGAAGCTGGATGAGTGGCTCAACAACCGTGTTTTTCCGGCTGAGGCAAAACTGACAGGAGAAGACGTTTACTGGCAGACAAAGCTGGCGGTTATGGAATATCTGACCAGCGGCATTACATCTGTATTTGATATGTATATGTTCCGCCCCGACGGAGCCCGGGCAATGCGGGAGTGCGGATTCCGCAACGTATTCTGCGAAAGCATTAACAATTTCGGAGGAACACTTGAGCAGGTGGAAGCGGATTATCATACTTACAATCAGGATGAAGACAGACTGATTTCCTATCAGCTTGGATTCCATGCGGAATACACAACCGGCAGGGAACTGATGGAAGGGCTGGCGGCGCTTTCCGAAAAATATCAGATTCCTGTGTATGTGCACTGCTCAGAGACGAGAAAAGAGGTTGAAGACTGCAGAAAAAGGACAGGCATGACTCCGGTGGCATACATGGATTCCCTTGGCCTTTTCCGTTATGGCGGGGGCCTTTTCCACGGTGTGCATATGGATGAGGAAGATTTTGATATTATTAAGAAACGCGGGCTTTACGTGGTTACCAATCCGGCTTCAAATCTGAAGCTGGCAAGCGGGATCGCACCGGTAAAAAGATATCTGGATGAAAATATCCCGCTGGCAATCGGCACTGACGGCGCAGCCAGCAATAACTG
>CALWKB010000017.1 GCA_944381125.1 uncultured Mediterraneibacter sp. | reverse complement strand
TGCAACAATCTCATATCCCTCTGCTCCAAACATCTGTCTGAATGCAAGACGTCCGATACGTCCAAATCCATTAATCGCTACTTTTACTGCCATGATTAATTCCTCCTAAAAGTTTTTAAAAATTCTTCGGCTGAAATACAGCCATGAAAATGAACCCCTCACAAATGCACGCACGTATTGTTTAAGATTCATCAACTAGACTAATTGTACTAAAACAGGAACAAAAATTCAAGTACTAAATGCATTTTTAACCAAGTTGTTTAAAAATCGGCCGCCGCCCGCGGTACTCCGTATAATATCGAAATCCGCAGGCTTCCAGGATTGCCCCCGCCTTCTCAAAATCATATGCCGCATGTTCCGGACAGTGCGCGTCCGAGCCGACTGTAATGATTTCACCGCCAAGTTCCCGGTATCTGCGGATCACATCCGGATGAGGATTGCAGAATCCGAGTCCGTATTTGAGCCCACCCGTATTCAGTTCTATCCCTTTGCCCATATCAATGACTTTTTTCAGGATGCCGTCAATTTCATCCGAAAACGCCCTGTACGAATATTCCTGCGCCTGATGCGTCCCGTAACGGACCACATAATCAATGTGACCAAGAACATCAAAATCCTTTATTTTCTCCAGGTTTTCCAGCGTGGCCTGAAAAGCCTCCCTGTATACTTCCGCGTCGCTTCTTCCCTGAAATATAATCCTGTCATAAGGATCCATTCCGTGGATCAGATGAAGGGAGCCGATCACGAAATCAAAAGGTTTTTTTCCGGTCAGAACATGATACCGTTCTCCCAGATGGGGCTGAAGCCCCAGTTCTACTCCGATGCGCACGTCAATGCGCCCGGCATATTCCTCTCTGAGCCCTTCAAGTACCTGAAAATACCGGTCAATGTCAAACAGAAACGGATTTCTGCCGGTCTCTCTGTCTTCCGGATAGTCTTCGTCAAAATGATCTGTAATACAGACGGATTCCATCCCTTTTTCCAGCGCGGCGTCGAGCATGGCTCTCACCGGAGCGTCACTGTCTCCGGAAAATTCGGTATGCATATGGAAATCGGCGCGAACCGGAACTTTTACTGCCTTCATACTATGGTTCCGCCTCCCATCACATACTCTCCGTCATACAGCACCAGCGCCTGTCCGGGAGCAACGGCCCTCAGAGGCTCTTCGAAATGACAGGTGATTTCATCCTCTCCTGTTCTTTCCGCCACGCACCAGGCTCCCTTGTGATTATATCTGACTTTTGCAAACACTCTCACAGGAGACGTTATATCCGGCACGGACATAAAATTCAGGCCGGTCGCCCGAACCGTCTGCGTCAGAGATTCTTCGTAATTCCCGATCACAACTTCATTTGTATCCGGGCGGATTGCCACTACAAACGCCGGATATCCCAGCGCGAGGCCGAGTCCTTTCCGCTGTCCGACCGTATAATGAATAATCCCTTTGTGACGCCCGAGAATTTTTCCGTCGACAGATATGAAATTGCCTTCTTCTGCTTTTCTTCCTGTGTTTTTTTCCAGAAAAGATGCATAATTCCCGTCCGGCACAAAACAGATGTCCTGGCTGTCCGGCTTATCCGCTACTTTCAGGCCGATTTGCGCGGCAATGGAACGGACTTCATCCTTTGAATATTCCCCCACAGGCATCAGGGTATGGCCGAGCTGATCCTGCGTAAGGTTATATAGCGCGTACGTCTGATCTTTTTTTAAAATGGATGATCTTCTCAGAGCATACCTGCCGTTCCCGAGTTTTTCAATGCGGGCGTAATGTCCGGTCGCCAGATAGTCCGCCCCGATAGCAAGGCTTTTTCGCAGCAGCGCCTCCCATTTCACATAACGGTTGCACGCGATGCATGGATTAGGCGTCCGTCCGCTGTAGTACTCTGATGAAAAATAATCGATCACATACTCTTTAAATTCTTTGCGGAAATTCATTACGTAAAAGGGAATATCCAGAGCGGCCGCGACTCTTCTTGCGTCTTCCACCGCGCTCAATCCGCAGCATCCTCCGTTTTCTTCCACGGAGCAGGCGTCTTCTTCCTGCCATATCTGCATGGTAACGCCGGTTACTTCATGACCCTGCTTTTTTAACAGGTAGGCGGCGACGGAAGAATCCACTCCTCCGGACATTCCGATGACTACTTTGCTCATCAGTATTCCTCGTCTTCCTCTTCTTCACCTTCGTGGATATCTGATTTCGGCTTTGTAAGCCCCTCTATCTTGATGCCGTTTTTTTCAGCATAGTCCCACAAAGCCGCGTGAATCGCTTCCTCTGCGAGGAGGGAGCAGTGGACTTTCACCGGCGGAAGTCCGTCCAGCGCCTCCATAACCGCTTTGTTTGTCACCTGCATCGCCTCATGAATATTTTTTCCTTTTACCAGCTCCGTCGCCATACTGCTGGTAGCGACTGCGGCGCCGCAGCCGAATGTTTTGAATTTAACGTCCCGGATAATCTGATTTTCATCAATATCCAGGTAAATACGCATAATGTCCCCGCACTTCGCGTTTCCCACCGTGCCTACTCCACTGGCGTTCTCAATCTCTCCTACGTTTCTCGGATGCTGGAAATGATCCATTACTTTTTCTGTATACATTTTTGTATTCCTCCTGATATTTTTCTTTATTGTCCGCTTTTCTGTTTTTTCATAAAATCTTCATAAAGCGGCGACATGCTCCTCAGCTGCGCCACAATTTCTTTCAGACAGTCCACAACATAATCCAGATCTTCTTTTTCCGTATCCGCGCCAAGCGTCAGGCGCAGAGAGCCGTGTGCAATTTCATGCGGCAGCCCGATCGCGAGAAGAACATGGGACGGATCGAGGGAGCCCGATGTGCAGGCGGAACCGCTTGAAGCGCAGATTCCTTTCATATCCAGCATAATCAGAAGAGACTCTCCCTCGATAAACTGAAAACTGAAATTCACATTGTTCGGGAGTCTTTTCTTTCGGTCTCCGTTCAGACGGCAGTAAGGTATTTCCGACTCAATCCGGCTGATCAGATAATCTCTGAGTTCCGTCTCTTTTGCAGCCCGTTCATCCATTGTAGAGACAGCCCGTTCCACGGCTTTCCCGAGTCCTGCGATTCCGGGCACGTTTTCCGTACCTGCCCTGCGCTTCCTTTCCTGCGCTCCTCCGTGAATGAAAGAACGGATCTTCACGCCTTTTCTTATATAGAGAAAGCCGATGCCTTTCGGGCCGTTAAGTTTATGACCGCTGGCGCTCAGCATGTCGATGCCGCATTCATCCACCTGAATCGGGATCTGTCCAAAGGCCTGAACGGCGTCCGTATGGAAAAGAACTCCTTTTTTCTTTGTAATCTCTCCGATTTCTCGCACAGGCTCTATCGTTCCTATCTCATTATTTGCAAACATAATAGAGACAAGAATCGTATCCGGCCGTATCGCCGCCTCTACGTCCGCAGGATTTACCAGCCCGTTTTCATCCACATCCAGATAAGTTACTTCATATCCTCTTTTTTCCAGATACTGACAGGTGTGCAGAACCGCATGATGTTCGATTTTGCTTGTGATAATATGTTTCCCTTTATCCGCGTAAGCTTCTGCCGCCGCTGTGAGCGCCCAGTTGTCGGATTCTGTTCCGCCCGCCGTAAAATATATTTCATTTGCTTTCGCCCCAAGAGCTCCGGCAATAATTTCTCTCTGTCTGGTTATTACTTCTTTGTTTGCCGCCGCAAATCCATACACGCTGGAAGGATTACCGTAATTCTCGGTAAAAAACGGAAGCATTGCCTCCACAACCTCCAGCGCTGTTTTTGTTGTTGCCGCGTTATCCAGATAAATCAGTTTTTCCACGCTTTCTACCTCCTGTATCGCTTTTACTGTAAATCAGATTCTTCTGCCCCGGCTTTTTCTAATTTCTGCAGTCCCCGCGGTCTGCCCCGCTTTCGGCTCCGCATTTCTTTCTGCTTTCTTCCACAAGCCGGCTCAGCATTATTTCATCAACCGTTTGATTAATACTCTCATTGATCCGCTGCCAGACATACTTTGTAACACAGCTGTCCGCAGCCTTGCAGCCGCCTTCCGGGTCAAGGCCGGCGCAGTCCACCGGTTCCAGGCTCCCTTCCAGCGCGCGCAGCACGTCTCCTACGGAAATCCTGTCCGCAGGCTGCGCAAGCACATATCCTCCCCCGGCTCCCCGGACGCTTCTGACAAGTCCTGCTTTTTTCAGCATGGACATCAGCTGCTCCAGATATCTCTCGGACAGATTCTGCCTGGCAGAAATGCTGGTAATTGAAACCGGAGTTTTCTCGCTGTACTGAGCCAGATCAATCAGAGCCCGAAGCCCGTATCTCCCTTTTGTCGACAGTTTCAATTAATCACCTTCTTTAATGTCACTCTGTATTCCTAGTATTTCACTAGGATTTCCTTTTGTAGAATATCATTCCTTTCCCGTTCTGTCAAGAATGATTCCGGCATATCTTTATAAAATCCGGCATATTTATGATAAAAAGTTCTTCCGGAGGCATCCGTTTTATGTCGTCAAAACATACGTTGATCCGGGGTGCTTTCATACTTACGGCCGCCGGATTTATAAGCCGGTTCATGGGATTTTTTTTCCGCATTTTCTTAAGCCATACATTCGGCGAGGAAAATATCGGCCTCTATCAGCTGATTTTTCCGGTCTATGCGCTCTGCCACTCAGTCAGCACTGCCGGCATCCAGACCGCCCTTTCAAGAACAGTCGCCAGAAAAATCACTCTGAACAGACCACACGAAGCCCGTTTTTCCTTTTTTGCCGCTTTATTCCTCACAGTTTCCCTCTCTCTGCTGGAAATTATACTGATCCGGCACAACGCCGCGTTTATCGCTTCAAAGCTCCTCGGCGACAGCCGGTGTACAGAAATGCTGATCATCATCTCCTTTGCTCTGCCCTTCGCCGCGGTCCACTGCTGCATCTGCGGCTACTCATTCGGGCTGCAGAAGGCGGAAGTGCCTGCAGTCTCTCAGCTGATAGAACAGTCCGCCCGAATCGCTTTTGTTGCCGCTGCTTTTTTCTTTATACGCAGCAGCGGAAATGTCCCTTCCGTCAGTATCGCCGCCGCCGGAATTGTTGCGGGCGAATTTTTTTCTCTGCTGTATTCCCGCCGCCTGATATCCGGCGTAATCCTCCGCGGATCCGGTTTTTCTATATTAAAGCTGAAGCATTCCGCCGCAGAACTTCTTCAGCTGTCTCTTCCCCTGACAGCCGGCAGAACTGCAGTCACCTTCCTTCAGAGCATAGAGGCGGCGTCTGTTCCCGCCGCCCTTAAACTTCACGGCATGAGTTCTTCCGAAGCCCTCAGTACATACGGCGTACTGACGGGTATGGCGCTCCCATGCATCCTCTTTCCTTCCGCCATTACCGGCTCTGTAGGGACTGTACTCATGCCCGCCGTAACAAAAACTCAGGCTGAGGGATACGCGGGTGAAACAGCCCGTCTGATCAAAAAAGCTGCCGCGGGATGTTTTGTTCTCGGACTTGGGAGCTGCCTGTTCTTCCTGATGTCGGGCTCTTTTCTCGGCAGGGTTCTGTTTCACAGTTCATCCGCCGGAAAATTTATTCTGACCCTTGCCTGGATCTGCCCTTTTCTCTACACAAACACAGCCCTGATCAGTTCGATTAACGGACTTGGGAAAACCGGCTGCACATTTCTTATCAATATGTTGAGCCTGAGCATCAGAATCGCGGGCGTATTCCTGCTGATCCCGCGCTGCGGAATATCCGGTTATCTCTGGGGCCTGCTGGCAGGCCAGGGCGCCGCGGCGCTTCTTTCACTGATCGTTTTATATCACCTGTGGAAAAAAATCAGGATCCGGCCGCAAATCCCGCCACAGGATTCATGCCGGCATCAGCAGACATAATCTTTCTCCCTCACACGAAATCTGCCTGCCACAAATGGCAGGCAGATTTCGTGTGATTAAATCAGATCATAAGATGTTTTACGCTTTTTTACAGCGTCGATATGAACATACGTATAAGAATCGGATTTACATATATTTCAAGAACCATTCCAATTGCTGTCATTAAAGATACAAATACCGTTTTATGGCGGTTCCAGCGGCCGGCCGGCCCGGAGCAGGCGTACCATAAAAGGACAAGATACGCCGGCACATAAAACAGAAACTGAGGAAATAACCCTGTCACGCACAGAAGGCAGCCTTTTATCCCCATCTCCACGGCTGCCAGAGATATCAGAATTCCTGCGGATATTCCTGCCCATACGAGAAACAGCACCGCCGCCGCTTTTTTTGCTTTTGTGAGAGAAAAACCCGCCAGCACAAGAAGCGGGAAAACTCTGACACGGATCAGATACCACATATACTCGCCCGCCACAATATCGACAGACTGGTATTCTTCAAGAAAATATGTACTGAACAGCCCGGGATCAGCCATATATTTCACAGCAAAAAAATTTACATATACAATTCCGATTATAAATCCCGGCATAAAGAAGCACAGAAACTGCTTCCGCGTATGAAATACCTTCATGGAAATGCCTCCCGTTCCAGATTTCTGACATAATTCCTTTTCTGACAGATATTTCATTATATGCGGCGCTGTATGATTTATTCTTTTCTTCCGTACTTGGCGTCATATGCAAGGAGAGAAGAGATTGTCTTCGCATCTTCAATCTCGCCGGAAAATATCTTCTCCTTCAGTTCTTCCAGGGAATAAGCTTTAAGATCAATAAACTCATCCTCATCCAGATGCTGCTTTGAAGGGATCAGATTTCTCGCCACGAAAACCTGGATCTTCTCGTTGCAGAACGCAACCGTAGTCCTGAGATTAATCAGCCACTCGAGGTTATCGCACCGGTACCCTGTCTCTTCCTCCAGTTCTCTGGCCGCGCAGACGATTCCCGGTTCATCCGCTTCATCCAGCGCTCCTGCCGGGATCTCCAGTGTATAGCGTTCCAGCGCGTTCCTGTACTGTCTCACCATAAGTATTTTCCCGTCATCACACACCGGAACTACCGCCGCGGCTCCTTTATGACTTATAAAATCCCACACAGCTGTGTGGTTTCCGTTAATTTCCATCGTATCCTGATAGAAGTCCAGAATTACTCCTTTAAATTTTAATTCTCTTTTCAGACGTTTTATCTCTTCGCTCATCTTTTTTCCTCCCTGCTTTTCTGCCGGACAGCAGTTTTTTCATATCCCGAATCAGCGGATATTCTCCGTCAGAAAGAAAGCCCTCGTCTTTCGACAAGGGCTGAATCTTTTCTCTGCTGTTATGATTCTGGACTATTTAGCGTAATCTGTCGCCCGTGATTCACGGATGACATTTACTTTAATCTGTCCGGGATATTCAAGTTCAAATTCTATCTGCTTTGCAATATCCCTGGCCATAAGCACCATATCATCATCAGATACCTGCTCCGGAACTACCATAACACGAATCTCTCTTCCTGCCTGAATGGCAAAAGACTTATCCACACCCTTGAACTGGTTGGTAATGTCTTCTAACTGTTTCAATCTGTTTGTATATGTTTCGATGGTTTCTCTTCTTGCTCCAGGTCTTGCCGCGGAAATCGTATCCGCCGCCTGTACGACACACGCGATCAGCGTCTGCGGCTCAACATCTCCGTGATGCGCCTCTACAGCGTTAATCACTGTAGCGGACTCTTTATATTTTCTGCACAGATCCACACCGATCTGAATATGTGAGCCTTCTACGTCATGATCGATAGATTTTCCTATATCATGCAGCAGTCCGGCACGTTTTGCAATACGCACATCCAGTCCGATCTCTCCTGCAAGGAGTCCGGCGAGCTGTGCAACCTCTATGGAATGTTTCAAAGCATTCTGACCATAGCTCGTTCTGAACTTCATACGGCCAAGAAGACGGATCAGTTCCGGATGAATGCCGGGTACGCCAACCTCAAGCGCGGCAGCCTCTCCTTCCTCTCTGATCATTGCGTCGACTTCTTTCTGAGCTTTTTCCACCATCTCTTCAATTCTCGCGGGATGAATACGGCCATCCACAATCAGCCTTTCGAGAGCTATTCTGGCCACTTCACGCCGTATCGGATCAAATCCTGACAAGACAACCGCTTCCGGTGTATCATCTATAATCAGTTCCACGCCTGTAAGCGTCTCGAGCGTCCGGATATTTCTTCCTTCACGTCCGATAATACGGCCTTTCATCTCGTCACTGGGAAGCTGAACAACTGATATCGTTGTCTCAGCGACATGGTCTGCAGCGCATCTCTGGATTGCGTTTACGACATATTCCTTTGCCTTCTTGTCCGCGTCTTCCTTTGCCTGCGCTTCCAGTTCTCTGACCATCTTTGCGGTGTCATGCTTGACATCTTCTTCAACAGTTTTCAACAGATATTCTTTTGCCTGTTCGGAGGTAAGTCCTGAGATTCGTTCCAGTTCCTGCACACGTTTCTGACTCAGTTCTTCTACCTTGACTTCGCGCTGACGAAGCTGTTCCTCTTTTGACGTGAGCTTTGATTCACGATGTTCAAGAGCATCTGAACGCTTGTCTACTGCTTCTTCTTTTGCCAGCACGCGCTTCTCATAGCGCTGCAGCTCCGCTCTTCTCTCTTTGGTCTCTTTCTCAAGATCATTTTTGGTCCTGATTGATTCCTCTTTCACTTCGAGGAGCGCCTCTTTTTTTGCTGTCTCAGCAGTTTTCACAGCATCGTCGATAATCTCTCTGGCTCTTGTCTCAGCGCTTCCAATCTTACTTTCCGCATTCTTCGTCAGACTGGAAACCGTTACCAGATGAGATATCACACCGACTATCAACGCGAGGGCCACGGCAATTCCTATAGCTAAGCCTAAATTCATTGCACAGGAGCACCTCCTTATTCAATTTTCATTGTACATTTTATCAAAATACAACAGTTAAATTTTATACTGTTTTCACAACAATGTCAAGCATTCTCGTCAGCATTTTGTATTACTTGACGGATCACTTCATATCTGAATCCTTTTCTTGCCAGATATCCGTACATTTTCTGCATCTGAGCCCTGTCCGCGCTTTCCGGACTGAACTTTCTTTTCCGCAGAATTCTGCGCACGGCCTCCGCTTCGCTGTCTTCTGAATAACAGGCGGAAAAAGCCTGTTCGATATCTTCCCCGGATATTCCTTTCTTTGCCAGGACCGCCCTGATTTCTCTCCGGCTTTTTAAATCCTTCCTTCCAAGAATATAGTTTTCCGCGTATCTGACGTCGTCAATGTATCCGAAAGAACTCACGTAGTCGATGGCTTTCTCTACTACATCGTCCGGATATTCTCCGCGGCTGAGCTTATCGCGCAGTTCCGTTTCCGTCCGGTCCATATCTTCCAGAAGATGCATGGCGCGAAGCTTTGCTCTCCGCAGGAGAATCTCCGAACGGATCTGTTCTTCTGTTTCGCGGGAAATGCTCTGTCCTTCCCGGATATCCAGTTTTTTCATTTCTCCTTTGTACAGAATAAACGCCGGTTCTCCGTCCAGATAAATCCTGTATTTTGTTTTGCCGCACGGCTCTGTCCGGGTAACTGTCATTTCGCCTTACCGGCCTTCAGTTTCAGGCTGTCTGCGGCTTCGGCCGGTTCATCCGTCCCTTCTTTGTCCCCTTCCGCCGCTTCATCGCCAAGATGGTAATGAGCTCTTACCTTTCTGTCCAGTTCATCCATCACTTCCGGGTGCGTCTCCAGGTAGTTCTTCGCGTTTTCTCTTCCCTGGCCGATCTTCTCGCCCTCGTAAGCGTACCATGCGCCGCTCTTTTTCACGATGTCTATACCGGCTGCAAGATCCAGAATATCTCCCGTCCGGGAAATTCCTCTGCCGAACATAATGTCAAACTCCGCTTCTTTAAACGGAGGCGCGATCTTATTCTTTACGATCTTAACGCGGGTGCGGTTTCCAACCACCTCGCCGCCCTGTTTAAGCGTCTCGATTCTCCGCACATCCATGCGGACGGAAGCATAAAATTTAAGCGCTCTTCCTCCTGTCGTAGTTTCCGGATTTCCGAACATTACGCCGACTTTTTCTCTGAGCTGATTGATAAATATGACAACGCAGTTTGATTTGCTGATCACCGGCGTCAGTTTTCTCAGCGCCTGCGACATCAGCCTTGCCTGAAGCCCTACGTGGCTGTCTCCCATATCGCCTTCTATCTCCTGGCGGGGGACAAGAGCCGCGACAGAGTCGATTACAATGATATCAATAGCGCCGGAACGCACCATTGTTTCCGCTATTTCAAGAGCCTGGTCGCCGCTGTCGGGCTGGGAAATATACAGCTCGTCAATGTCTACTCCGATATTCTTCGCGTAAACGGGATCCAGCGCGTGTTCCGCGTCAATGAATCCGGCAATTCCGCCTCTCTTCTGCACTTCAGAGATCATATGAAGAGCGACGGTAGTCTTTCCGCTGGACTCCGGCCCGTAAATTTCAATTACACGGCCTTTTGGAACTCCGCCGAGCCCGAGCGCAAGATCCAGGCTCAGGCACCCGGTGGGAACGGTCTCAACAGCTACGTGCGCTCCCGATTCTCCCAGTTTCATTACCGCGCCTTTTCCGAAATCCTTTTCCAGCTTTGCAATAGCTGCGTCAAGCGCTTTTTTCTTTTCTTCATTCATATTTGCATTATTGGCCATAAACTATATCTCCTTTTCAAACCGAACAGTTGTTCGTATCTTTTATTATAGTATTATACCGGTATCTAAATGTCAATATTTTTTTGACTTTGCCGCATTATAACATACGTATTGCGTATATTCAATAGCGGATAAAAATTTTCGTCCGGATAAAATAAGAGCCCTTTCATGCCTCCGGCAAAATCCGGAGTTCTGAAAAAGCTCTTTGTCAGAAAAGTTCTCTGTGGATTATGTTTAATATTTTCTATCGTTCCTGCTGAAGTGATCTTTTCTTTGTAATCGTGACTGTCTCTTCGTAGCAGCTGAAGATTTCGTCTATTTTTTCCTTCTTCATTTTCGGAGTAAGCAGACTTACCGCCGGAACCGCCGCAAGTCCCGCGACCATAGCCGCCGCGCCCGCATTAATAGGCGACTCGATAAAACCGATAAACAGATTGGAAACCGTAAGTCCAACGCCTGCGACGAATCCTGCCCACACCCCGGCTTTTGTAACTCCCTTCCAGTAGAGGCCGTAAAGGAACGGCGCAAGAAACGCACCGGCCAGAGCTCCCCAGGAAATGCCCATCAGCTGCGCGATAAATGTAGGCGGATCCAGAGCGATTACAACAGATACAACAATGAAAAATACAATCAGTAGCTGCATTACTACGATCTGTTTCTTTTCACTCATCTTTTTTATTACGTTATCTTTGAGCAGATCCAGCGTCATGGTAGAGCTGGATGTCAGCACAAGCGACGAAAGAGTCGACATGGACGCTGAAAGCACAAGTACAACCACAATTCCGATCAGAATATCCGGCAGCGCCGAAAGCATATACGGAATAATACTGTCGTAGACGACCGTACCCGTCTCGTCATAAATCTGCGGGCTGTCGAACAGTCTCCCGAACCCGCCCAGGAAATAGCATCCTCCGGAAACAACTATGGCAAATACCGTTGAGATTACCGTTCCCGTATTGACTGACTTTTCGTCTTTAATCGCGTAAAATTTGCCGATCATCTGAGGCAGTCCCCATGTTCCCAGCGAAGTCAGTATTACGACTCCGAGAAGATTAAGCGGATCCGGCCCGAAGAAAGACGTAAATGCGCCGGGCTGTCCGGCAGTCAGAGGAACGTCGCTCGGAATCTGCGCCATTTTGGAAAGAGCCTCCATAAAGCCTCCCTGTCCGCTTAACACGGCAGCAATCACCGCCACAATACCCGCCAGCATAATGATGCCCTGTATAAAATCATTAATCGCGGTAGCCATATAGCCGCCCATGATTACATAAAGCGCCGTAAATACAGCCATGGCGATTACGCACCATGAATACGGGATGTTGAACGCCATTCCAAACAGTCTGGAAAGACCGTTGTATACCGATGCGGTATAGGGGATCAGAAAAATAAAAACTATGATCGAAGCCGTAATCTTCAGCGCTTTGCTGTTATATCTTTCCCCGAAAAAATCCGGCATCGTCTTTGAATTCAGATGCTGCGTCATTACTTTTGTGCGGCGCCCCAGCACAACCCAGGCCAGAAGGCTTCCGATGACCGCATTTCCGATCCCTATCCATGTACAGGCAATCCCGTATTTCCAGCCGAACTGTCCGGCATATCCGACAAATACCACTGCCGAAAAATAAGATGTGCCATAGGCGAATGCGGTCAGCCAGGGGCCTACGGACCTGCTTCCGAGAACAAAGCCGTCAACGCTTGTAACATGCCGTCTGGAGTATATGCCTACCCCAACCATTACCGCGAAAAAAATAATCAGCATCGCAAGTTTAATTCCCATCTTTTCTTCCTCGTCTTCCTTTTTTAATCTGTCCGCCTCTGCGCAGACTCTTTTGCGTCCTGCTCATCGCTTTAAAGCGCAACGCTTTAAAGCGATGAAGTTGTCTGGTATAGAATAACACGGGCCGGCGGCCCGTGTCAACTAAAAGTATGTCTGACCGGATCAGATTTTTTTCACCACTTCGCCCTGCTTTTTATAAATGCTCTCCGCCGGAACAACTCCGCGCACGGAAGAAAGAGGATAAATATTTGTGCGGCTTCCGACAACTGTTCCCGGATTAAGGACGCTTCCGCATCCGACTTCCACTTCATCGCCAAGCATTGCCCCGAATTTTTTCATTCCTGTCTCAATCGTTCCGTCCGCTCCTTTTACAACAACGAGCTTCTTGTCAGATTTTACATTTGATGTAATAGAACCTGCACCCATGTGGGATTTGTATCCGAGTATGGAATCACCCACATAATTATAATGCGGCACCTGTACTTTATTGAACAGAATTACATTTTTAAGCTCTGTGGAATTTCCCACGACAGCTCCTTCTCCTACAATCGCATTTCCCCTGATGAACGCACAGTGACGCACTTCCGCTTCTTTTCCGATAATAGCCGGCCCGTTGATGTATGCCGTCGGAGCCACCTTGGCTGATTTCGCGATCCAGACATTCCCGTTTATGCAGTCATACTCCTCGCTGTTCAGTGTACTGCCAAGCTCTAATATAAAAGCGCTGATTTTCGGGAGCACTTCCCACGGATACTCGACCCCCTCAAAAATGTCCTTTGCAATAGTTTCTTCCAGTGTGTAAAGTTCTTTTACTGTTACGCCTTTCATAAGATTCTCCTTTTAATTTTATATTCTGTTATTTCTCTTATTTCTTTTATTTTGTCTTTGCGTTGCCCGTCTTTTTCTTTTTCCCGGCAGTCTCTCCCGCCTTTCTCCCGCCGGACTTTCTGTGAAAAAGAGCCGCCCTGTCATAACATTCCCTGAGCTGATACTGATTATTAAGCCCTTTGACTCCCTGTGTCCTGCCGGCCACAAACCGGTCCAGCTTCTCCATATATTCATCCGGGCTTATTGTTCCTTCCGCCACATAGGCAAGCCCTTTTTCCCAGCTTGCGGTCAGTTCGGGATTGAGCAGTGATCTGATGGAATGATCCACCACGTCATACACCATCTCTCCCTGAAGTGTTGGAGTGATAATCTGTGTTTTTCTGCTCAGATCAAGATATCTGATGTTGATCAGTTTCTTCAGTATTTCCGCCCGGGTTGCGCTTGTTCCGATGCCGCTTCCTTTAATCTGCGCCCTCAGTTCTTCATCTTCGATAAGCTGTCCCGCATTTTCCATGGCCAGGATTATGGAACCGGAATTATATCTTTTGGGCGGCGATGTCTCTCCTTCTTTAATCTCCAGTTTTTTAACCGGAAGGACGTCGCCCTTTTTCAGCTGTCTGACCTGCTCAAAAAGCGCGCGGTCCTGATTTTCATCCGCACCGTTTCCGGCCGTATTTTCTTTCTCCGACGCGTTTTCCGGCGCTTCCCCGGAGGCGTTCTTCTCCGCTCCCGGCTGTTTCCCGGCCCCCGCGACCCTGAGGTATCCCTCCTCCGCCAGGACGCGGAACGCGGAAAAGAACCGTTCGTCCTGCATCCGGGTAACGACAGATACTTTCTGGTACACTGCCGGCGGATAAAAAATACTCAGAAATCTCCTTACAATCAGATCATACACTTTCCGTGCCGTCCCGGATACCGAATCCAGCGCCTTAAGCCCCTGTCCTGTCGGTATAATGGCGTAATGGTCCGTAATCTGCCTGTCATTGACATACCTGGTCTTTTCCAGCGTTTTGTATGTTCCGAACCGAAGGATATCCTGCAGGAACTCAGCTGCCGGGGCGTATCCCATCAGTCCGTTGAGATGGCGGCTGACCTCCTTTGCCACCGCGGCGGACAGAACTCTGGCGTCGGTACGCGGATAAGTGACAAGTTTTTTTTCATACAATTCCTGCGCTATCCTGAGCGTCTCGTCTGGACTGATTTTAAATTTCCTGGAACAGTCGTTCTGCAGCTCCGCCAGATTATATAAAAGCGGCGGATTTTTCTTTTCCTTCTTTTTTTCCACAGATTCCACCCGGCATGAAAGAGGCTGTTCCCTGTTCAGACGCTCCAGCAGTTCTTCTGCTTTTTTCCGCTCTTTAAATCCGTTTTCTTTATAAAGATCAAAAGATTCAAAATATGCGGAGCCCTGCACCGCTCTCCACTCGCCTTCAAACGCCGCCGCGCCCGCGCCCGTCAGACTGACAATCCGGTAAAACGGAGTCTTTTTAAATTCCCTGATCTCCCGTTCTCTCCGCACGACCATGCCAAGCACGCAGGTCATTACCCTGCCGACGGAAATTACGGAATATCTGGTCTGCAGATAGGCTGAAATGCTTCCTCCGTATTTCAGCGTAAGCAGCCTCGAAAAATTGATCCCCATCAGGTAATCTTCCTTTGCCCTTAAATACGCGGATTCGCTCAGATTGTCGTATTCGGACAGATCTTTCGCCTCCCGGATTCCTCTTAAAATTTCTTCTTCGGTCTGTGAATCAATCCATACTCTCAGCCGTTTTTTCCCCTTTACATGCGCCTCCTGTTCTACCAGACGGTATATGTATTCCCCTTCTCTTCCGGAGTCGGTACACACATAAATTGTGTCCACGTCTTCCCGGTTCAGAAGGGAGCTTACGATTTTAAACTGCTTTTCCACGCCGGGAATGATCTCATACTTAAATTCCTTCGGAATAAAAGGCAGAGTCTCCATACTCCAGCGCTTCAGAGCCGGATCATATTCCTCGGGATAACTCATTGTCACAAGGTGCCCCACGCACCAGGTAATAACGGCCTCCTCCGATTCCATATATCCGTCTCTTCTTTTTGCGCTTATTTTCAGAGCCTTCGCGAATTCCATCGCTACGCTCGGCTTTTCCGCAATATATAATGCTTTTCCCATATGCTGCTGATTCCTGTTCTGCCTTTCTATTCTGTCACGGTGCGGAAACGGTACATTGTCTTTGTATCATATTTCTCTCCGGCTCTGCATACCGGTCCCGGGAAGTTTTCATGATGGATCGCGTCGGGATAAAAATGTGTTTCCAGGCAGACGGCGTCTCTGCTGTTATAACACGCTCCGCCTTTTCCAATGCTTCCCTCAAGGAAGTTCGCCGTATACATCTGCACACCGGGGCGGTCTGTATACGTATCCATAATGATGCCGCTCTGATCCGCCGAAAGTTCAGCCACTTTTATAAACTTTCCTTCCGTCTTCAACAGCCAGTTGTGATCATATCCGTTTCCGAGTTTAAGCGGTTCGTAATCCGAATCAATATCCGCGCCGAGCACGCGTCCGTTTCTGAAATCCATGGGAGTGCCGTCTACCGGACGGATTTCCCCTGTAGGAATAGCGTCCGGGCGCGCCGGCGTAAAGAAATCCGAATCCATCATAAGCGTATGCCCGAGCGCTGTACCGCTGCCCTGGCCGTTCAGATTAAAATAACTGTGATTCGTCATATTGATAATGGTGTCCTGATCAGGTACCGCTTCATAATGAACCGTAATGCCGTTTTCTTCGTCCAGCGTATATGTTACGCTCATGTCCAGACTGCCGGGATACCCCTGATCTCCGTCCGGGCTGTGCAGAACGAAGGTGACATGGTCGTCTCCCGTATCCGTCACTTTCCACATACGCTTAAAGTACATGTCCGGACCGCTGTGGAGGCTGTTCCCTTTTTCATTTTTATTCAGCCGGTATGTAACCCCGTTCAGCTCGAACTGCGCGCCGCCGATCCGGTTCGCGCTTCTTCCCACAGACGCGCCGAAGCACTCTGTTCCATTCTCATATCCCGATACGTCGTCAAATCCGAGCACTACATCCAGCAGGGCGCCGTTTTTATCCGGAACGAGCATGTTGACCAGCGCAGCGCCGTAATCCGTCACTGCGGCGACTATGCCGTTGTCGTTTTCCATTACATACAGGCGGGCTTTTTCCCCGTTTTTCAATGTCCCGAAATCTTTCACTGTAAGCTGTTTCATATTTTTCCTCCTGTGGTTTTATTCTTTTCCCGCGAACCGCCCGAAAATCCTGCTCAGCAGTGATTTCTTTTCTTTCTTTGCGGGCAGAGCCGACGGCCTTCTTGCATTCATCGCTTCTTTCATAAATGTTTCCTGCGCGTTTACACTTTTGTCGCCGGCGGTTTTTTTCCGGTAAGTGCCGTCGCTTGTCATTTCGCGCGCCTTCACATTATCCGAAAGCATTACTTTCAGATCGTGAAGCAGACGTTTTCTGATTGTTTCATCATAGATCGGGCATGCCACCTCTACACGGTTTTCCGTATTCCGGGTCATCATATCCGCCGAACCGATATAAATTCTGGCGTCGGAACCGCTGCCAAAGACAAATACTCTCGGATGCTCCAGATATCTGCCCACAATGCTGGTTACGTGAAGATTCTCCGTCTTTCCCGGAATTCCCGGAAGAATGCAGCATATGCCTCTTACAATCAGCTGAATCTTCACCCCTGCCTGCGAGGCCTGGGCCGCTTTGCGGATAAAATCCATGTCTGTCACAGAATTCATTTTCATCAGAATTCTTCCTTCTGTACCTTTGGCAATCTCTTCATCCATAAGCTGAAGGACTTTCTGCTTCAGGCTGGTAGGTGAAACAATCAGATGATTATATACCCCGTCCAGATTGCCGATAGACATGTTTTTGAAAAAGACCGCCGCGTCTTCCCCGATTTCCTGGCTGGATGTAATCAGAGAATAATCCGTATACATCTTCGCCGTCTTTTCATTATAATTTCCTGTTCCGATCTGGGTGATATACCGGATTTCATTTTTATTTCTGTATGTGATAAGACATATCTTGGAATGAACTTTATAGTTTTCAAACCCGTAGATTACACGGCAGCCCGCTTCCTCCATCCGCTCGGACCACTCAATGTTGTTCTGCTCGTCAAATCTTGCCCTGAGCTCGATCAGAGCGGTCACTTCCTTGCCATTCTCCGCCGCCGCGCACAGGTATTCCACAAGGCGGGCCTTTTTCGCCAGGCGGTAAATGGTAATGCGGATAGTCATCACATCCGGATCGGTGGATGCTTCTTTGATCATCTGCAGGAAAGGCTCCATGCTTTCATACGGGTACGCAAGAAGCACGTCTTTTTTCTTTACCTGTTCCATCACACTTCCTTCCGAAAGCATGGACGACGGCTGCGGAATAAACGGAGAATCCGTAAGCGCTTTTTTCATGGACTCCGGAACTTTATCCGCAATATTAAATATGAATCCCAGTTTCATGGGCATCTTGGTCCGGAAAATACACTCCGGCGTGATGGAAAATTTCTCGCAGAAATATTTCTCCATTTCTTTTCCGAGAGGATTCGCCGCCTCCAGGCGGACTACGGCCATCCTTCTCCTTTTGTGGAGAGTTTCCTGCATAACAAACCGGAAATCTTCATTGTCGGCCATCAGTTCGTCGTTCGGCGCGATATCCGCGTTTCTTGTTACGCATATATAGTTTTTATCCGAAACCTGATATTTTTCAAACACAAGTTCCAGATATTCCATAATTACTTTTTCCATGCGGATATACCGGATATCATGTCCGGGGAGGAACAGGACGTCCGAAATATACTGGGGGACGGGAACTACTCCCAGCATTGTTTTGTTTCCCTGCCTCAGATTCGCCACTACGTAAATCTCTTTGTTCAGCAGATGAGGAAACGGATGATTCACATCCACAATCTGAGGAGAAAGGACCGGAAGAATCTGTTCTTTAAAATATTTTTTTACGTATTTTCTTTCCTGCTGTTCCAGTTCCTTAAATCCAAGTCCGCACACGCCGTAGGGATGCAGCTGTTTTTTGATCTCCGCGTAAGTCCTGTCCCGCTCTTTGTACAGCGGCGCGACAGCTTTGTAAATCGCCGCCAGTTGCTCTTTCGCCGTCATTCCGGAACGTATGTCCAGCTTTGTGTTGTCTGCCGCCGCCATATCATACAGACTGCCTACCCTGATCATAAAAAACTCATCCAGGTTGCTGGTGAATATGGCGACAAATTTCATCCTTTCCATCAGCGGAACAGTCTCATCCTGCGCTTCCTCCAACACCCGCTGGTTAAACCGGAGCCAGGACAGTTCCCGGTTCTGTGTGTAATCCAGATTTTCCGGTCTGCTCATTGAATTTCCCCCTTCCTATTTTTCCAGATACTCCGTCAGAGCATCCATTTTTCTTTCCATCAGTTTATATCCGTGTTCGTAAAACGCATGAAGCGTTTCCACATTTCGCTCCAGGCGTGATACCGGTCTTACCTGGGGCCGGATTACGAATATTTTTCCTGCTTTTTCCAGCTGATCCAGATAATTCATGGTTTTATTGTATTCAAAGCTTCTGCGAAATATTGTCCGCACCAGTTCCGGATAGGAGCCGTATGCCCGCCGGTATATTTTCTGCAGGCCTTTTGAAACCGTCTTCTTCCGGTATCCGGCATTTTTTGTAAGCACAACAATGATTTTTTCGTTCCCGATTTTTTCCGCCCGTCGGATCGGCACCGAATCCGCAAGTCCGCCGTCCAGATAGGGCACGCCGTCCACATTTACAATCGGCGTCAGAAGCGGCATGCTGCTGGACGCCCGGCATATCTTCATCAGCCTGTCTCTGTCTTCGCGCTCTTTCATATACTCTGCCTTTCCGTTCAGACAGTTCGTTGTCACGAGTTCACATTCCATCTCTGACTTGAAGTAAGTCTCAAAGTCAAACGGGTAGATCTCCTTCGGATACCTGTCAAAGATCAGATCCATATTCATCACGCTTTTTTCTTTTACAAAATCGCGGATTCCATAATAATATCCCAGTTCTTTATCTTTTGGAATCATGCAGTCCCGGGTCCGGCCCGGCTGCCTGGATACATAATCCACCGCGTTGCATGCTCCCGCGGATACTCCGATTACGTGAGACGTATAAATATCCTTCTCCATCAGATAATCCAGAACCCCTGATGTGAATACTCCTCTGGTAGCGCCGCCTTCCAATACCATTGTCGCCTTTTTTATGCTCATAGACTTTTCCCTCGCTTCCATACTTTTCTGCTGTCCTGACGGTTTCTGACACTGCTATTATATACTGTTTTTCTTCTGACGGGAACTGTAAGTTTAATTTTTATACTTGTCTTCCTCTGTGTGATAAAGTCAGGCCTTGCCTTTGACTCTGACCCATGTTAATATAAGCGGTGGAAATCCGGCCTGTTTCCGGACGTCCGGGGATTTTTCCTGATTTTCCCGGCCTGTCCGTCGGATGCGGGCCTGTCATCAGTTTCAGAAATTAAGGAGATTACAGATGATTAGTGCAAATAATATAACGCTGCGCGTCGGAAAAAAAGCGCTTTTTGAAGATGTCAACATTAAGTTTACAGAAGGAAACTGTTACGGTCTTATCGGAGCCAACGGAGCCGGGAAGTCAACTTTTCTGAAAATACTGTCCGGACAGCTTGAACCGACAAAAGGTGAAATTGCCATTACTCCCGGCGAGCGGCTTTCTTTTCTGCAGCAGGACCAGTATAAGTACGACGAATATATCGTTCTCGATACGGTAATTATGGGTAATGCCCGCCTTTACGAAATCATGAAAGAGAAAGAAGTCATTTACGCCAAAGAAGACTTTACCGACGAAGACGGGATCCGCGCAAGCGAACTGGAAGCAGAGTTCGCCACCATGAACGGATGGGAGGCAGAGTCTGACGCCGCTTCGCTGCTGAACGGACTCGGCATCGACACTGCGCTTCACGGAAAATATGTGAAGGAGCTGACCGGCCCTGAAAAAGTCAAAGTACTTCTGGCGCAGGCTCTTTTCGGCAATCCTGACATCCTGCTCCTCGACGAGCCGACCAACCATCTTGATCTGGACGCGATTGCGTGGCTGGAAGAATTTCTTATTAATTTTGACAATACCGTTATTGTTGTATCCCATGACCGTTATTTCCTCAATAAAGTCTGCACTCAGATTGCGGACATTGACTACGGAAAGATACAGCTCTACGCCGGAAACTATGATTTCTGGTATGAATCAAGCCAGCTTCTTATCCGCCAGATGAAAGAGGCAAATAAGAAAAAAGAAGAAAAAATTAAAGAGCTCCAGGAATTTATCTCCCGTTTCAGCGCAAACGCATCCAAATCCAAACAGGCTACATCAAGAAAGCGCGCCCTGGAGAAAATTCAGCTGGAAGAAATCAAGCCCTCCAGCAGAAAATACCCGTATATTGATTTCCGTCCGAACCGTGAAATCGGCAATGAAGTGCTGACAGTAGAGGGTATCTCCAAAACAATCGACGGAGAAAAAATACTCGATAACATCAGTTTTACACTGGGACATGATGACAAAGTCGCCTTTGTCGGCGGCAACGAACTCGCAAAAACAACACTCTTCAAAATTCTGATCGGAGAGATGGAGCCGGATGAGGGAACATACAAATGGGGCGTCACAACATCCCAGGCCTATTTCCCGAAAGATTTCGGCGGAGAGTTCGACAGTGATTACAACATCACCGAATGGCTGACCCAGTATTCAGAAGAAAAAGACGTCACTTATGTACGCGGCTTTCTTGGAAGAATGCTCTTTTCCGGAGAAGACGGCGTAAAGAAACTCAAAGTTCTCTCCGGAGGAGAAAAAGTACGCTGCCTTCTCTCCAAAATGATGATTTCGGGCGCCAACGTACTGATTCTCGACGAGCCGACCAACCACCTGGACATGGAAGCCATCACGGCGCTGAACAACGGAATGATCAAATTCCCGGGAGTTATCCTGTTCAGTTCCAGAGACCATCAGATCGTCCAGACAACAGCCAACCGCATCATGGAAATCGTGCCGGGCGGTCAGCTGATCGACAAAATCACGACCTATGACGAATATCTGGAAAGCGATGAAATGGCAAGAAAACGTCAGACATATTCCGTACAGACAGAAGAAAACGATTAAAACACTTAATTGGGGACGTAGTAAAATCGGATTTTACTACGTCCCCAATTAAGATTTGCCCTGTCCCTTTTTAACAGGTTTTCCAATGTTTTACCTGTTCTTTATAATAAATGACCGCTTCTTTTCTTATGACCGGCTTCCCGTCTGCGACTTCTGTAATTGTAACCGAGCAGTTTGGAGGCACTTCGTCTCTCCAGAATCCGTCCACACTCAGATTGCCTTTGATCCGGTTGAGCAGCGCGGTCATTGCGGCCCCGTGCGTGGAGATGAGAACAGCTTTCTCCCGCAATTCTTCTGCGCCGCACAGTTCCGCCAGGAATTCACCGGTTCTCTCATAGAGACGTGCGACTGTCTCTCCGTCCGCCGGCGGAATATAATTTGCCGTATCTGTGAAAAAGCGGTTAAATTCCACGCTTTTCGGATCCTGATTCTCTCCTCCGCAGTACATGCCTTCATAACTTCCAAAAGAGAATTCTTTAATCCTGCCGTCTTGGATCAGGGGAACGCCCCTGCCGTCAAGTATGATTTCGGCAGTCTCTTTTGCTCTTGAAAGGGGACTTGTGTACGCCAGATCGATTTTCAGATTTTTCATTCCTTCAGCGGTCTCGCGAGCAAGGAGGCGGCCGTAATCGTTCAGCGGTATATCCGTCTGTCCCTGTACTTTATGCGTTTTGTTCCAGTCAGTTTCTCCGTGTCTTACAAAATACAATATCATCGGCGCACACTCCTTCTATTCCGGATAATTCAGCTGAAAATCATGAATATTCTCAAGCACATCGGCCAGATATTTCTTCGCCAGATAATTCGCCATAGGCAGATTCA
The DNA here is from genome assembly GCA_944381125.1 of uncultured Mediterraneibacter sp. GTDB lineage: Bacteria > Bacillota > Clostridia > Lachnospirales > Lachnospiraceae > Mediterraneibacter. Next base: position 59,937 of record CALWKB010000017.1, on the reverse strand, counting down.
TGTCCAGACAGTTTCCGCAGTCCTTCGGACTTGCCCCCGGCACTTCGCCGCGGTATTCCGCGATAAAAGTGAACATCTCGCGCATCAGAGGCACAATATCCGCAGATATGTAGTCTCCCGCCAGAAGAAGATAAAAGCCGGTTCTGCAGCCCATCGGCCCGAAGTATATCACCCGGTCTTTGTATATTTCGTGATTTCTGAGAAATGTTGCTCCCAGATGTTCGATCGTGTGAACTTCCGCCGTATTCATTACCGGCTCATCATTCGGACTTGTCATGCGGATATCAAAAGTTGTTATTACCGCGCCATCCGCTACATCTTTTCTGGATACATATATTCCCGGCACAAGCCGGATATGGTCCACCGTAAAACTGGCGATCTTTTTCATCTCCATTTTCCGAATCCTCCGTTTCTCACTGAAAAGGGCATCGCCGTCTGGCCGGGTGGTGTTTATTCACACTGGAGCAGAAGCAATGCCCTTTCCGCACTTTTTAATATTTTTTGTTTTTCAGTACTTCCCGCCTGATATAGCGGAAAGTAGTTTTTTCTCCCTTATCCGCCAGCATGCACAGAAGATGTTCCAGCAGCGCGCACGTCTCTTCGTGCATCAGCGTATTGGATTTTGCCTGGCGGTAATATTTCAGAGGATAACTGTCCGTATAGCTGCTGCCTTTATATACCCTGCTCGCGGCAATCCGGTCCATAAACATCTCAACGACATACTTTACGGGCATCTTCATTCCGGTCAGTCTTCCGCTCCCGTCCAGACTGTAATCAATCCAGTATTCGTAATGATGTTTATTTCTTCCCTTGTGGTGCAGCCAGGCGGTAGAACACCCCGTCTCCTCCCGCTCCGCGTTATTCGGACTCCTGTTCCCCTGAAAATACCGGCATCCCACGCGGAATTCCGTCCAGCTGTATTTTGACAGATCATGAAGAAGGCCCTGCCGGTACAGGCCGACCCGGAAACAGTATTTCATCACAAGCAGTTTATGCTTTGTGATTGTGCAAAAATGCCGGACTGTCTTCATTTTCATCCCTGCCTTCCAGCTGCCTTTTCCTGCGCGTCGTCAGATTCTTTTCGGTTTTTCCCGCTTTTTTCGGGTCTTCCTCCGTCTTTCTGCTGACGTATAATGAGATACTTCTCTCTTCCAGTTCCGCCTCTTTCTGCTCTTTCAGCGGCTCCGGAGTCTCAAGAATGCCCCTGCCGGTAGTTCCGGCCAGATACCATTTCCTGCCTTTTCCGGGAGACGGGATCGCGTACACGTGCGGAATCCAGTGCATATTATAAGCGATGAAGCACGCCTCGTCATCCGGCCCGACGCCGCTGTAAAGCACGCCCAGCTGCCTGCTTGACACTTCGGCTTTTACCTGCCATGCACTTTCCCCGTGATAAGATACATCCGGCATGCCGCAGGCTGTTCGGTCCATACCTTTTAATTCTTCCGCCCTGTGCATGCAGGAATGATTTTTCCGGAAAGCGATCAGATCCTTCACATATCGGAAAAGAGAATCATCTGTTTTAAGTCTGCTCCAGTTAACCCATCCTGTCTCATTGTCCTGGCAGTACACATTGTTATTTCCCTTCTGACTGTTAAAAAACTCATCTCCGGCAAGAATACACGGCGTCCCCTGAGCGGTCAGAAGAAGCTGGAAAGCGTTCCTCACCTGATTTCTGCGCAGTTCGACAACCGCTTTTTTTCTGCTCGGTCCTTCCGCTCCGCAGTTCCAGCTGTAATTATAATCCGGACCGTCCGTATTATTTTCTCCGTTTTCCTCATTATGCTTACAGTCATAGGACACAAGATCCCAGAGAGTGAATCCGGTATGGGTTGTGATATAATTGCACACGCCGTCATACGCGGAATTATGTTTCAGAGCCCAGATTACATCATTTATCATATTTTCGTCGCCCTTCAGGAAGCGGCGCATCACATTCTGGAATCCGTCCTCTCTTTTTATCAGTTTAACATCCTTTAAAAGAGGGTCTTCCCGGAGCAGTTCCCAGGAAACCGTATAAGGATTTACGACAAAGCCGTCTACATGGTACTCCAGCATATAAAACCTCAGGCATTCCAGGGCCGTCTGACTTGCGACGCCCTGCGTGAACGGCATCTCAAGCACCACTTCCACACCTTCTCTGTGGCAGGCGCGCACCATATCTTTCAGTTCTTTCACCGCGCTGTCTCCCGCGGCGTATGCTTCTTTCGGCGCGAAATAGTAGGCCGGCCCGTACCCCCAGTAATTTATCCTGCCCTTTGTACATTCGTCAAACTCGTATACCGGCATACACTGGATCTGATTAATGCCAAGTTCTTTCATATACGGAAGCTTTTCAATCACTCCTCTGTACGTACCTTTGTGAGCCACACGGGAGGAACTGTGCTTTGTCAGTCCCCTTACATGAAAACTGTAGGCAATCACCTCATTCCAGGGAATATGAAGCCTTTTGTCGCCTTCCCAGTCATACCCGCGGGGAACGATTCTCCCGCGCACCTGATGCTTCTGCACATCTCTGGCGCGGCCGAACACCTCTCTTCCGGCAAGTTCTTTTACATACGGATCTACAAAAACCTGCCCCGCGATGCAGAAGTTATACTCGTACTCTGAACCGTTGATCTCTTCAAGCGCCAGGAATCTGACCTCTCCGATCCCCTCATCTTCCGGCATCTCAAAGCGGTATTTTGGAATCTCCTGTCCTTTTTTATACAGCAAAAGTTCACATTCCTTTCCGGCGGGTACCTGTACCGCGAAATTCACCCTGTTTTTTTCTGCAGATACCCCGAAAGGCTGCGGACTTCCTTTAACTTTTTTCATACTTTATTCCTTTCTACTGCCAGCCGTCTGTTCCATACATATCAACATTTTCTCTGTTGATAAAAAACGTCTCTACATAAGTCTCTTTCTCATATCTGTCCCTGTTCAGTATAGCGGCAGCTGTTTTTGCGGCAGTTTTCCCCATTGTGATCGGGGACTGCGCTCCGATGCCCGCGACAGGGCTGTCCTGCTCCAGAAGCCGGCTTTTCATATCCGGCGAACCGTCCACACTGTATACAAGAATTCCTGTTTTCTCCGCCCGGTCAAGAACGCTGAGCACCTGAAGCGCCGCCACATCATTTCCGCACATGACAGCGTCAATCTGCTCCTCCCCCAGGAGCAGGCGCATCTCATCCTCCACCTTTTTCCGGCCCGCATCAATACGCTTTACAACCTCGAAACCGCTGTTCGAAACCGCCTCTTCAAATCCGGTGATCCGTTCATTGATAGAATTTATGCCGGAATTCTCCACAATAACGATTCTTCCCCCTTCCGGCATGCGCGATACAAGATCTTCTCCGCACACATATCCCGCATTCCGGTTGTCCGAACCTACAAAAGCCTTTACAAGATCCGTTTCCTTTACTTCGGTGTCAAGATTAATGACCGGTATTCCCGCTTCATTCAGTTTTTCCAGCGCGGGAGTGACCTCTTCCCAGTCCACCGGGCACAAAAATACAACTTCAGCCTCCTCTTCAATCAGCCTGTCAGCCTGACTGATCTGAATATCCGTGTCAGCTTCCGCGTCCAGAGTTATAAGACTGATTCCTTCTTCCTCCAGCGCTGACCGAAGCGCTTCGTTTAAAACCATATAAAAAGGATTGGACAGGTCGCTGCAGCTGAAGCCGAAAACCCGTTCTGTCTCTGTCTCCTTCTGACCGCTCTCCTGCTCGTCAACTACCGCGTTATCTTCCGGCGTGCCTACATTTTTTTTGCAGCCTGAGGCCAGAACAGCAGTAAGAACAGTAATCAGAAGAACCGCAGTGATTCTTTTTTTCATATTGTCATTTACCCTTTCTGCTCAATTCAGGAATATCTCTATCCACTCTTTCATTCTACCTTGTTTCAGGGGAATGTCAATAGACAGTCCGGCTTGCTTTTTCTCCGCAGTTTTGATAACCTGTATACAGGAACAGCGCCCGATTCGCGGTTAAATGTCCGCGAATAAGGCCTGACAAACACCTGCCCGCATCAGGGCATCTGCAAAAAGGAGAAAAAATATGAACGAAAACGAAACCCTCACTGTGACACTGACGCTGGATAACGACGAAGAACTGGAATGCGCCGTCCTTACTATTTTCGAAACGGACGGACAGGAATATATCGCCCTTCTCCCCCTCAATGAGGACGGAGAGAGCGACGACGGCCAGATATATCTGTACCGTTTTATCAATAACGGGGAAGACGCGGAGCCGGATCTGGAAAATATCGAAGACGACTCAGAGTTTGACCGCGTTTCAGAAGTCTTCAACGAATGGATGGACGAGCAGGATTTCGGCGATATTGATTTAGACGACATCCAGTAATTCGTCTACAAAGCGGGAAGGAGAAATCTCTTTTCCGCTTTTTGTTTTCACATAACACACCGTCAGCTTCTCTCTGGCCCGTGTCATGGCTACATAAAACAGTCTCCGCTCTTCTTCTGTCTGAGCGTCTGTCCTTGCTTTTTTATAAGGCAGCCTCCCTTCGTTTGCCTCCAGGATAAATACCGTGTGAAATTCGAGGCCTTTAGCCGCATGGATTGTCATAAGACGCACGCCCTCCGGATTGTCTTTCTTCTTCTTTTCTTTTTCCATAAGGACGCGTGTATATTCCTCCACATGACGGAACCATTCTTCCAGCGTCCTGTACGGCCTGGCAGCTTCCGCGATTTCCTGAATCACCTCTGTCAGGTCTGCGCGCGGAATATTGTGGGCAAAGGCATAGTCCCGTATATAATCATCATATCCGATCCTCTTGCGTATATACTGGACAGCCGCATACGGGGCCATTTTAGCCAGCATCTTTATATCCCACTCGAACTGGTCCACCCGATCCATCATCCAGTCTTTATCACAGTAGTATCGCCGGATCTGCTCAAACGAGACTTCTTTTCCTGAAAGACTGTCTCTCCCGATATACCGTTTCGGCCGGTTCATTACCTGGAGAAAATCCTGTCTGTTCCGCTCTCCCATGGCGAGTCTGAAATACGCCATTATGTCTTTTCCGATAAAATGACTGTAAATATTGGGCAGATGTTCTTTCATCTGGAACGGGATCCGTCGTTCGACGAGGGCTTCCGCCACCGGCCCCGCATCCGTGTGAACACGGAAAAGAACCGCGATTTCTTCCGGCTTTACCCCGGCTGCAGTGCATTTTTCAATTTCATCCAGAATATAGCCCGCCTCCTCCGCGGGATCGGCGAGTTCCTGCACATGCAGACATGCCCCGCCGTCTCTGGACGCCTCAAGCTTCTTTTCAAATCTTTTTTCGTTGTGCCGGATTACTTTCAGAGAATTGCGGACAATAAATTCCGTGGAACGGTAATTTGTCCCGAGGAGTATTTTCCGCGCCTGCGGATAATCTCTTTCGAACCGGAACATAAGCTCGCTGTCCGCCCCCCGGAATCCGTAAATCGCCTGGTCGTCGTCTCCTACTGCAAAGACATTATTCTCAGGAAGGGCAAGCATCCGTATTACATCGTACTGGATCCGGTTGATATCCTGAAATTCATCAATCAGAATATATCTGAACTTTTTCTGCCAGCCCCGCAGAACCTCAGGACGGGATGAGAGAAGATCGCAGCAGAGGACGAGCATGTCGTCAAAATCAATTTTTCTGCGCCGTTTCCTCTCTTCCTCATATGCCCTGTAAATATCCCGGAACGTTTCAGCCCCGCACTTTTCCGAAACATATTCCTCTAATTTCAGCCTGTTATTTTTTATCCTGCTGATCTCCGCCGCAAGATCGGCGATAAAATCCTCTTCATCGACAGCCTCCGTCTCCTGTCGGCCCGCCGCATCCCGCAGAATCTGATATTTTTCCTCTTCCGACAGAATATTCTGCCCGTTCATCCGGTATGTGCACCTCAGAATCCCGTAAAAAACCCCGTGGAATGTTCCGGCCGTAACCGGAATGGACGGCCTTCCCATAAGGGAACACAGCCGGCTTTTCATCTCCTGAGCCGCAAAACGGGTAAAAGTAACGACCAGAATTTCTTCTGGTCTTACTTTGCACTGTTCTATCAGATATTTTATTCTGTTTACGATCGTGAGCGTCTTGCCTGATCCGGGTCCCGCCAGAACCAGGCAGGGGCCGTCTCTGTGGGAAACGGCCTGCGCCTGTGCATAATTAAGCTTCATATATACATCCTGTCTGTTAATTCTGTTCTTCCGTCAGCTTTTCGATTCCGAAACGGATACGCTTTAACGACTCTTCTTTCTGAAGCACTTCCATAATCTCCGTCGCGCCGCCAGGCGTATTCTGTTTTCCGGACACCGCGGTGCGGATCGGCCACATCACATATCCGATCTTATATCCTTTTTCTTCCGCAAATTTTTTCAGAGTCTCAAAAAGAGCGTCATTGCTGAAATCATTCTGCTCTTCCAGAACCGGAAGGACTTCGCGGAGAAGTTCCAGGCCTTTCTGAGCATCTGTCTTCATTTTTTTGTGAGTATACAGCGCTGTGTCATACTCGGGAAGTTCCTGGAAAAAGTCCGCCTGTTCCTCGATATCCGGGAAAATCTCGATTCTTGTCTTTACAAGCGCCGCGACCTTGCGAAGATCCATTTCTTTCGTGATCACCTTTCGGATATAAGGCTCTGCAAGCGCAAAGAATTCCTCAAAATCCATTGCCTTTAAATACTCGCCGTTCATCCATCTGAGCTTCACCGTATCAAAAACAGCCGGCGACTTGCTCATATGGCGGTAATCAAATTCTTTTACCAGTTCTTCCAGAGAGAAAATTTCTCTGTTGTCGTCCGGACACCATCCGAGAAGAGCCACATAATTTACCACGGCTTTTGAAACAAATCCCTGGTCGATGAGATCTTCATAAGAAGAATGTCCGCTTCTCTTGCTCAGCTTCTTATGGCTCTCGTCCGTAATCAGCGGGCAGTGCACATATACAGGCACCTCCCACCCGAAAGCTTCATAGAGACGGTTGTACTTCGGAGCGGAAGAAAGATACTCATTTCCTCTTACTACATGCGTGATCCCCATCAGATGATCGTCTACCACATTTGCGAAATTATATGTGGGAAATCCGTCGGATTTGATCAGGATCATATCATCAAGCTCCGCGTTCGGCACGGTAATATCTCCATATATCTCATCATGGAAAGTAGTCTCGCCCTCATTCGGCACATTCAGCCGGATAACCCAGGGCATGCCTGCGGCCAGATTTGCCTCTACTTCTTCTCTGCTCAGCCCAAGGCAGTGCTTGTCATAGACAACGATGTCTGTTCCGTCATCGGAAACCGTTGTTTTCAGAGAGTCCAGCCTCTCCTTGTCGCAGAAACAATAATACGCATCTCCCTGTTCCACCAGCTGTTTCGCATATTTAAGATACAGCCCCATCGCCTGCCTTTCACTCTGTACATACGGGCCGTATCCTCCGTCTTTATCAGGGCCTTCGTCGTGAACGAGCCCCGTCTTTTCCAGTGTCCTGTATATAATGTCGAGAGCTCCTTCCACATATCTTTCCTGATCCGTATCCTCCACGCGCAGAATAAAATCGCCGCCTTCATGTTTCGCGATCAGATACGCGTAAAGAGCCGTACGAAGGTTTCCTACATGCATCCGGCCGGTGGGGCTGGGTGCGAATCTTGTTCTTACTTTCTTATTCATGTCTTTTCTCCAATTTCCGTTTTATTACCTGTTTGTTCTGGATTCGTACTCATTAACAATCCTTTTCAGGAAATCGTCACAGCGTCCGTAAACAATCTCGTCGGCCTGCTGATCGGAATAATGTTCCGAATCCGTCACAAGCACCAGGTTTGTCCCCGTATAATACTGCAGCAGCTGACTGCACAGCGGGGAATGCAGACTGGCTCCCAGAACAATCAGCGCCTCCGCCCTGGAAACTTCCTCTGCCGCTCTTGTCATAAGAGCATTGTTAATCATTTCTCCGAACAGACATACCTGCGGCCGGATTGCCACAAGACACTGTTCGCAAAGCGGCACTCCCTTTGCCGCCGTAATATATTCGATCGAATACTGTCTGCCGCAGTTCGGGCATACATTATCCAGAATAGAGCCTTTCATCTCCACTACGTTGGTACATCCGGCCCGCCGTTCCAGACCGGCGATTCTGCGGGTGACGACAGACTGTATTTTCCCGTAATCCTGAAGTTTCTTCAGACAGGCATATCCCGGTCCCGGCGGAGTATTCTGAACCGTCCGGAGCATAACGTCCTTATACAGCTGAAAAAACAGTTCCTTCCGCGCCGCGTAGAATCCGCTGCTGAAAATTTCTTCATAGGAATACCCGTATTTATTCTCGATTTCATAGGATTCCTCTCCGTCCCGCAAAAGCGGGTATCCGCTTTCCAGCATCATCCCCGCTCCCGTAAGGACGACCGTATACCTGCTGTTTTCCAGAATCTGAAGTATGCCGTTTTCTCTCATAAAGAACCCTCCTTCCCATTGCCGTATCTATCATCAGACGGCTTTTGTTCTGTTCTTTTATAATGTATTATTATAAAACAACTCAGGGTATTCTTCAATAAATAAAACCGGCATCCTCTTCCTCCGGAGCTCTTAACAGGTCAATCTCTTCGGGCAGGTTCCCCACGTCTTCGAGACTGCATCCCCTCGCGTCCAGTTTGCTTATGGAAGCGCCTGCGAACGCGTCGGACGCAAACCGGACAACCTCGTCCGGCACTTTATATATTCCGATTCTTGCCGCCGGAAACGCGAACAGGCATGCGCCTCCTTCTGAAAACAGTACGCCATCCACCGCCACGTAGCTTCCTTCCCCGTCTGTGCTGAACCATTCAGTCTCATTAAGGCCGGCGAAAGCGCCCTCCGCAATTTCCGTAATGCAGGCCGGAATATAAACTTCCCTGATTCCTTCCGGCGCAGAGAGAAACGCCCCGGCCGCAATTGAACTGCACCCGTCAGAAGGCAGAATCAGCCGCCCGTCCTTCACTGCTGTCTCCGGATCCGCAATTGCGCAGACCGCGCCCGATTCGTCTACAAAAAATCCGTCCGCCACCTTCATTACAGGAACGGAAGGAGCCGGTTCCTCCGGACCGGCAGGCACCTCCTCCGGCACGGCAGGCACCTCCTCCGGCACGACAGGCAGTTCCTCCGGACCGGAAATAATATCATCCGTATATTCCGTTTCCTCTTCGACGGCTGAATCCGGCACATCCGTTATGCTGCCCGCAGATACCGCCGGGGTTGTCGCTGTACCGAATCCGGAGTCGGTAAGGCTTTCCCGGCTTTCCTGCGCCTCAGCGTATTCCATCCTGTCCGTCCGCGTATTCTCCGTCCTGTCCTCCGGACGTTCCGCCGCAGGAACGGACAGATCTTTTCCGAATTCCATGGCGGCGGATGCGCATGAGTTTATCACGCATATTTCCTGTGCTTCTGCCGGCAGGGCAAAAGAGGCGTCATTCCCGTATCCGGAAAGATCCGGTATCCCTTCCGGCTCAGATGCGGCTTTGTTCCCGCCGGCTGTTTCCTCTGCAGGCCTGAACTCAGAAAGCCTGTCACGGCCGCCGGCCTCTCCGCGAAACAGGCAGAACATAAGAGCAGACAGGACAATTACGGCTGTGTACCGCATATACCTGCCCGCAGTTCTCTTTGCATACAATTTCATGCACCATTCCATACCCCAGATCCCTGTCCTTTCTTTCCGGCAGACAAACGCCCTTTTGTTTGTCTGTTTTTACCCAATGGTATTCTTTACCACTCTATTTCCAGAAGATAAGGTATCAGAGAAAAAGGAATGCCGCAATTGTTTGCAACATTCCTTTGCATTTTTGCCGCCGGTTCTTATCTGTGGCAGGAAATTTATACCTGGATCTCTGCTCTGAGTCCGAGAATCTCCCTGTTTTCTTCAAGCAGCGGAGAAATTACGTTGCGCAGATAAGCCTCTGTCTGTTCCTTTGCGCGTCCTACATATCTGGACGGATCCATTGTCTTTTTCAGTTCCTCTTCGCTGAGGTTGAACGCCGGATCACGGGCAATCAGTTCCAGCAGATTGTTGTCCAGTCCTTTTTCTTTTACATTTCTTCCCGCTTCCATAGAAAGCTCACGGATTCTTTCATGCAGTTCCTGGCGGTCGCCGCCGGCTTTTACCGCGTCCATCATAATATTCTCCGTAGCCATAAACGGCAGTTCAGCCATCAGTCTCTTTTCAATTACTTTCGGATATACGACAAGTCCGTCCACCACATTCAGGCACAGATCGAGAATGCCGTCTATCGCAAGGAAGCCTTCCGGCACGCTCAGCCGCTTGTTCGCCGAATCGTCCAGCGTTCTCTCAAACCACTGGGAAGCGGATGTAACCGCCGGATTCAGCGCGTCAATCATCACATACCTGGAAAGAGACGCGATCCTTTCACTTCTCATCGGGTTTCTCTTATATGCCATTGCCGAGGAGCCGATCTGCGTCTTTTCAAACGGTTCCTCTACTTCCTTCAGATGCTGGAGGAGGCGGATGTCATTGGAAAATTTATGAGCGCTGGCGGCAATTCCCGCCAGTACGTTAAGCACTCTTGTATCCACTTTTCTGGAATATGTCTGGCCGGAAACAGGATAGCACGCCTTGAATCCCATCTTTTCAGCGATCATCGGGTCGATTTTGTCAATCGTCTCCTGATCTCCGTCGAAAAGCTCGAGGAAGCTGGCCTGAGTTCCCGTCGTTCCCTTGGAGCCGAGAAGCTTCAGGCTTCCGAGCACATAGTCCAGATCTTCAAGATCCATCACAAATTCCTGCATCCAGAGCGTCGCTCTTTTCCCGACAGTTGTAGGCTGGGCCGGCTGGAAATGCGTAAACGCAAGTGTCGGCTGAGCTTTCTGTCTGTCCGCGAATCCGGCGAGCTCCGCAATCACGTTGACCAGTTTTTTCCGCACAAGCTTCAGAGCGTCCGCCATCAGAATAATATCTGTATTATCTCCCACATAACAGGAAGTAGCTCCCAGATGGATAATTCCCTTCGCCTTCGGACACTGCACGCCGTACGCATATACATGGGACATGACATCATGGCGCACAACTTTTTCTCTCTCTTTTGCCACGTCATAATTAATATCATCCGCATGAGCCTTCAGTTCTTCGATCTGCTCATCCGTAATATTTAATCCAAGCTCCTTTTCTGTCTCCGCCAGCGCAATCCAGAGTTTTCTCCATGTCCGGAACTTTTTGTCCGGTGAGAAAATATACTGCATCTCTTTGCTGGCATAACGCTCTGAGAGCGGGCTGACATAACGGTCATTTGACATAATCATCTTCCTCCTTAAACTATCTGTTTCTCTTCAGAATCTGCCGGGGCTTCTCACTCAAACGCCCTGCTGATATCCGTATCCGGCACCGGCATCGGATATCTGCCGGAAAAGCATGCGTCACAGTATTTCAGGCCGTCCACCATTCCGGCCAGCTTTTCAATCTCCATATATCCCAGAGAATCCGCCCCGATCATCCGGCGGATCTCCTCCGTCGTATGGGAATGGGCGATAAGCTGGTCATTTGACGGCACGTCCGTTCCAAAATAGCACGGATAAAGAAACGGCGGCGAGCTGATTCTTACATGGACTTCCTCCGCTCCCGCGGCTTTCAGCATTCTGATAATGTTCGCGCACGTATTGCCGCGCACAATTGAATCATCCACCATGACAATGCGCTTCCCCCGGACTACTTCGGGAATTACGCTCAGCTTGATTTTAACGCTGGAAACCCGTTCGCTCTGGCTCGGCTTAATAAATGTTCTTCCCACGTAACTGTTTTTGTGGAATGCCATCCCATAAGGGATTTTGGAATACTCGGAATACCCTTTCGCCGCCACAAGGCCGGAATCCGGCACGCCCACCACAAGATCCGCCTCCACAGGCCAGGACTGCGCAAGCGCTTTTCCCGCGAGAATCCTCGAATGATATACATTTACTCCGTCCAGTGTGCTGTCTGTTCTCGCGAAATAAATATACTCAAATATACATCTCGCCTGCTTTTCTCCCGGAAGCGCCATACTCATATCCGAGGCTATGCCGTCCCCTGTGATGGTCACAATTTCCCCGGGCCGCACATCCCGCACAAACTCAGCGTCCACCGCGGCAATGGCGCAGCTCTCTGACGCAAGAAAATACGTATTGTCTTTCTTTCCGATGCACAGAGGCTTCAGACCGAAAGGATCTCTCGCCCCGATCATCTTGCGCGGGCTGTTCACAACCAGCGCATAGGCGCCTTTTATCTTCCGCATGGCCCGCTTTACAGCCTCTTCCGCGCAATGGCAGTTCAGTCTTTCCCTGGCAATACAGTAGGCGATCACCTCGGAATCTATCGTCGTCTGGAAAATCGCTCCCGTATACCCCAGTTCCCGTCGCAGCTCAATGGCGTTGACAAGATTACCGTTATGCGCGATGACCAGGGTTCCTTTGACATAGTTAATCACAAGCGGCTGCGCGTTTTCCGCCCGGGTTCCGCCGGCGGTGGAATAGCGCACATGGCCGGCCCCCAGGTTTCCTTTCAGTTCCGAAAGAGCCTCCTCGTTAAACACATCGTCAACATGACCGAGCCCTTTCGCTGAGGTCACCTTTCTCTTTCCTGCAGTATCCGTCACGGCAATTCCGCAGCTTTCCTGCCCTCTGTGCTGAAGCGCGAAAAGGCCGTAATAGATATACGGAACAACATCGCCTCCGTCGGTGTCATAAGCGCCGAACACTCCGCACTCTTCTCCCAGTCCGGTGGAAAATCTTTCAAAATCACTCATGTAAATTCGCTCCTTATCTGTTTTCCATGCCCTGCTGCCCGTTTTCCAGAATGCGGCAGACATCCCCCAGACGGCACACCCGTATGACAGAACGGACCCGCCGTCCGTTCTGTATTTTTCATTCATTCAGCAGCGGCCGGGCGCCCGATTCCCCGCGGGCGCCGGCTCCGCAGACTTGATTATAATATAAGGCAGAGGGAAAATCAACATCCGCTCTGCCCTGTTTTCTCACTTATCCCTGCGTATAACGGGATAAAAACTGTTTTGTTCTCTCTTTGGAGGGATGTTCAAATACCTGTTCCGGCGTCCCTTTTTCAAGGATGCATCCCTCATCCATAAATATAACCTGACTTGAAACATCTCTGGCAAACGCCATCTCATGGGTGACTATCACCATCGTTGTCTCCTGATCCGCCAGCCCTTTTATTACTTTAAGCACTTCCCCTGTCAGTTCGGGATCCAGAGCCGAAGTCGGTTCGTCAAAACAGAGAATATCCGGTTTAAGCGCAAGCGCGCGCGCGATTGCGACTCTCTGGCACTGGCCGCCCGAAAGCTGATGAGGATAATTGTCTACACGGTCAGACAGCCCCATCTGATCCAGAAGCGCTCTCGCCTCTTTTTCAATCTGTGCGTGAATTTCTTTTTTTCTCGCTTTATAATCCGGTTTCTCCTTTTCCAGAAGTTCTTTGGCCAGCATCACATTCTGCAGCGCCGTATACTGCGGGAAAAGATTAAAAGACTGGAATACAAGGCCGAAATGAAGTCTTTTCTTTCTGATTTCGCTCTCCTGCCTTGTTTCCGGATCATCCGCGTCAAAGAGGGTTTCGCCGTTCACGCGGATGACGCCTCCGTCCGGCCGCTCCAGAAAATTGAGACAGCGCAGCAGCGTCGTCTTCCCGCTTCCGGAAGAACCGATCAGAGACAGTACCTTTCCTTTCTCAAGTGAAAAACTGATATCTTTGAGCACTTCTGTATCGCCAAAGCTTTTACTTACATGCTGTACTTCCAAAATAGCCATATATCCCGCCTCCTATCTGAAATATTCAAGTTTTTTCTCAAGACGGCCCAGAAGGACGGTCAGGATGCCGCTGAAGATAAGATAATATACCGCCGTGAAAAACAGCGGCCAGATCACTCCTGCAATGCCCATATTTCCCTTCATGAAAGACTGTCCCGCCCAGATAACCTCCTGCAGGGAAATGATGCGGGCAAGGGAAGTATCCTTAACAAGCGTAATAATTTCGTTGGACATCGGCGGCACAATCCGCTTTACCATCTGCATAAATGTTACTTTGAAGAAAATCTGGCTTTTCGTCATACCAAGGACAAGCCCGGCCTCTTCCTGGCCCTTCGGGACTCCCTGAATGCCGCCCCTGTAGATTTCTGAAAAATAACATGCGTAATTGAAAATAAAGCCAACGGAAGCGGCCAGGAACCGCCCGTTCTCGTCGCCGCCCCATATATTATTTCCGAACACAAGCCCCGGCATAAAATATATGATCAAAAGCTGGATCATCAGAGGAGTTCCTCTGATGATCCATACAATAATCTTTGTAAAATAACTCAGGGGCCTGAAATGGGACATGGATCCGAAAGAAATAATCAGCCCCAGCGGAATCGCGCCTAAAAGCGTTACAAAAAACAACTTTAAAGTCTGCGCGAATCCTACGTTCAGCGCCTGAAAAACAATTGGAAACTGTTCTGAAAATGTCATGATACAACTCCGTTTATCTGCTTATTTTACCTAATATGCGCGCATATTCTCTATTCCTGGCCGACCAGCATATCCTGTACGCCGTAAGTCTGAGCCAGTTCCTGAATCGTGCCGTCTTCATAGCAGGTGCTGAAGAACCCGTTCAGTTCATCTTTCAGATCCGATCCTTTTCTGAATCCGACTCCGTATTCTTCACTGTTTAAATGTACGGTATATGTAAGATCCTCATAGCTTGTTCCCTCGCCGATCATAGCCGCCGCCATCAGAAGGTCTATCACCGCAGCGTCAGACGTACCTGCGGCAACTTCCATAAGCGCGTCCGCCTGCGCCGGCACCGGAGTCACCTGAAGCTCTCTCGTTTCCAGCTGTTCTTCGCCCGCGCTTCCCGCCTCAGCCGCAAAGCTCAGATCCGCAAGACTTTCTTCATCCTGATATTTATCGGCAACGTCAGTCGGAACAACTACAACCTGCGCATTTACAAGATAAGCGTCCGTACAGTCCATGGAACTTGTCACCTCATCTGTAAGAGTCATTCCGTTCCAGACACAGTCGATCGTCTTTCCGTCAAGCTCCATGATTTTATTATCCCAGTCAATTTCGATAAATTCCACATCCACGCCGAGGCTTTCGCCGAATTTTTTAGCCAGATCCGCGTCAAATCCGATCCACTCGCCGTTTTCGTCCTTATAATCCATAGGTTCAAAATTGGTGATGCCGACAACAAGCGTCCCTTTATCCTTTACATACTCCATATCAGTCGCCGAATCATCTCCCGCGGACTTTTTGTCTGAGCCGCATCCGACTGTTGCAGAAACCGCGAGAACCGCACACAATAATAAACTCACTACTCTTTTTTTCATTTTTTCCTCCCACCACCGCAGATTCGGTGTCACTTTTTTTCTCTACCGATGAGCTACTGTACTACGGTAAAGTACCGTTGTATTCTACCATACCCGCTCCCGGCTGTCAACCGTGGCTCCTGCGGTGCTGTCTTTTCCACTGTTCCAGAAGGTCTTCGTCCGTTTCTGTCTGCATTCCCTTTTTCACATCTTCGATTTCTCTGCGCATTTCAGCGTTTATCCGCATGTAGTCGTCACGCTTTGTAATCAGGATGTGATACTCCTCCAGAGAAAGATATTTATAAGACGCGTAAAGATATGGCTTGAGAAGAGCCTCGTCCGCGCAGATCTGATAAGCTCTGTCATACATTCTGGCCGATTCCTGGTACAGGAAAAGCCTGCCGTATGCCGCTCCGAGCCCGGCGTAAATCTTGCCGTAAAACTTTTCGTCTACGCTTTCGTCCTTTTCCTGATTAAGAATCGCCTGATAGACAAGAATCGCCTCCTCGACTTCCCCGCTTTCCAGCAGGTTGTCTCCCTTATATTTCTGGCGTTCAATATCCTTCTGGTTTTTCAGATGCTCCAGAACATTCTGGATCCGTATCATCTCCGGCTCCCGGTATATTCTGGATTCTTTCAAAATGGTAAGTACAAATTTCTCCACTGATCCGCGCAGCCTCAGCACGTCTCTCAGACTCTCCGCCAGGCTGTTCATGCCCAGTTCATCGTCCAGCCACGTACAAAGCTGTTCATTCATAATCGTGTAATCGATCAGATAAAGATTGTTGCAAAGATAATAGCAGAGCTCCTCTATTGTATATATCCTGCAGTGGATCCTGGTGATCTCATAGGGATGCGCCGCATGCCTGTCATGACAAAGAATTAAACTTCCCATCATTGCCTCCTAAGTGAATAATCTTCTCCTCCCGGAAATCCGTAGCCGGGAAAAAGTCTCCGAACCCCTCGTCTCTGACTGTGATTTTACATGTTTTTTCATCCAGAAACATGGTTTCCAGCTGCAGACGCATGGAGTATTCCGCCCGTTTCGGGAATTTCTCCAGAGAAATCTTTTCCGTTCTCACATTTCCCTGAATCAGAGACTCAATATGGAATTCAATGTCTTCTGTATTCTCGAGAATCACTTCCCACTGATTATTCGACTCATACCAGTGCGCCCCCCAGGAAACAATCGGATACCACATCTCCTGTCCATCCACCCGCATGTTTACAGTGATCTGGTCCGTCAGCTTGTCCGCCGAAAGATAGACCGGATTTTCGATATGCATAAAAAGTCTGCGGTACGCCGTGTAACAGGCTCCTTTACTGTAAAGGTTGTTTCCGATAAAGGCCCTGCGCCCGTTGCAGAGCATGCGAAGCGCTTTCGGATACCAGTTGTTTTCAAATCCTTCTCCCGTCAGGAATACGGAAGAAACAAGCCTTTTGTCAAAAACGCTCTGAATAAATTTGCAGAACATCGTGTCCGCCTCTTTTGCCTTGTCCTCGTTCAGAACAGGGTAAACCATGGCGAGTTCTTTCATATGGGCGCTGGCCACCTCGTCCACCGTAACAAACGTCGTCTTGCCGCCGCCAAGCCCCGGCTTCAGTCTGCGGAGCATAAACGCGCGGATTTCGTTTCTGTCACAGCAGAACAGCGCGGCGTCGTACTGCCACAGTTCTTTCGGCTGATAAAATAGATAGTTGCAGAAACTTTCCTTATAATCCTGTATGAATACATGATGTTTATTGATATTCATTCTTGCCGCTATTCCCCGGAGCATATGCGCAAGATCCTCCGTCAGCGCGGGAACGGTAAATACAATTCCTTCTATCTCCGGGAACGGCTGAAGCGACATCTGTATAAACTGAGATAAAAGCCAGACCGCGTCATAAGTTTCCTCTCCGAATTCAATCTTGTCGCCGGCCAGACTTTTGCTCAGAAGCCGCGTGACAGTAAAGCCTTCTTTTATCGAGACAAGCCTCTTTGCCTCTTTGCCATATGCCCAGGTGTCTCTCAGTTTTCCGATAATCAGAGGAATCTGATAATTGTCGGCGTCCACTTCAAGCGTATCCGGCTCAAGATGCTGATCGTTATAATAACTGATCTGGCATGTCTTTTCATTTATTTCATATCCTATAATGCTGCCCTGCCCCATGAGAAGACAACCTCCTTAATACTGTACAAACATCCGCGCCGCACATGCGTCTTCCAGCGCGTAGTTTTTCATCTTTTTCTCGCGTTTTTCCGCATCTTTTTCGAGCAGAATATCATTAATTCTTCCGAATCGTCCCGGCTCGCCCGGCTCGGCTTTCCCCGTACATGTCTCTTTGTCGCTCCGGTAGGAATTGCCGTCTATCGTCTCTTTAAAATAATATTTCAGCCTTTCATCTGTAAACAGAACAAATTTCTTCACATACAGATTTTCATACATCGGCGTCAGAACTTCCGTCGAATACTCCGTGGATTCATTCCTGCCGTTCTGAAGCTGATAGTAAAGCATAACGCGGCTTCCTTTCTGGCCTTTATACTCAATAAGAGTTTTATCCCAGAGCTGAAGCTCGATCAGCCATTCCTTTTCGTAAGACAGGAAAAACGGGAAATATATCTGCTTGCCGCAGAGATCCTGCATGAACTTTCTGAGAGTCCTGCGAGTCTGGGAGCTGTACTCCTTATCCGCGTAATATTTCAGAACCGCGATCTTGCAGACGTCCGCCGTTTCCTCGCCTTTTTCGTACTCACGGCATATGATATCTATTACACTCCGCCCGATTTTCCTTGATTCAACCACATACTCTCTGGAAACATAAACCAGATATGCCTGCTGCAGCCGGAAATATGCTCCTTCCGCATAGTACTGTTCAAAAATCTGCGCTTCCTGGAAAAGTTCTTCAGAGAAAAGCATCTGCGTAAGAATGCGCTCCGCCAGTTTATGCGTGTGGACTTCGTATTCGCGCGCCTCTCTCCAGAGAAGCTTCATGTCTGAAGTGGCCCCGCAGTAATAATTTGCCAGATAAGTAAGAATTACTTTATCGTACTGCCGCTTCAGGAAAAGATCAAAGCAGACATATGTGAGGAAGTCATCATTTTCATAATTGTTTTCACGTATCGTTCTGCTGCACAGATTAAATATCTCTTCTTCACGGAAGTTTTCCAGCCCTTTTTCACGCACGCGCTCGAGCGTAAGCTCCGCGTCTTCTTCCTCCGCACGGTTTCTGCGCATTCCGCTGAGATATTTCCTGCACATATCCATATACCGGAGTTCGTAAAACAGCCTTCTGCTCTCATACGGAATGGAATCTGTGTAATGCCTTCCGTCCCGCGCCTCCCATACAAGCCGGTCTGTCTTGGAATACAGAAAGACTCTCGCGCCGTTTTCTGTATAAGGCGCCTTCTGCGTAACCGTTCCGTCTTCCGCAATTACATGAATATATTTCATATTCGGTACTTTTGTCGTAATCTGATACGCGTGGCATATGTCATAAAGCGCTTTGATGCGTTCCGTATTCATCTGGGATTCGGAGATAAAGCGTTTATAGATAATCCTGAGCTGATTGTCCACATTTCTGCGGTCCAGCTGATTCCAGGCGAACGCCTCCATCTCATCCCTGTAATGTGCGTATATCTCACTCGTCTCGTCTTCATATGTAATCAGATTTGCGTACAGAAACGCGCATTTCTGATAATTCAGCGTATTTCCGTGCATAAAATACAGGTATACCGATCTCGGAAGCGCTTTGTTGAACCGCTCGGGAATTACTGCCGCCATATAATATTCATACAGCTGAGCGATCTTAAGTTCCGACTCCACCGCCTTCTGATACCATTTAAAATACACAGACTCAACACAGTTTCCTTTTATCAGAAGGGGACAGATTGCCGTCAGGATCATGGACTCTTTGTACATGCCGTAAGACTGTACAAGCACGTCATACAGATGTCTGTCAAAGACTTTCATCTGACTTGCGAGATTTGCCGTATAAAGAGCCAGCTCCCTCGTCATAAGCCTGTGCTTCACCGCGAACAGAAGCACCCGGACTTCAAACATTCCCAGTTTTTTAAGAGAAGAGCTCTTCTCTCTGAAGCATCTGAACGCCTGCAGGTAAAACCAGATACTGTGCGAACGGTCCTCGTAAAACTGTTTTTCCAGCGCTCTGAGCCTTTCGCTGTAAATCTTGTACTCAGAGTCCACTTCCACAAGCATACAGAGAATTCTCCAGCTGTCCAGATGTTTCACAAAAGATCTTGACAACTCTTCCGCCACTCTTCTCTGTCCGGCCGAGTCGTTGCTCAGAAGGGTGGTGAGATAAAGATAATAAGAGCTCAGTTCCACATCCTTCCCGATCGCGAAGCGATTATAATTATAGGATTCAAGAAGCTGCTTCGCCTCCTCCTGTCCGCCGCTCAGCAGACAGATGTGCGCATGGACAAGAAGATATGTCTCGTTTTTAGGATCCGCTTCTTCCAGATGAGTAATTCTTTTCAGAGCGTCTTCCACCCATGTATTAAGATCCGTCGCTCCGCTCTCATATTTCAGATAATTCCTTATGATTCCGGCAAACTCCCTGTCATTTGCGCGGCGTTCCTCTCCTCTTACGATATCCTTTTCCACAACAATCTCATAAGTCAGCGTTTCGTAAGGCGTTTCAAGTATGATCCTTCCGAAATTGCTGCCTTTGTGGAGATTCTCGACCGTGATAAAATATTCAAGCCGGTAGGAATTCCCGATAAACTCTTCCGTCGTAATGCGGGTATGCTCCACATAGAGGAAATCCCCTTCCGTGCGGACGTCAATTTCAAGATATCCCCATGTGTTTTTCTTTATTGTGAACGTTTCCTTGCGCGCTTCGGTAAGAGATATGAAAGCCCGGCTCTCCTCCTCCAGCGTCAGAAATATTTTTTCCTTCTGTTTACAGCCTACAAGAAATTCCTCCAGGGCATGCTGATCCAGTTCCCATCTGCGCATATTGTCATAGAGCGCCTGAATCCGCTTGTCTTCGTATTTGAGAATTTCATAAAAATCACGGGACCGGAACAGTTTCACAGCCTCGGCCGCGTCACGGAAAGAAAGCTTTTTAAAATCTTCCAGGCTCTGAATTTTCCCGTAGTGCGTCATAACGTAAGGCTTTTCGATGATTGCGGTAAACTCGATATCGTACTCTCCTCCGTTGCAGACAATCGTAAATTTACCGTGCTCGACATGTCCCGGAACGAGGCCCGTTCCATCGTATGTATAGTAAATATTTACCGGGTTTCCGTCAAACCCCTGCTCGTCGCAGACCACCCGGTAAGAAGAAGGATATACAAGCCCCCGTATGGTCCCCTCTCCCTGATTCTGAAGCGAAAAACTTCCTCTGTACTTTTCTCCTTCGCCGACCCGCATCACAATCCGGGTTTCAGGAAAAATTATATCCGGCTGCGGAATATGAAAATCTCCTTTGGCAAATCGCTTGATCTTATTTTTCAAAACAGTCACCTACTCACAATTCTTTTTTCTGCCCAAATGGCAAAAAAACGCTACTATGAATTATAGCATTATTCATATATTTCTTGCAACGGTATAATCAAAGAATTTAGTTTTGGATTGTATACATGTATTCACGGCGCCGTGCGCGCGCCCGGCAAAGCGCCCTGTCAGAAATCTCTGACCATCTGCACGTAATCCAGCACTTCAAACCCAAGTTTTCTGTAAAGATCCATAGCCCTTGTGTTATCCGCTTCCACTTCCAGACGTATGCGCACCGTTCCAGTTCCCCTGTTTTTTTCCACATAATCAAAGAATTCTCTTCCAAGCCCTTTCGAACGGTACGCGTCCCGCACATAGATTTCCTCAATCCATGTCACCATGCCTCCGGCCTCCTGAGAAAAGCTCCTTGCTGTCAGGGCATATCCGGCAGGCTCGCCGTTGTATTCCAGAATGAATATTTCCGCCCCTCCGCCGGAACGCAGAGCCTCGGAAACTGTTTTTTCAAAATGTATATCCGGAACAGGATGGAGCACCGCATCCGAATGATAAAACTCTCCCGCCATTTCTATATACAGTTTTCTGTCTTTTTCTTCCAGTCTTCGTATCATGATCTGATCCTCTTTCTGTTTATTTTTCCGCCACACGCATCACAGGCAGAGAATATATCTGAACCGCCATTTTTCCGCAGGCTTCATGCGGCTGTATGCCGCTTTCCTGAACCTGATATACAGGCTTCTCATTTTTTCCCGGCTTTCTTTTCCGCGCCGGGGATGATAAAACATATTTTCCATTACGCACCGATACATCCATTCCCATTCTTCCCGGGACAGTTCCGGATATACGGCTTCCAGCCGGGCAGGCGCGTCTTCCAGAAGCGGATCTTTTATTTCCACACCCTGAAATTGAGCTGTTTTTATGATTCCCGCGTACATTTCACAGATCGCCCGTCCTCTGTCTTTTCCGAAAAATTTTCTTCGTCTTCGCGCCGTCCGGACCGCCGCCTGCCCGAAAAAGAGGATCGCGCCGGAAGCGATAATTCCCGCCGCAGCCGCGCTCCATACTTTCAGCCTGCGAAGCCAGACAGGCATTGCTCCTGCTTTCTCCGCAGCCGTCCCCTCTCTGACCGAATCCGATGCCGGCGGCTGTATGTCCGCCCCTTCAGGCGCCGGAGGCGTATGCTCCATATCCGTCCACTCTTCCGTCTGCCCGTCGTATACCTGGCACCACGCATGTCCCATTTCAGCTGTAATCTGCGCTTCATAGCCGCCGGAATCATTTTCCCGGAAAGAAGCCGCCGGAACGGCGTATCCTTCCGCATATCTGGCAGTATATCCGCAATATCGGTACATCAGTACAGCCGCCGTGGCAAAATGAACACAAAACCCTTTATGGTTTTCCATCAGGAAATATTCTACAAAATCCCTGCCTTCCGGCGTCGCTCCCGGTTCTGTATCGTAAACCGCCCTTTCGGAAAGCTCACTGCTGATTCCCCTGCTGACCTCAGAAAACGACGCGTTTTTCCAGTCCCCGCAGAGCGTTTCCAGCATGTTTTCAAGTTCATCCGGGTATTTTCTGTATTCCTCCGACGGGGCAAGAGTTGAAAAAGTCACATCTTCTTTTGTCCATGAATTATCTGAATAACTGACTCCCCATCTCAGCGGCACATATACGGTTTTCTCAGGTTTTTCATCCACCTCTATATAAGACACCTGCCCCTGCCGCGGACGGAAATATGCCAGACTACCAAGATCATCCATTCCGCTTTCTCCCATCCGGCCTGAAAAATCAGTATCCGGACTGTCTTCTGAAATGTCATCCTCTGCTGTTTCCTGTTCCGGAATATAGCCGTCTTCCTCAGGGAAAGCTTCTTCCATATTTTCTTCCGGGTTTTCTTCAGATCTTTGATCCAGCAGATCCTGTACTCTCCCGATCACTTCCGTGCGGATCGCGCTCCTGGTCTGCATATAAAAGCCGTTTTCCTCATCTCTTTGCACATCCAGAATCTTTCCTGCCTGAAAAAAAAGAAAAGCCGCCGCTGCCGTAATCAGTATGGAAGCCGCCGCGTGTTTCCAGGCGAAAAACTTTTTTCCGCCCTTTGTTCCCGCTCCGCCCAGCCCGGCAGACGCGAAGTAAACCCCTTCTCCCGCAATCAGAAGCCATGCGGGCAGCGGGGACTGAAACAGTCCTGCGGCGGCCGCCGCAAAAAAGGGCGCCGCGAGTATAAGAGCGGCCCAGACTTTTCCCCGGCCCCGTCTCTGTACGGCCATGAGCAGCTCGATAACAGGAACCGTACACAGTACAGCCACGCCGCTGTATGCGTCTTCAAACGGCTGCTGCCCGGCCGACTCCACAGACATACTCTGTACCATCTGTAAAATCCACTCATACAGTCCGGACAGCGGCTCCCTGTAAAACCACAAAAACAGCCCTGCAGCGGCCAGGGCGGCGCACGCCGCCTTCCATCCGAACCGTCTTCCCGCAAGGCCTGAAATCACAATCCAGAGACATGTGCCTGCGTACATCCATCCGCGGTGAAACGGAACGGGAAATACAGACAGAAAGGCATTCCACCATAAAATCATCACCAGACACGTCGCCGCCGCCTGCACGCAGAACAGCGAAAATGTCCCCTGATTTTTCTGTCTTTTTCCCGCTGCTGTCCGGTATATCTTTATTCCCGAACTTTTGTTTCTCATTTTTCGCTTCTCCCTCTTCCTGTCCGGATCCGGGTTACACACGGAGAAAATCAAAGGATTCTCCGTCCTTTTTCATATCCCCGTTTCCGTCAACCGTTATAATGCTGCTGAATTCCACACCCCGGAACGCGTCTTTGTAACAGGCCTCCGATTTTTCCGCGTCCCGGCATGGTTCCGCTTCCATAAGTCCCCAGATCATCTCGCAGGCGCTTTCCGCGTCGGAAATCCTCCATCTGATAATTCTTTCATTCTTTTCCTCATACCATGCGGCCATGTGAATACATTTTTCCTCCGCCAGCGTAACGGAGAGCGATGCAACCGTCTCGAGCATATGCGAAAAACCGGATTCCGACTCATTTTCCTTTCGGTAATCAATATAGATAAGCACAACGCAGCCCAGTGGAAAACTGCGTTCCTTTACCATCAGTTTTTCTTCTCTCGCGCTTAATTTCCAGTGAATATCTTTCAGAGAATCCTTTTCTTTATATTCTCTGACCTGATAGATCTCAGAGGGGTCATCGCCTCTGCGCTGTCCGGAAAACTCCTGGGCCTCCGCCTGAAATTCTCTTGTTTTCCTTGTAATTTCCAGGGGCATAAGCCGGAATTCCGGCATAATCTTCACCTGCGCCTTTTTGTTCCATTTTACTTTTCTGTAAAAAATTCCAAGAAAATCGTATACCTTTATACTTTCCAGGCATATTTCCGTAATTCCGCAATAGCGCGCTTCAAACACGCACCATACTGTTTCTGTCCCTCCGGGCTCCAGCGCGCCGCCAAGCCGCCTTTTCGCGCGTTTTTTCCCGCGCCTGCCCCCTACGGACAAAACGGCCTCATATCGCAGGCAATTATGCGCCGACATATTTTTTACCGATATTCCTGCTTTTACCTGTTTTCCCGCCTCTCCCACAGAAGGCACTCTGTAAAGATCCGGAACCGCCTTTTTCCCGGCAAAAAGAAGCCAGGCCGCGGAAAAAACCGGATACAGGCAGCAAAGCGCCAGCATTCCCGAAAGAGCCTCCGCGTCATACATAAAAAACAGATAGGCAGTGAAAAGAAGCACTGCCAGATACCCTGCCGTTCTTCTGATCATTTTTCTACCGCCTTGTCCTCAGCGCCGGCTTTTCCACTCTTTCGAGAATCTGCCGGACAATTTCTTCCACCTTTACGCGGCCGACTTTTGCCTTCATATTCAGAATAATTCTGTGTGAAGCCACGCAGGGAAATACTTCTTCCACGTCCGAAGGAATTACATACTCCCGCCCTTTTAAATACGCGCATGCTTTTGCCATCGCCGTCAGAGCCACCGTGCCTCTGGGACTTATACCCAGCTCTGTAAAAGAATCTTCCCTTGTGGCTTTTGCCAGCTCTGCAATATAACGGCTGATTCTCTCGTGCATGTATATTCCGCGCGCCTCCTCCATCATCTCCAGCAGCGTCGGCGCGCCAAGAATCGGACGGATTCCGGACGTACGGTCCTCTTCACGGCTCCTGTTCATAATCTCCATCTCTTCTTCTACCGTAGGATATCCCATACTTACACATATCATAAAGCGGTCCAGCTGAGATTCAGGCAGAAGCTGGGTCCCCGCGGAACCCGCTGGGTTTTCTGTGGCGATTACTATGAAAGGCCGCCCTGTCTTCCGGGTCACGCCGTCTACCGTGACCTGCTGCTCCTCCATTACTTCCAGAAGAGCCGACTGAGTTTTCGGAGACGTACGGTTAATCTCATCAGCCAGCAGAAGATTACACATAACCGCTCCCGGCTGATAGACAAATTTGCCTGTTTCTTTCTGATAAATATTAAAACCGGTCAGATCCGCCGGCAGGACATCCGGCGTAAACTGCACTCTCCGCGCTTTCAGTCCCATTGCCTTCGAAAAGGCAAGAGCCATTGTCGTCTTTCCGGTTCCCGGTATATCTTCGATCAGGATATGCCCGCCGGCCAGAATTGCCGTCATTATTTTTGTCAGAACATCTTTCTTCCCGACAACCGCTTTTTCCACTTCTTCAATTACACGCTGCGCGCCATATTCCAAACCTGTCATATTCTCCTCCATATTGCTGTCTTTCACTTTTTCGTAGTTCTGACTGCCGTCATAATCATTTTAGCAGAATGCGAAACAGAAGCAAGACAAAATGAAAAAGAAGTGCTATAATAGGATTCAGCCTACATTTTGTCTACAAAGGAGGAGTTCTTATGAAATTAGTAATCACCATGAGCCGCCGTTTTGGGACGGGGGCAAGTATTATTGCAAAAGAGCTTTCTGAAAGGCTTGACATTCCTGTATATGATAAGGCCTACATAGAAGAACAGATTCATGATCATATGTATGAAAGTGAAGCTGAGGCAATCCGTAAGCTTGCAGAAAAGCCCTGCATTATACTCGGCCGGTGCGCGTCCGACATTCTGAGAGACCGTATGAACGTGCTGAACATTTTCGTCTGCGCCGACAAGGAAGACCGCATTCACAGAATTATGGGCAAAGACAATCTGAGCTATGAAGACGCGAAAGAAAAAGTCGAACGGACGGATGAGGAAAGAGCCGCTTATTATTATGAGCACACAGGAAAAACATGGGGCGACGTAAACGATTATCACATGATTATCGACACCAGCGAACTCGGTGTAGAAAACTGTGCCGATATCCTCATGCACTATTTCGAAAAACTGGAATATATCTGATCCCTGAACTGCAAAGCCGGAGCCGGACTGCCTCCACAGTCCGCTCCGGCTTTTTTTCGCAATCGCGTCGGACGGTTTTTATTCCGCCAGAACGCTTTTTGAGCGCTTCAGATATTTTCCGTCTCCTTTTTTTCCGAGAAATACATTGTCTTTAACAATTGTCTTTCCTCTCTGCATAACGAGGTCGATGTCCCCTTTTACATTCATACCTTCATAACAGGTATAATCTACGGCGCTGTGCATGTCCCGGTGAGTAAGCACTTTTTCCTTTGCCGGGTCAAAAATTACCAAATCCGCATCGCTTCCCGGAAGCAGCGCGCCTTTTTCCGGATACAGTCCGTACATCCGCGCCGGATTTGTACAGAGATATTTCACCAGCTGGGGAAGCGTAATCCGTTTCTTCGCGACTCCCTCGGAATACATTACCCTCAGACGTTCTTCCACACCGGGCGCCCCGTTCGGGCAGACGGTAAAATCCTTCGCTCCGGCCTGTTTTTCCACTTCGTAATTAAACGGACAGTGGTCGGTGGCTACAACATCCAGCACACCGTCGGAAAGCGCTTTCCACAATGCATCCTGATCTTCCTTCTTTCGAAGCGGAGGGGACATGATCGCTTTTAACCCCTCTCTGTCATCCTGGTACAAATCATCCGTCAGGGTAAGATACTGCGTGCAGGTCTCCACAGCGAAATGTTTCTGGCCTGATCTCCTTGCCTTTATCACTTCTTCCAGCCCTTCCCTTCCCGAGAGATGCACAATATACAGCGGCGCGTCGTCCGCCATCGCTGCAAGATGAAGTATTCTTGAAACCGCTTCCGCCTCACATCCTGCCGGGCGGCTCAACGGATGATATTTCGGCTCCGTATGGCCCTCATCCTTATATTTCCCCCGCAGATACCCGATTACTCCGTCATTTTCGCAGTGGACGGCAATCACAATTCCGTCTTTTCCCGCTTCCCGGAGCACGCGGAAGAGCTGATCATCCTTCAGCATAAAATCATAAGTCATGTATGCTTTAAAGCTGGTAATCCCTTCCTTTTCGGCGATCTCATTCATTTCTTTTAAATCACTGTCGTCCACATGCTGGATCACTCCGTGAAATCCATAATCGATCACCGCTTTCCCGTCAGCCAGTCTGTGATATTCTTCCACCTGATGCCACAGGCTGCATCCGGCAGGACCGAAAGCCATATGGTCTACAATCGTTGTTGTCCCGCCGCAGGCCGCCGCGACAGTTCCGTCATAAAAGTCATCCACCGCCCGGTACCGGCCCGCCTGCAGATCCATATGCGTATGCACGTCGACGGCTCCCGGAAGCACATACTTTCCGGACGCGTCTATTACGTCCGCGTCTCTGTCGGAAAGACCGGTTCCTATTTCCTTTATTTTCCCGTCTTCAACAAGAATGTCTCCGGAATATACCTGAGCTTCCGTGACAATTTTACCGTTTTTTATCAGCGTCCTCATTCTTCCGTGCCTTCATCCGCCGCCTCTTCGCCGGATGACGCTTCATCTTCCGAAGAGCCGCTGTCGGATGTATCTTCACTGTCTTCCGCGGACGTGCCTTCCTCCGTGCTCTCCTCGTCCTCTGAAGTAATAATCGTTACACCCTGATCAATAAAGTCAATCTTGTCCCAGACTTTCTCGTCCACTTCAATATCGGCAGCGTCCTTCCAGTCTTCCAGAAGGGAATCGTACTGTTCCTGCTTTCTCTCTTCCACGATTTCCTGTTTTTTCGTATCCGTAGCGTCCCGGTCAAGAAGACTTGTAAGCTGCGCAACATAAAGGCCGTTGTCCGTCTCTATCACATCTGTCACATCTCCGACCTCCGCCAGAGCGTCCGCCGCGGCGATAAGATCCGCGTCATAAGTGGATGTCTCGGCGTCAAATGTCGCTTCCTGAACCGCCGTGGAAGATTCCTCGGCTACATCCGCCATTTCTTCTCCGTTTTTCACCCGCTCCGTCAGATTTTCCGCCGTCGTTTTCAGAGCTGTTTTCTCATCATCCGAAAGAGCGACCGTAGCGCCGGAATCATCTGTCGTCGTGTAAGAGAAGAACACATAATCCATTGCCTTCTGCGCCGCTTCCTCATCGGAAACTTCCTCGTCAACGCCTTCTTTCATGGCGCTGTCCATCTTCGTCTGAATAGTTACAAGCTCCAGATATTTTTCGATATCCTTTTTGTAGCCGGATACTTTGTCCTTCGCTTCGTCTGTATTATCTTTGCCAAACTGATCCGCAGCGTCGCTGATCGCCTTCTCCTCATCTTCTGTAAGGCTTACATCATACTCCTCCGCATGCTGGGAAATCACATACATATTCTGCAGACTTTCCAGAAGACTCTCCTTTGTCGACTCTTCCGTCGTCTCCCCGTCATACTCCTGATTCCACATATCTTCCGCAGTCATCGTCATCCCGTTGCTGCTCATCATGCCGAGATAGTAAGTTTCATACTGCGCCTGAGTCATTCTGGCATAAAAATTGGCAACTCCGAGAGTAACCTCCTCGCCGCCTACGGTCATAACTACTGCATCCGGATCCAGAGAACCGCTGCATCCCGTAACTGTCATCGCCGTCAGAGCGCCTGCGGCCGCAGCTATCGCCGCGCCTTTTCTTAATCGCATCATCTGTATAGCCTCCTCTTCTTCCGCCGGAGCTTCCGACCTGTCTTATCTGGCTTCCCCGGCGGCGGGCCTGTATTGTAGTATCTCTAATGCCCGCATATACTGATACATTATAACGTGTTTTCCCTCTTCTAACAAGTAGAAAACACAAAACTGACATAATTATCCGAGACTCCTGATATCCTCCAGCACATTCCGGATTGTTTCCAGAATCTCCGCTCCGCTGTCCTTTCCGCTTCTTCCTTTTTTCTCATACAGAAAATACGGCGGCTCCCCGGTTCTGAAAATCAGATCCGGCCCGTATTTTTTCAGAAGTTCCGGAATCTTTCCCGGGTCGATCCCGGCCCGTTCATACATGGTAAATTTTATTTTCTTTCCTTTCTGCTCCACTGCGGTTACATAAGCGGAATGAGCCAGGCCTTTGAGCAGGGCGATATGCAGAAGCTGCTGTACTTTTTTCGGAATATCTCCGAACCGGTCGATCAGTTCTTCCAGCATATCGTCCATCTCTTCTTCGGTCTCAATAGCCGCGATCCGTTTGTAAATATCAAGTTTCTGGAATTCATTTTTAATATAAGACGAAGGAATATATGCGTCTACATTCAGGTCCATGGTTGTCGTATACACTTCCTCCGCTTCGCCGCCCTTGAGTTCCTTTACCGCCTCGCTGAGCATTTTGCAGTACATATCATATCCGACAGCCTCCATATGTCCGCTCTGAGCCTCTCCCAGAAGGTTGCCCGCGCCGCGGATCTCGAGATCCCGCATGGCGATCTTAATGCCGGAGCCCAGATCAGTAAACTCCCGGATAGCGGCAAGACGTTTTTCCGCCACTTCTTTCAGCAGCTTATCTCTCCGGTACAGAAGAAACGCATAAGCCATGCGGCTTGAGCGCCCCACGCGGCCACGGAGCTGATACAGCTGGGAAAGGCCGAACCGGTCCGCGTCCTGGATAATCATTGTATTTGCGTTCGGAATATCAAGGCCGGTTTCTATAATCGTCGTTGATACGAGCACGTCGATATCGCCGTTTATAAAATCGTACATAATATCTTCCAGCTGTCTCTCGCTCATCTGTCCGTGGGCGAATGCCACATTTGCCTCGGGAAGCATTTTCTGTATCTTTCCGGCCACATCGGCAATGTCACTGACGCGGTTATACACATAATATACCTGCCCGTCTCTGGACAGCTCCCGCTCGATGGCTTCCCTCACCATCTCGTCATTATACTCCATAACATAAGTCTGAACGGGCAT
This sequence comes from uncultured Mediterraneibacter sp., assembly GCA_944381125.1. Classification (GTDB taxonomy): domain Bacteria; phylum Bacillota; class Clostridia; order Lachnospirales; family Lachnospiraceae; genus Mediterraneibacter. The sequence goes on along the minus strand of CALWKB010000017.1, from coordinate 29,931 downwards.
ACGGTCCTGCGGAGCCTCCTCCAGCACGCTCATATCCCGGATTCCGATAAGACTCATATGAAGAGTTCTCGGGATCGGCGTGGCCGTCAGAGTCATCACATCTACATTTTCCCTGAGTTTTTTGATCTTTTCCTTATGGGTAACTCCGAATCTCTGTTCTTCGTCTATAATCAGGAGCCCCAGGTCTTTATAGCCCACGTCTTTTGAAAGCACCCGGTGCGTGCCGATTACAATATCCACAAGCCCTTTTTTCAGATCCTCCACCGTCTTCTTCTGCTGAAGCGCGGTCCTGAACCGGCACAGGAGATCAATCCGCACGGGGAAATCCTTCATTCTCTGAACAAACGTATTGTAATGCTGCTGGGCGAGAATCGTAGTCGGAACAAGATAAACGACCTGTTTGCCTTCCTGAACGGCCTTGAACGCGGCGCGGATCGCAATCTCTGTCTTGCCGTATCCCACATCTCCGCAGATCAGCCGGTCCATTATCTTTGTGCTCTCCATATCACGCTTTGTATCCGCAATAGCCTGCGCCTGATCTTCCGTCTCCTCAAACGGAAACATTTCCTCGAATTCTTTCTGCCACACGGTATCCGGGCCGTACACAAATCCTTCCGCCTGCTGCCTTGCGGCGTACAGCTCCACCAGATCTTTCGCCACCGTCCGGACTGCTTTCTTCACCTGGCTTTTCGTTCTGCTCCACTGAGACGTCCCCAGCTTATTAAGCTTCGGTTTTTTCCCTTCCGCTCCGGAATATTTCTGAATAAGATCCATCTGCGCCACAGGAATGTAAAGCACGCCGCCTTCCGCATAGGAAATTTTCAGATAGTCTTTGACTACTTTGTCTACTTCGACTTTTTCGATTCCCCGGTAAACGCCCACCCCGTGGTTTTCATGGACGACAAAATCTCCCGGCCTCAGTTCGGCAAAGTCTCTGATTCTCTGCCCGTCGAACCGTCTGCGGCGCTTTTTCTTTTTCTTCCTTCCGAATATATCCGTCTCTGAAATCACTGCAAATTTCAGCATGGGATACTCATATCCTTCCGATACGTGTCCGTAGGAAACCATGATCTCGCCGGGATTGACGCGCCGCTCCATATCTTCGCTGTAAAAACTGCTCAGATCATAATCCCTCAGATCCTCTGCAAGCCGTTTTGCGCGGGTTCTGGAGCCGGACAAAAGCACAACTCTGCTGCCGGTGCGCTTCATGTTTTTCAGATCCCTGGTCAGCAGCTCGAAACTGCCGTTGTACGGATTGATGCTTTTAGTCTGAATACTGTAAGTGCTGCTGATCTTAAAATCTCCGCACCGTGACTCCAGCGTAGTGCACGCAATGCCCGAATAACCGTTGAACTTCTCTGTAATTTCCGCCAGAGGATAAACCGTAAGAGTCTCTTCCGCCGGATCCATCCCGGCGTCCTCCCGGTTCTGCATACTGTGTACATACTCCTCTTCAACCTCATCCGCTTTCTCAAGAAGACGGACAGGCTCATCCAGAAACACCAGCGTTTTTTTCACCGGGAAATAATCCAGAAAAGATACGGTTTTCCCTCCCGGCTCCTGATTCTCCGAAGCCGGATATATTTCCACCTTTTCCAGATTTTCCACCGAGCGCTGGCTTTCCGCGTCAAAACTTCGTATGGAATCAATCTCATCGCCCCAGAGTTCGATTCGCACAGGCATATCCTCCGTCAGCGGATATACGTCCAGTATACCGCCTCTCACGGCAAATTGTCCCGGGCTTTCGATCTGGCTTTCCCTTTCATATCCCGCTCCTGCCAGCCGTTCCTGAAGCAGGGCGAAATCCACCGTCTGCCCGGCGGCCAGAGATATTCTGCGCTTTCCAAGCTCCTCCAAAGAGGGCAGACCGTCCAGGAAGGCGTCAATTGTAGTAATAACAGTAATTTCTCTGTCTTCTTTCTTTTCAAGCAGCGAACGCAGCACTTCCATGCGCCTGCTTGTCAGCAGCATTCCTTTTATGTCGGCATGATAAAAGAGAAAATCTCTTGCCGGATACAGCCACACATCATCACTGAGGAAACGGTATTCCTCATACGCTTTTTTTGCTTTTTCCTCACTGGAAAAAGCGATGACCCGGTATTCCCAGCCATCGCTCAGCGCGTACATCAGATGCGTTTTCTGCGAATTCACACAGCCCGCGATCTGAATATATCCTTTTTCCCTGCCTCTTTTTTTTACGATTTCCTGATAGTCCGCAAGCTCTGTCAGCGGAGATAATAAAGCCTGCATGCCGTTCCTCTCTTTCTTCCCGGATTATGATTCGATTTTCCGGTTATACGTACTCATAGCTCCTCCGATATCGCCGGACAGAATCATCCGCGCCGCGTCCGCAGCCCGGTCGTATCCCTCTTCCATCTTTTCCTTCTCCGCCCTGCTGAAATGCCCCAGCACATAATCCGCAAGGTCATATCCTGCCGGTTTTTCTCCGACTCCTACACGGATCCGCGGAAACACCTGTGTTCCCAGATGCGCGATAATATTTTTTATACCGTTGTGACCGCCCGCGCTTCCCTTTTCGCGGATTCGCAGCTGGCCCGGCGCCAGATTTACATCATCATATATCACGATCAGTTCCTGAGACGGATCCGCTTTATAAAAATCCACCGCGCTCCGTATACTCTCCCCGCTCAGATTCATAAATGTCTGCGGTTTTATAAGAATTACTTTCCGGCCTTCGATTATCCCTTTTCCGGTCAGGGCCAGATGCTTTTTCGTGTCTACGGATATATTATATTTTTCCGCAATGCGGTCTATTACATCAAATCCGACATTGTGTCTTGTTCCCTCGTATTTCCCTGAAGGATTTCCAAGTCCTGCAATAATAAACATATTTTTCATTCCTTCCCTGGCAGATCACCGGAAGCGCCTGACGATGCTTTCCGGGATTATCTATTTTACTCTATCGAGCCGCTTTTGTCACGCAAAAGCCGTGAATAATTTCCCATTTTCAGTCATACAATTATAAAAACATGAGGCAGGCCGCACACAGGGCCGCCGAAAACGGGAGGTAATTCTATGGGTTCCAGAACAAAGATCATCGTTCTGCACATGAAAGAGATCATTTACACTGCTGTTTTTGCCGCGCTTGGGATACTGCTGATCATTCTTCTGTTCATCATGTTCAGGCCGGAGAATAAAGAAGACGGCGCAGACGCACGCCGGCAGTACACCCCGGGTATTTATACATCCACGCTGACTCTGAACAATACAAATCTGGAGGTGGAAGTATCTGTAGACGAATCCCGTATCAATTCCATACGCTTTTCCAATCTGGATGAGACAGTTGCCGCAATGTTTCCGCTCGTCCAGCCGGCCATAGAAGACATTGCCGAACAGGTCTGCGAAACACAGTCCCTGGACGACGTGACGCTGTCTGATGAGGCGCCCTATACGTCTCAGATTATACTCGACACTATCAAAGAAGCTGTTTCAAAAGCCGCAGTCCGGTGAACTGCGGCTTTTTTCGTCCGTTTATGCTCTTAATCCGCAGTCGGCCGGTCTTCTTTCCGTCTGCTCCGGTTTTCCGTCTACCCTTCCACAATCAGGTATCTGCCGTCGGAAAGGGCAAAAACTTCGGATGCCTCCTTAAGCTCCTCCTCGGTCATACCGCTTACATCGGCCCCTGCTTCGTCAAAATACTCTCTTACTTCCTCTATGGAATCCGCCACAACAGCCATGCAGTCTTCCAGAAACGCCTCAGCTTCTTCCGGCGTCTCCGCCACCGGTTCATCAAACAGCTTTGTCTGATTTTTTATAAACACTGCCAGATCCTCTTCTCTGAATTCGCTCATACTGTTCCTCCTTCTTCTGCCATTTCAAAAATCCCGTCCGCGGAGTCCACAATCAGCTCCGCGCCGGCCCGCCTTAATTCTTTTACTGTACGGAAGCCCCATGATACAATAACGGTTTTTACTCCGGCCGCCGCTCCGGTCTGTATATCCACCTCGGAATCACCGATGTAGATCATCTCCGAAGGAGCCGCCCCGAGTTCCCTGCCCATCATCAGAAGCGCGGCGGGATCCGGTTTTCTCGGCACTCCCTCTTTCTGTCCCCATACAATATCAAAGACGTCTTCGCCAAAAACACTGCCGACCACATGAACCGCCTGCCTGTCCGGTTTGTTGGACAGAACGCCAAGCCGGATTCCCGCTTTCTTCAGATTTTCAAGAAGCGGCACAATTCCATCATAAGGCTTTACGCGATAGGTGCAGTTTTTATCAAATATCCTCTGAAACGCCCGAAAAGCCGGGTCGAAATATTCGGCCTCCGATACGCCTGCGGCCTCCAGTGTTTTCCGGATCAGCACTTTTGCTCCGTTTCCCACAAACATCCTGCACTGTTCCCTTGTAATTTCCGGAAGTTTCATCTCCTTCATCACTTCATTAACCGAACAGATAAGAGACTCCAGCGTATCGGTCAGAGTTCCGTCCAGATCGAATACACAGGCTTTATACATATCTCATGCTCCCTTCTCTTTCTGTACTGCGTTTCCCGGCTGCCATCGGAAAATGCATTCATACCCTGCTTTATACTGTTTACAGCGCCGGCTCCGGCCGACGCTGTCTTAATCATAGTATGAAGCGGGAAAAAGATCAATCCCTTCTTACTCGCCGAGAAGATATCTTCGCATTGTCTTCAGCGCGTTTTTTTCGAGCCGGCTCACCTGCGCCTGTGAAATGCGTATCTGCTCCGCCACTTCCATCTGTGTTTTCCCCTCGAAAAAGCGGAGCGTTATAATGTACCGTTCCCGCTCGTTAAGCCGTTCCATCGCCGCGTCAAGAGACAGTTCCTCCACCCAGTTTTCCTCCCGGTTTTTTCTGTCGCTGACCTGATCCATCACATACAGCGTATCTCCTCCGTCGCTGTAGACCGGCTCATGGAGGCTTACGGGAGCCTGTATGGCGTCAAGGGCAAAGACGACGTCCTCCCTCGCGATTCCGATCTCATCGGCGATTTCCTGTACCGTAGGCTCCTTCATATGCCGCCGTACGTATCCTTCTTTCGCGTAAATCGCCTTATAGGCTGTGTCCCTGAGGGAACGGCTGACCCGTATGGAACTGTTGTCTCTCAGATATCTGCGGATCTCTCCGATAATCATCGGCACCGCATATGTGGAAAACTTCACCAGTCTGCCGGGATCAAAATGATCCACTGCCTTCATCAGGCCGACGCAGCCGATCTGGAACAGATCGTCCGCATTTTCGCTGCTGCCTTCAAATCTCCTGATCACACTGAGAACAAGCCTGAGATTTCCCTTTATATATTTTTCCCGCGCTTCCTCGTCTCCTTCCTGAATCCGCTGAAACAGCTCGGCTTTTTCCTCTTCTTTGAGAAGCGGAAGCCCGGACGTATTCACTCCGCACAGTTCAACCTTATTTACCATCATCGCAAGAATCCTCCTAAGCATTTTCTACCTAGAATGATTCTCATTCAGATTGAAAGATATTCCCGACAGAGAAAAATTTTATAAACTTTTAGCCCTTGACAGAGCTTTCCTCAGATGCCGCCGGTCCGGAATTTAATTTTCCCATTTATCAGCCAGACTATTGATCTGGCCTTCAAATTTCGCCTTGTCTCTGTTTGAAAGCCCCTCGTTTCTGTAAATAACATCAAGCAGCCTCTTTCCTGCCGCGACCAGACGGCCGAATGCGGTATCGGCTTTCTTCTGAGCCGCTTTCTTCGGTTTCGCCGGAATTTTAACGCCTTCATTTATAATCTCGTTCGTCAGAAGATCCGCCTCGCAGCCCGGATAAGGCGCCCATGTCCGGCAGCCTAATTTTTCCGAAACAGTCCGGGCAAACTCGTCGGTCACAGCATCCTCGCCATGGACGACAAACACTCTCTCCAGAGGCGTTTCAAAGGCGCCCACCCACCTGAGCAGCCCGTTCATGTCCGCATGCCCGCTGACGCCGTGAAGGCTTTCGATTCTTGCATGCACTTCGATTTCCTCTCCGAAAAGCCGGATATTTTTTTCGCCTTCCAGAAGTCTGCGTCCCAGAGTTCCCTGCGCCTGGTATCCCACAAAGAGCACCGTACATTCCGGCCTCCACAGATTATGTTTCAGGTGGTGGCGGATACGTCCGGCATCGCACATTCCGGAAGCGGAAATAATCACCTTTGGTTTTTCGATAAAATTGATCATTTTGGAATCGTCGCTTGTTGTGGATGTGTGAAGTCCCGGAAATACAAGCGGGTTGATTCCGGCGTTGACAAGAGCCATGGCGTCCTCGTCAAAACAGTCTTTCATATTCAGAGTAAACACCTTCGTCGCCTCAATGGCAAGCGGACTGTCCAGATAGACTTCAAACCCGGGATACTCCGGCAGAAGATTTTTCTCCTTGATTTCCCGGATAAAATACAGCATCTCCTGCGTTCTGCCCACAGCGAACGACGGAATTACAAGGTTGCCTCCCCGGTCAAATGTTTCTTTAAGAATCTTCGTAAACTCGCCTATATAGTCCGGTTTTTCCGCAGAATGGATCCGATTTCCGTATGTGGATTCCATAATTACGTAATCCGCCGTCCTTGTGTAGGCGGGATCTTTGATAATCGGCTGATCCAGATTCCCGATATCGCCGGAAAATACAAGCTTTTTCGTCACGCCCTCTTCCGTGGCCCACACTTCGATGCTTGCGGAACCGAGCAGATGCCCCACATCGGTAAACCGTATCTGGATATCGTCGCAGATCCGGATCATCTCTCTGTACTGGCAGGGGACAAGAAGTTCTATTGCGCTCAGCGCGTCCTGCATCGTATACACCGGCTCAACTTCCGGCCTGCCCGCCCGTCTTCCTTTTCTGTTCTGCCACTCCGCCTCAAATTCCTGAATGTGGGCGCTGTCACGCAGCATGATATTGCACAGATCCGCCGTCGCGAATGTGGCGAATATCTTTCCCTTAAATCCGTCTTTCGCCAGCCGCGGAAGCATCCCGGAATGGTCGATGTGCGCGTGTGTCAGAAACACATAGTCAACTTCTCCGGCCGGAATCGGGAGCCCCGGATTCTCATACAGATCCGGACCCTGCTCCATGCCGCAGTCTACCAGGATATTCTTCCCGGCCGCCTGAAGGAAATGGCAGCTTCCCGTAACTTCATGGGCTGCTCCGATAAAAGTAAGCTTCATAATGTCTCACCAACCCTTTTCGCTTTTCTTATATTGTACCATCTCCGCCGGAAATATCCACCTGTTTTTCGCTACTGTTCATACCTTATCATCTCGCGCTTAAGTCTCTGCATTATCTTTTTTTCAAGTCTGGAAATATACGACTGTGAAATACCGAGCAGATCGGCCACCTCCTTCTGAGTTTTTTCTTTTCCCTCCGGATTATCCAGTCCGAACCTCATCTTTACAATCATCTTTTCTCTTCCGGAAAGTTTGTTCAGCGCGCGGACCAGAAGCTTTCTCTCCGCCTCATTCTCCAGGTCTCTGTAGATTGTGTCTTCTTCTGTCCCGAGGATATCCGACAGCAGCAGCTCATTCCCGTCCCAGTCCACATTCAGCGGTTCGTCTATCGACACTTCCATCTTTGTCTTGCTGTTCCTTCTCAGATACATGAGAATCTCATTTTCAATACATCTTGATGCATATGTGGCAAGCTTGATTTTCTTTGAGGGATTGAATGTATTAATCGACTTGATAAGCCCGATCGTCCCTATAGAAATCAGGTCCTCCACGCCTACCCCTGTATTGTCGAACTTCTTTGCTATGTACACGACAAGGCGCAGATTGTGTTCAATCAGCATCTTTTTTGCCGCCTCGTCATGTTCCGTGCCGAGACGCCGGATCAGCTCCCTTTCCTTTTTTCCTTCCAGCGGCGGCGGAAGCACTTCCGTCCCTCCGATATAATGAATCTCGCGTCCTTCTCCGAAAATCAGGTTCCGTATCCCCGGTATTACCCGAAACTTGAATTGCTGCGGAACAGCTGCCTTTAAAACCATTTTATTTTCCTCCTGCATTTATTTCATGTAAAGTTCTGTGTTATCACCGGTACAGAACACCCGGATTCAGTATCATCTGGCATCCTTCCTCCCGGAGAAGCCCCGAAGGGCTGATTCCGAGAAGCGGCCTCATGATCCAGCAGTCTTCCCCTGTGTGTATGCACATCTTTTCTCCGCGGAACACCGGCAGAACGCTCTCCCCGCCCACGCAGCGAAACGGTATATAGCGAAACCCTTTGTCCGCTCCTTCCGGGGCGAGCATCTCTTTTGCCAGGCCGGGCGCCACAATGTTTACCGGATCGCCGGTAAGAGGATCCGTAAGATTATTTCCCGTATCCCATAACGCAGTCGTCTCTATCACCGTTTTTCCGGCGTACAGTGTAACACTCAGTATTTCCTCTTCCCTTCTGCCGGAGCGCGCGGCCGTCCTCCAGATTGCGTAAAACAGGAAATAGCCCGCTACGAAAGCCCCGTAGAGAAGGCCCGCATACCTCATCCACGGCCGTAAAAGCTCTGCCGCTCCTCCCGTGGCAACAGCCGCCAGATACAGCAGGACGAACGCCTTCGCGAACTGCGCCGCGCCGGATATCCTTAACCCCGCGGTTAGCATCAGACTGTTTACGGCAAAATGAAAAAGCAGCAGCTTTAACGCCGCCGGGAGCGGGGCCGCGACCACCAGACATGTGAGCAGACTGCCAAGCATCCCGCCAAGAACGACGCGCCCGTATGACCGGAAACATTTCATCGCCCGCCCCACAGCCAGGAGCAGCAGGCTGTCTATCATAAAATTTTCCAGAAAAAACACATCTATGTACAGTTCATAGTACATGTTCCACCTTCTTTCTCCTTTGTAGTATCTGCCGGAAACGGCAGTGTTCTCTTAAAGCTCCAGAAAATTATAAGCCCGCAGGTTTCGGAAATTTGTCAGATGCTGACGGATAATATGATTTTTATTTCGACAGGACAGTCCGGACGACTTTCCCAAAAGAAAAACTCTGCGTACACATCCGTTTTGTGTACGCAGAGATCATTTCATGCATATATTATTTTTTAAAGAAATCCGGTATTTTAATCGGCTGCTCCTTTACCTTGCTGGAGGGAGTCCTCGGCTGCAGAGTAGGCATCGTGCCTCCCTGAGTTCTGGAAGAAGCTGTTCTTCCGTCGCTGTCGAAACGGCTTCTTATCGGTGAATCCCCGGACGGGAGAATGGAACCGACTTTCTGCTGGCCTTCCAGTCTCGCTTTCAGCTTGGAAGCGCTGCCGCCGACATTATGTAAGCCTGTGGCGATAACGGTAATCGTACACTCGTCAGACTTCGTATCATCGTACATAGCGCCGAAGATAATGCTTGCGCCCTCTCCCGCGAGCTCCTGTACGTAATCAGCAGCGTCAGATGCATCCATAAGCGTAATGTCGCCGGATACGTTGACAATGACATTGGAAGCTCCCTGTATCGTAGTCTCAAGCAGCGGGCTGGCAACAGCCTCTTTAACCGCCTCAAGGGCTTTGTCGTCGCCTCTTCCGGCGCCGATGCCGATGTGGGCGATTCCCTTGTCTTTCATAACCGTCTGAATGTCCGCAAAGTCAAGGTTAATCAGTGACGGAACATTAATCAGGTCTGTAATTCCCTGGATACCCTGCTGGAGAACTTCATCCGCTTTCTTTAATGCCTCTGGCATTGTTGTGCGTCTGTCCACAACTTCAAGAAGTTTATCATTCGGGATCACAATAATTGTGTCAACATTCTCTTTCAACTTATCAATTCCGGTAAGAGCGTTCTGCATTCTTGTCTTTGACTCAAAACGGAAAGGCTTTGTTACAACGCCGACCGTAAGAGCGCCCTGCTCTTTCGCGATGCGCGCGATTACCGGAGCCGCTCCCGTACCGGTTCCGCCGCCCATACCGCAGGTTACGAACACCATGTCCGCTCCCTTGAGAGCCGCTGAAATCTCCTCAGAGCTTTCCTCCGCCGCTTTTTCTCCTACCTCAGGCTGTGCTCCGGCGCCAAGTCCTTTGGTCAGTTTCTCTCCGATCTGCATCAGAGTCGGTGCCTTGCAGAGCTGTAACGCCTGTTTATCTGTATTAACTGCGATAAATTCCACACCCGCAATCTGCTCGTCAATCATCCGGTTAACGGCATTATTTCCGCCGCCGCCTACTCCGACAACAATTATTCTTGCGGCCGCTTCCGATTCGTTGGTTTTAATTTCTAACAAGAGTATTTCCTCCTTTGTCGTCTTATTAATCTCTTATACATCCCTTTTATTGAATAATCCAATTCAATAAGTATATAATAAAGTCTTTTTCTCAAATAATCAATACATTTTTTCCTGTTTTTCAGATTTTTTATACTATTTACGGCCATTCCTCCCTTATTTGCTTTCCGGTACGAACGGAATGTTTTCAGAATCACCGTCAAACTTCTCCAGATGAAGGGTTCCGGCCGTATCCGGATACCGTTCGTCCAGCTTCTGAAGAATCGGACTGATCTGCGCCATTCTCTCATCGTAATTATCATTTCCCAGGAGGATCCGCACCTTGCCGAACATCAGCTGCATCTCTCCTCCCGCACAGGATACCTTGTCAGGCACCAGCTCGTATTTGTCCAGACCGCGGGACACTTCCGCTATCTTTTCAAAAATATCAGGATCCTCGGCGGGGATGGTTTTTCCCATCACGACATTCCCCGCGTCAAAAGAGAGGCCTTCCACGCGAAAGACTCCCTCGACTTCTTTCTTGCGCGACACAAAAGCGGTGCCGTCATGGTCAAAGTAAAGAAAGGCTCCGTCATAATCCACATATCCGACCATCTGTTTTTCCTTTACCTGAACATGAACCGTCCAGGGATTTTTCAGGGAAATGTCAAGCCGCTCCACCGCGTCGGGGAGATCCGGATCTGTCAGATTGTATTTTATCAGAATATACAGGGAATTCGCGGCCAGCTCATCGTTATTTATCCACGCGGTCACCGAATTGTCGCTGTAATATTTATTTCCATCCACTTCAAATGCCCGCACCCGGAATCCGAACACGGCAATAACCCCTGCCAGCAGAAGTATGATAACCGCCCCGCATACAACAGGCAGTATTTTTCTCTTTCCGTTCTTTTTTTCTTTCATCCATATTCCTCCTCAGCCCCTATTCTATCAGACGGGATACACTAAGCACAAGCCCCATTTCAAAGAGCAGAAATACTATGGACGTACCGCCGTAACTGATAAATGGCAGCGTAATTCCTGTATTCGGAATCGAATTTGTCACCACCGCGATATTCAGAATAACCTGGATCATCATATGAGCCATAGCCCCGCCGGCGATCAGAGCGCCGAGCAGATCCCGGGCTTTTGTGGCGATTACGAAAAAGCGCCAGATCAGAATCAGAAACAGAAAAATGATGCCGCAGGCTCCCGCCAGTCCGAGTTCTTCGCATATAATGGAAAAAATCATATCATTCTGCGCCTCCGGAAGGAAGCCGAGCTTCTGCACGCTGTTTCCCAGCCCTCTGCCGAAAAGCCCGCCGCTTCCGATGGCATACAGCCCCTGAAGTGTCTGATATCCTTTTTCATACTGCTCCGGATTGCGCCAGATGGCGATCCGCTCCAGCCGGTAGCTCTCCATGGCAAGAAATACAGCCATAAAAGCCGCCGCCGCGCTCCCCATCCAGATAAACTGCGAATACTTCGGGCTGGCGGCGAAAATCTGCACGACCGCAATGCCCAGAATGATAATCGCCGTGCTCAGATTGCTGGCGCCCACCAGCCCCACAACCGGAAGAACCGGAAGCAGCGTCAGCAGGAGGGATGAAAAACGGCCCATCTTTTTTACATTTCTGCTGATCAGACAGGATAAAAACAGGATTACCGCCACCTTGGCGAACTCCGACGGCTGAAATGAAAAAGGCCCAAAAGACAGCCATCTTTTGGACCCGTTATATTCATCTCCAAACAGCATAACCGCAACGGAGAGAAATACAGCCATCAGATAACCCGGTATGGCAAAAGGCACCCATTTATGATAATCAATGCGGGAGATGACAACCATGCCGAAAAGTCCTGCCAGGGCGGCGAAGCCCTGTTTTTTCAGATAGTATAACGAATCATGAAATTTCACTCTGCCGTTGTACGCGCTTGTACTGTAAAGCAGCACGAGACCGATCCCGACAAGAATCAGCACAACCGCCAGAAGCACGTCGTCATATCTTTGCCTCTTTTCGGAACGCTCCAATATAAATCCACTCCCTAAAGCTGATTTACAAGTTCTTTGAATTTATCTCCGCGTTCTTCATAATTATTAAACATTCCCCAGCTCGCGCACGCCGGCGAGAGCAGAACCGCATCGCCCGGCACGGCGTACTCTACGCACTTTTCAAAAGCTTCCTCAAACGTGTCGGCCATTACGATGTCGTCAAACCCGGCCTTTCTGGCCGCCGCTGCTATTTTCTCCCGGGTTGCCCCAAGGAGCACGAGCTTTTTCACCTTGCCGTCAAAGGCGCCGATCCACTCATCGTACGTGGAATCTTTGTCATATCCGCCTCCGATCAGCACTGTCGGCCGGTTCATCGCACGGATGCCGCGGATAGCCGCGTCCGGATTCGTCCCCTTCGAGTCATTATAAAAAGCGACGCCGTTCTTTTCCGCCACAAACTCAATCCTGTGCTCGACTCCCCGGAATCCGAGTACTGTACTGCGGATAATATCCGCAGGCACGCCAAAGACAAAGGCCATGGCCGCGGCCGCCATCACATTTTCATAATTGTGGATTCCCAGAATATGGAGCTCATCCGTCCTGCACAGAGTAATTTTCTCTCCGAGGTCTATAATGATCTCTCCATTGTCAAGATAAACTCCTCTTTTAAGTCTACGTCCGCTGCTGAAATATAGAACCTCAGCTTCTGTTCTTTCTCCGAACGCGCGGAGTACTTCATCTTCGTAATTGAGCACGCACACTTCGTCTTTTGTCTGGTTTCCGGCAATCCGCTCTTTTGCTTCAATATATGCCTCCATTGTATGGTGGCGGTTCAGATGATCCGGCGTAATATTCAGAATCGCGCTGACTTTCGGCCGGAAAGTATGCACCGTCTCCAGCTGGAAGCTGCTGATCTCAGCGACGATTACCGAATCCTCTTCCGTCTCTAAAGCCACGCTTGTATAAGGATTGCCGATATTTCCCACAACAAAGACGCTCTCTTTAAAGTTTTTCATGATTTCGCCGAGCAGCGTGGTTGTCGTCGTCTTTCCGTTTGTTCCGGTTATCGCGAGGACGTCGCCTTTTCCGAATACCCACGCCAGCTCAATCTCGCCCCACACCGGTATCCCCATTTTTCTCATCTGCTCTACTTCCGGCAGATCCGAAGGCACGCCGGGGCTGATAACCGTAAGAGAAAGCTCGCCGAGTATTTCTTCCGGGAATCTGCCGAGAATAATTTCCAGGCAGCCGCACGGCATGTCCTGCTTATCCTGCACGCTGTCCGCTATCTTCCTCTCCACCGCGTCCCGGTCAATCTTTTCATTTCTGTCATACAGAACAACACGGGCGCCCTGTCGAAGCAGCAGGCCCGCCGCCGCTTCGCCACTGATTCCCGAGCCGAATACAAGTACTTTTTTACCTTTTATATTCATGTACTTACACCCCCATCAGAGCGATCAGACAGAGAATCGCCGTAATTATGGAAAAAACAGCCACAACCCGTGTTTCAGACCATCCGCACAGCTCAAAATGGTGATGTATCGGCGCCATTTTGAAAATTCTCTTTCCGCCTGTCTTCTTAAAATATGTTACCTGAATAATAACAGACGCCACTTCCACAAGGTAAATAAAACCGACAATAATGATAAACAGAGGCATCTGCATCATGTACGCCGTACCTGCCACAAAGCCGCCCAGCGCGAGCGAACCCGTATCCCCCATAAACACACTGGCCGGATATACGTTGAAGAGCAAAAATCCCAGAAGCGCTCCGACTACCGCGCATGTAACCGGCTCCACGCCGCTCTTTGTCCCGACGGCTACCACGGTAAAAAACGTAGCCACAAGAACAGTGACGCTGGAAGCAAGACCGTCCAGGCCGTCTGTAAAATTCGTTCCGTTTACCGTACCGATCACGGCAAAAAACAGTACCGGTACAGCCGCCCAGCCAAGATCAAGATAACGTCCGCCTGAGAAAGGCACAAGCATGGTCAGCGGCACATCCGCCACCTTTACAAGATAAAAAGCGAACACGGCCGTTACTACAATCTGAAGCGCCATTTTCTGCATGGGCATCAGGCCGTCCGAACGCTTCAGCACAACCTTCAGATAATCGTCCAGAAAACCGATCAGGCCGAAAGCCACCGTCAGAAAAAGAACCGGGATGACCGCCGGATAATCTTTCACATAAAAAAGCGAAGTCACAATAACGGAAACGAGAATAATAATGCCCCCCATAGTGGGCGTGCCCGCCTTTTTCAGATGGGACTTAACCCCGTCCGTCCTTTCAGTCTGCTTCATTTTCAGCTTTCTCAGGAACGGAATCACAACCGGGCCGAGCACAAGGCTGACTGCAAATGATATCAGCACCGGGATTACAATATGACTGCTCATAGTTCTACCTCTTCCTCTCTTTTGTTTTCACGGGTGAAATCAGATTCTCCCCAGAATATCTAATACAGTATAACTCATCACTTAGTTTTTTTCAATCCCGAGATACGGCAGGACATTGTCATATATATCTCTCAGAACAGGAGCCGCTATCGTTCCCCCATAGTAAATCCCCTGCGGGTTGTGAATCACGACAATTCCGAGAATCTGCGGATCGTCCGCAGGGGCAAATCCGAGGAAAGAGGAAATGTATTTATTGGCGCTTCGCGGAAGCGTCTGTGAAGTGGCGGTCTTCCCCCCGATCGAGTAGCCTTCGATATACGCGTTTCTGCCGGATCCTTCCGACACAACCCCCTCAAGAAGCATCCGCATCGTCTCCGAAGTCTCCTCCAACACAATTCCCGTTTCTGTTTCATACCGGAACTCTTCGATTATCTCCCCTTCTCTATCCGCCACAGCTGTCGCAAGATGCGGCGTTATCCTTCTGCCCCCGTTTATTATCGAACTCACGGTTGTGGCAAGCTGTATCGGCGTAATCTGAAACGACTGGCCGAAAGTCATGGTGGCCAGTTCCACCGTCCCGATGTCTTCGCGCCGGTGCATGATTGTTCCCGCCTCCCCCGGCAGATCCACTCCCGTCAGCTTCAGGAGCCCGAACTGCCCGAAATAATCATAAAAGCGGCTGCTCCCGAGGCGCAGTCCGATATCCATAAAAACCGGATTGCACGAATTCTGAATTCCCTGGACAAAAGTCTCCGTCCCGTGCCCTCCCACCTTATGGCAGCGTATTTTCCTGTCTTCTACAATCCGGTATCCCGGACAGACAAATGTATCGTCGAGGCTCACAACCCCTTCCTCCAGGCATGCCGCCGAGGTAATAATTTTAAATGTGGAACCCGGTTCGTATGTATCATTGATGCATCCGTTCCTCCACATCTGATTCAGAGCGTCCTGCAGCTCCTCATCCGACAGCCGGTCTGCGTCTCCTGTATTCAGCTCAAAAGGGTCATTCAGGTTAAATTCAGGGACATTTACCATCGCATATATTTCACCGTTCTGCGGATTCATAAGGAGAACGGACACGCTGTCCGCCTGCTTTTCCTCCATAACCCTGCGGGCCGCCTGCTCACAGTACTCCTGGATATTATAATCCAGACTGATCCGCAGCGTTTCCCCCGCCACCGGCTCGATCCTGTCCTCGGCCACTCCTTCCAGTTCTATTCCCCTGGCGTCCGTCACTGTCAGGATCGTCCCGTTTGTCCCTTTCAGATAATCTTCGTACTTTACTTCCAGGCCGATAATTCCCTGATTGTCTCCGCCGGTAAAGCCGAGCACTTTTGAGGCAAGATCGTCATACGGATAGTATCTTTTGTAATCTTCGTCCACTTTTACCCCGTCCAGATCACATTCCCGGATCCGGTCGCCCACGGATTTGTCCACATTTGTCTTAATTCTTTCCATTGAAGATACTTTTTCCACACGCTTCCTGACGTCAGACGGATCCATTTCCAGTTCTTCCGAAAGCACGCGGATGATTTTCTCCGGTTCTTTTATCTGACTGTGAATAACCGAAATCGTACAGACAGTTCTGTTTGTCGCCAGTACAACTCCGTTCCTGTCAACAATTTCTCCCCTCGCGGCTTTGATTTCTCTTTCTCTTTCATGCAGGTCCTCCGCCAGTTCCTGGTAATACTCCGCGTCGAATATCATAAGATAGACAAGCCGGCCGACAAGACCGAAAATCATGGCCGCCGCGAAAAGAAATACAATCAGCAGCTTTTTTTTATTATATGTCTTATTCTTCATAAAAAAATAACCCCGAAGGAGATGTTGTTACAGCATATTACATCTCCTGCAGGGTTATTCCGGTAAATCCGTCACTCGCCTCCCGCCCAGTCATCCAGGTCCGGGGCATAATTTTCATCAATGTACTCTCCGTCCGGCTTATTATACGTATCATTATAATCTTCATTATAATCCGTATATTCTTCGTCGCCGGTAAATTTACTTTCCGCGGCCGCCGCCTCAGCCGCCGCTTTTTCCTCGTCCTCTATCGTAGTAATTCCAAGATACGGGAAGGCTTCTTCCATAATGCTCTTGGCGAGCCTTCTCACAAGCGAGCTGTCGTCCTGAGCCTCTACGTTCGGTTCGTCAACAACCACATAGATCAGCACCTCCGGATTATCCTGAGGAGCAAATCCCATATAAGACAAAAGATATTTCCCGTTGCCTCTGGGAAGTTTTTCGGCAGTTCCCGTCTTCGCTCCGATGTCATAATCTTCTACGCTGGCTCCTTTTCCGGTGCCGTAATCCATAACCGCGCCCAGATATTCGCGCATTTTCTCCGATGTTTCAGAAGAAATCGTCTTGCGCAGCAGCGCCGGGTCTTTTGTCTCAATAACGCTGCCGTTTTCATCCTGAATCTGTTTTACCACATGAGGTTCATAATAATAACCGCCGTTAATAAGTGAAGAAAACGCGGCCGCCATCTGAGTCATCGTAACATTAAATCCCTGTCCGAACGAATTTGTGGCAAGCTCCACATTTCCCATCGTATCCGCGGTATAAAGCAGCGACTGTGTCGCGGCTTCGCCCGGAAGATCGATGCCCGTATACTCTCCGAAGCCGAAAATATGCTGATATCTGGAGAAATCCTCCGCCCCGATTTTCGCGGCCATTTGCATAAGAGCCACATTGCAGGAATAGGCGATGGCGTCCTGCGTCGACTCCGAGCCGTGTCCGCTTCTCATGCTGCATCGGATCGTGTAATCCTCCACATCCAGAGCGCCTCCGCAGTAATACCACTCTTCTCCGTTCAGCGCGCCTGTCTCCAGCCCTGTCGCCAGGGTGAACGGCTTAATTGTGGATCCGGGCTCATAGGCGTCGCTGACGCAGAAATTACGCCACAGGCTGTTGAGCACGTCGAGTTCTTCCTCCTCCGTCATCGCGTCAATCTCTTTTTCCGTGTAAAGCGACGAAAGATCCCAAGGATCATTCAGATCATATCCGGGATAAGACGCCTCGGCAAGGATCTCTCCTGTATTGGGATCCACAATAATCACCGCGGTATTTTTGCTTCCCAGTTCGCCCTCTCCCGCCAGTTCTTCATTGAACTCACGGATGCAGTCCTCAACAATTCCCTGAAGCGTCACATCTATGGTAGATACAACCGTATTCCCGTCTTTTGCGTCTTTAACAGTCCTCTCCATGGAAGACTCAGAGTCAAAATATCCGTACTCTCTGCCGTCAGTGCCGTTAAGAACGCTGTTGTACGCGCTCTCGATGCCGGTCGCGCCCTGGTTCCCCGAATAGGTAAATCCGATCACATCGCCCGCCAGTTCTCCGTACGGGTACGTCCGCACAAAGTCTTCCTCCAGCCAGATTCCCCTGACATTCGGATAGTTTTTGTCATCCTCGTCGATCGCGTTAAATTTCTGCGCGGTCTCATAATCCACGCCCCGGGCCATGATCTCATACTGGCTGTCCGGCCTCTCTTCAATCAGTTTGTCGACCGTGCTTCCGTCGATGCCAAAGCATTCGCTTAAAACCTCTTTGGTCGGTTCGATGTACTCTTTTCTGTCCGTCATTACCTTTATGTCCAGGATTACATTGTACACGCGCTCGCTCGTGGCAAGCCTTGTGCCGTTGCGGTCCACAATGTCTCCCCGCTTATATGCGATAACACGGCTGCTGTAGTTCTGCTGATCCAGGACAATCTTTGTATAGCTGCTGCCTTTTGTAAGATTAATCCATGTAATTCTTCCAATAAGAACAACGAAAGCCAGTATAATTGCCATAAACAGCATTACCAGCTTCCGTTGCATTCTGATCGGAAATCTCTTTTTTAAAAACTGAAATCTGTGTCTTCTTTTTCTTCTACCGGCCATTCTCCAAAATCCTTATTCTGATACCATCTTTGACTGTGCAAGGATCCCGTCTTCCGGAATCGAGCTGTACTGCTTTACGTAGCTGCCGGTGGGGCTGTCATATTCAATGACATTGCCCTCTGACGCATAAACCATGCCCATCTCGTTCATCGCCCGGTCTTTTACCTCTTCCAGATTAACAGAGTCCGCAGCTGCATTATATGCCGTATCATTAGCTTCTGTCAAGTCCGCAAGATCCTGCTGAAGGGCTGTTACGTTCTGAGAGCGGTTCATTATATCAGACTGGAGCCTCAGATACATCACGCAGAGCATTACCGCACAGACAGCGGCGACAGCAAGGAACACAGCGTATGCCGGGCTGATGCTCATAGCGCGGTTTCTGTTTTTCTTCACCTGATGGCTTGTCCTTTTCGGCTGAACCGGCCTTGCTTTCGGGCTGCGCGCCGGGATCGCCTCTGCTTTTCTGACCGCGCTTCCGTATACGTAAATCCGTGTTCTGCCCGTTTCCGCCGTATGGTACTGTCTCTTTCCTGTATATCTGCCTGATGCCATATCTGCAAAAGCTCCTTTCTCTTTCTCTTCGTTCTTCCGGGCTCTCCCCTTCCCGTCGGAACAACTCCTCGCGGCTCTTTTTAATTCTCCGCCGCGCAGTTCTCAGCCCGGGGCCTTCCCCGTTCTGAAAATGTTCTTCGTACAGACACGTCTGCATCCGCGTGTTTTCCCCGGCGTCAGTGAAAACATGTCTCCACGTGTGAACTATGTTTTAAATACTCCCTTTATTTTGCTGTGTCTGAGCGCTCAAATATGCGAAGCTTCGCGCTTTTTGAGCGGGGATTTGATTCCATTTCTTCCTGCGTCGGAAGAATCGGTTTACGCGTAATCACTTTCCCTTTTGATACTTTCCCACAGACACAAACAGGAAAATGACTTGGACAGGTACAAGGATTTTCATTTCTCCGAAACGCGCTTTTTACGATCCTGTCTTCCAGCGAATGAAATGTTATCACACAGATTCTCCCTCCCGGACGAAGCATGTCGATCATTTCATCCAGCGAATCTCTGAGCACCTCCAGTTCGTGGTTCAGTTCGATCCGGATCGCCTGAAAGGTCCGCTTTGACGGATGTCCTCCGGTTTTCTGAACTTTCATCGGAATGGCCCGCTTTATAATTTCATTCAGCTGCCCCGTCGTTTCAACAGGCGCTTTTTCACGCTCCGCCACGATATGTTTCGCGATGTTTTTCGCGAATCTGTCTTCACCGTAATCGCGGATCACGCGGAAAAGCTCCGCCTCGCTGTACCCGTTGACAATGTCTCTGGCCGTCAGCTTCTGTCTCTGATCCATCCGCATATCAAGCGGAGCGTCCATGCGGTAGGAAAAACCTCTTTCCGCAGTATCCAGCTGATAGGACGAGACTCCAAGATCAAGCGTAATGCCGTCTACACCGTCAATGCCCAGCTTATGGAGCTCTGGCTTCATATCACGGTAATTGCTCCTGATTATCGTGACCTTCTCCCCGAAGCCTTCCAGGCGTTTCCCCGCCGCCTCAATGGCGTCGGCATCCTGGTCTATTCCTATTAATCTCCCCGTGCTGCCTAACTTCGTACAGACTTTAAAGGCATGTCCGCCTCCTCCGAGGGTTGCGTCCACATATATGCCGTCAGGTCTGACGTTAAGCCCGTCCACTGTCTCATCCAGCAGAACTGTTGTGTGTTCGAATGCCATAATCTCCTCCCTGTCAGATACGGATTCCGATGGACTCCATACGTTCCGCGATTGCATCCAGATCTTCTTCGCTCACCTGGCTTCTCTCTTCCCAGAGAGCTTTGTCCCAGATCTCAACGCGGTCCTGAACTCCCACCAGGACTACGTCTTTTTCCAGATGCGCCGCTTTGCGGAGCGAAGGGGGGACAAGCACTCTCCCCTGCCTGTCGAAACTGCCCTCCGAAGCGCTTCCAAAGAAGTATCGCTTAAATATTCTGGCATCCTTGTTCATTCGTGGTAAGGTTTCAAGTTCAGAGACAAATTTGTTCCATTCTTCCCTGGAGTAGACAAAAAGACAGCCTTCCAGTCCGTTGCAGATAACGAAGCTGTCACCCAGATCATCTCTCAGCTTTGCCGGGATGATCAGTCTGCCCTTTTCATCAATGCTGTGATTGAATTCTCCTAATAACATCCGGAACCCTTTCTCTAAATGTGAGCCTCCACATCGCTCCCCACTTTATCCCACCGTCCACCACTTGTTACCACTTGACTCCATTTTATACCACGCCCCTGCCTTTTTCAACCCCTTTTTTATCTTTTTCATTCACGAAAAAGCGCGAAAATATGCCGTTTTCGGGCATAAACAAAGATATGGGGTACAAGGAAATCCCTGTACCCCATATCTTGTGCACAACTCATATTCTATCTGATAAAAAACATTTTATTCCGTTTCGGAAGTTGTAAGTGTATTCAGATAATCTGAAACAGAATCGTAATTTACTTCAGCCACCGGCCTCTCTCTGTTGGAATCCCAGGATTCCCACGCGGAGTATCCCAGCCATCCTACCAGGGCAAGCGCCGCAAGCGACAGAACCGCTTTTCGTACGATCCCCTGCATCTTCTGTTTTCTCATCTGCTGCTTTCTGTTCGCTTTATCTTTTTTATAGCGATCCACCTTTTCCTGACTCATCTTTCATCGCTCCCTTCGTTGCACTATTGACAGTTTACCACAACATCCGTCACAGTACAACAATAATTCCGCCGTCATTCGCATACATTGTGCTGATTCCCGCTGTATTTACAACAAAACTTGACCTGACGTTTATCTTGTCAAGCAGGAGCCGCCTTACTTCTTCCGCCCTCTCCGGGCAGTTGCAGTGGGCGATAGCGAGAATCTTTTTCTCCGGCATCTCGGCGTTCTGCGCAATATAGTCCGCCATTTTGTCCAGCGCGCGCTTCATCCCGCGCGCCTGACCGAGCTGACAGATCGTCCCTTTCGGTGTAGAGCCCATCACCGGCTTGATATTCAGCGCGCTTGCGACAAGCGACCGAATGCCTGTCAGCCGTCCGTTTTTTCTCAGCGTATCAAGATTCTCAAGTACAAAATACGTATTCTGACTTTCAATATATGACTCGACATGCGACGTCACCTGTTCAAAATCCATCCCCTGCTCCTCGCACTCTCTGATCTTCAGCGCGATAAGCGTCTCGCCCACCGAAGCGGATCTGGAATTAAAAACATAAATTTTCTTTTCACTGTCCTCTTCCGCGAAAAGCTTCCTTCCCACTTCAGCGCTGTTATAGGAGCCGCTCAGCTCAGACGAAAGGGTTACAACATAAACCCGTTCCGCGCCGCATCTGTAAAGGGACATGTATTCTTCCGGAGAAGGGCAGGAAGACTTCGGACAGTCGGGGCTGTCCGCCACCAGCTTCAGGAAGCGCGCCTGGTCAAATGTGTCGTCATCCGTCACGCTGACTCCGTTCACTTCCATACTAAGGGGCGCGGACTTATACAGCCCGCTCTGTTTCATCTCATCGGTAAGTTCTCCGCAGCTGTCAACAACGATTCTATAGCTCATATCATTTCCTCCGAAACCGCAAAGTATATTTCATATTTCTATTACATGTAGTTTTAAATACCATATTAGAATATACCATACTTTCGGAAAGAAGAAAAGCCTTTTTCCGCCTCTTTTTCTTCTTTGTCAGAAACGGGCTGTTTTTAATCTCCTTCCAGCTTTATCCTTCTGGAAATTCCCAGAGCAATGCCCATTTCAGCCATCAGGAACAGAATCGCCGTTCCTCCGTAACTGACAAACGGAAGCGTAATGCCGGTAGTCGGAAACAGGCCGGTAACTACAGCCACGTTAAACACGACCTGAAGCGCGATATGGGCGAAGATCCCCGTCGCGATAAGCGAGCCGTACAGATCAGGCGCATTTTTCGCGATAAACATCAGTCTGTACAGCAAAAGACCGAAAAGAATAAGTATGATAATCGCGCCGAAAACTCCAAGCTCTTCACAGATTACCACAAGAATCATATCATTCTGCGCCTCGGGAATTACGCCGAGCTTCTGCGTACTGTTTCCAAGTCCTTTCCCGAAAAATCCTCCGCTTCCGATCGCGTAAAGTCCCTGCAGCACCTGGAAGCTTCCGTCCTCGGCTGTGGCCTCCGGATTCAGCCAGGAAATAATTCTCTGAATTCTGAAGTTGTCACTGTCCGCGGCCACAAACGCCAGCACGGCAATAATCACCGCCGCCGCCGCCGCTGCCGCCCCTATTATGATAAGAAACGGCTTTGTCTTCGGATGAATTACAAAAATCAGAATACATGTAATCGCCATAACTATAATAGCCGTACTCAGGTTATCCGTTAAAAACAGCACCCCGCCCGCGGCAATCGCCCCGAACGCAAGCACCCTCATGATTCCCTCCGAAGTAACGGCCCTTTTCCCCAGCCGGCACAATTCATAGGAGATGAACAGAATCACCGCGATTTTGGTAACCTCCGCCGGCTGAAGCGTCAGATTCCCCGGAAGCCCGATCCATCTTCTCGCGCCGTTGAGCGTCACGCCGAGAGGTGTACGCACAAGCGCCATAAGTATCATGGATATCACAAAAATCTCAAACGCATACGCTCCATACACGTGGTAATCCAGCCTTGAAACAAGAAACATGACTACGACCCCGACCGCTCCGATCAGCGCCTGCTTTGAAAAATAATACATATCATCCTGCAGCTGCACGTCCACCTGCGCTTCATACGCGCTGGCGCTGTACAGCATAACAAGGCCAAAACACATCAGGAAAATAATCACGCAGAGCATATCAAAGTCAAAATATTCTCCTTTTGATACACTCTTCCCGAAAGCTCTCCGTATCGCCCCCGCGTCACGGATCCGCTGAGCTTTTGTACGACGCGGCGCGCGTCTTTCCGCGGCAGGCTTCGGTGTTTTTATCACCTGCCGTCTTCTGTCGACAGCTCTTTGATACTCTCTGTATCCGGCCATTATCCCCGCCGGATATATCGGCTGGGTGTCGGACAGATCCGGTCTGTCTTCTTCCCGGATCGGCTTCATTGGCTGAGTATCGCCAAAATTGTGCGGGCTTTTTCTGTTTTTACCGCGGCCTGTTTTCTTCCCCTGCCGCCTGATGGGCTGCACTGTTCTGCTTCTCATCTGCTTCCCCTCCGCTGAAATATCCATGTATAAAGCAGAAGGAACCAGACTCCGGTAAAACTGCCGGCCTGGTCCCTCCTGCAAAAAGTATTCATCGGGGTGACAGGATTCGAACCTGCGGCCTCACGGCCCCCAGCCGTGCGCTCTAACCAAACTGAGCCACACCCCGCTGACCTGTATATTATATATAATTTTTCTGTAAATGTAAAGCGGAACATTTTTTATTTTTATCCATACTATAATTTTGAAGATCATTCCTCTGTCCGACAGAGAGAAATATGAAAGGAGCCGCCTATGATGGCAAATTATCAGAATAATATGCACTGTCCGTGCAGGCATACTCCGCCTCACGCGCCCGCCGCGCGCATGCGCAGGATAGAAAGCTGCCCGGAAATACGCAATGTATTTCCCGAGGGAACGCCTCTGGCCATGTCATATATTCCCTGGCAGCAATGGCGTGAAATATATGAACCGGACGCCGGTTTCGCACACGGCACAATTTTCAAAGAGCTCGACAAACCATTTCTGTGGAAAGGGGGCCGCTGCCGATGAACAGACCTGCAAACAGAAAAGAACTTCTCACGCACATCAACCACGTAAGTTTTGCCGTAGATGATGTAAAGCTCTACCTCGATACACACCCCTGCGACAAAGAAGCTCTGTCTTTTTTTCAGGAAATGAGCCGCCGCAGAAACGAAGCGCTGAAAGAATACGCGTCCTCATACGGGCCTCTGACGGCAGATACGGCCGACCGCTCCTGTACCGAGTGCTGGAACTGGATTAACGAACCGTGGCCATGGCAGGAAGGAGGGTGCTGATATATGTGGAATTATGAAAAAAGACTGCAGTATCCGGTAAAGATTACACAGACAAATCCGAAAATCGCCCAGGTAATTATTTCTCAGTTCGGCGGACCGGACGGCGAACTGGCCGCTTCCATGCGGTATCTTTCACAGAGATACACAATGCCTTACAAAGAAGTAACCGGCGCGCTGACGGACATCGGCACGGAAGAGCTTGCTCACATGGAGATGATCTGCGCCATTGTGTACCAGCTCACCAAAGATCTGACTCCGGAAGAAATCGAGCGTTCCGGATTCGCCCCCTATTATGTGGACCATACTCTGGCGCTCTGGCCTCAGGCAGCCAGCGGCATGCCGTGGACCGCGACCGTCTTCCAGTCAAAAGGAGATCCCATCACGGACCTGCATGAAGACATGGCCGCGGAACAGAAGGCGCGGACTACTTACGATAATATTCTCCGTCTTGTGAAAGATCCTGAAGTCTGCGATCCGATCCGCTTCCTTCGCGAGCGGGAGATCGTGCACTATCAGCGTTTCGGCGAAAGCCTCCGGATCGTGCAGGAAAAACTGGACAGCCGCAACTTTTACGCTTTCAATCCCGAGTTTGACAAACAGGTATAACAGCGTCAGTGTACAAAGGGCAGCACGCTCCCTTGTACACTGACGCTAAAGAAGAGGCTGAACAATCAGCCTCTTCTCTGTGAAAATATTTTGTCTGTATCCGGTATACTTTTACTGTTTTGCTCCAAGGACAACGTCCAGAGTCTGTTCGTCATATTCACCGTCAGGCTGAGGCACCTGTATTGTCAGGGTAACAGTCTCGCCCTTCGCGTAATACTGAAGCTGCTCCTGAAGAGCTTCCATATTGCCGACCGTTGTACCGTTGATCGCCGTAATGATGCATCCCTTGGACATGCCGGCCCTTTGGGCTCCGCCGCCGGATGTAACTTCTGATACATACACTCCCTCCGGCAGATCAAGCTGCTGTGAAAACGCATCCGAAACACTTATCCCCCGGATTCCAAGAGCTCCCTGGTGAGCCTCGTCTACTTTCTCTTTTGTCTCCTGGTTCATAAGGTTCTCAATCAGTTCTTTTACATCGCTGATCGGGATCGCATAGCCTACGCCTTCCACGCTGTCGCTTACAAGTTTGGACGAATTGATTCCCACCACTTCGCCATTTGCATTGACAAGAGCTCCGCCGCTGTTGCCCGGATTGATCGCCGCGTCCGTCTGGATCAGTTTGACGCTGCTCTCTCTCGTCTGTCCCGTCTGACTGTCGGTTGCGGTCACTGAACGGTTCAGCGCGCTGATCACGCCTGTGGTTACGGACTGTCCGTAACCGAGAGCATTTCCGATGGCAATAGCAGGCTCGCCGACTTTCAGCTCCGAAGAATCACCCAGAGTCGCCACCGAAATAGCGTCCATGGTGTCGTCTGAAATATTTTTCAGCGGCACGGCAATAACAGCAACGTCATATTCGGAATTCATGCCTTTGATATTGGCTTCCACACTCGTCTCGTCATCAAATGTAACGGTAAGCGTGTCGCTGCCTTCCACTACGTGATTATTTGTAACGATAAGAAGTTCGGAATCATTCTGGCTTATAATGATTCCCGTCCCGGCTCCTTCCGACTTCTGCTGGTACGTTCCGCCGAAAAAGCTCTGCACTTCCTCCACCGACATACTTGTAATGGATACGATGGACGGCATCACATTTTCAACAATGCCGGACACATCGGACGTAACCACGCTGCTGCTGCTTGAAAGAGGCGTTGAACTGCTGACGGTTCTGGAAGAAGATCCGGAACCCGTCCCGGTACCCTCCAGTCCGAAAATCCTCGTCCCTATAATATTGGAAGTAAGAAACACAGCGCTGGA
The DNA here is from genome assembly GCA_944381125.1 of uncultured Mediterraneibacter sp. Classification (GTDB taxonomy): domain Bacteria; phylum Bacillota; class Clostridia; order Lachnospirales; family Lachnospiraceae; genus Mediterraneibacter. The sequence goes on along the minus strand of CALWKB010000017.1, from coordinate 3,662 downwards.
CACAACACCGAACAAAATAGCCAGCCCGCCGACAGCCAGGGCTTTCGGCACGGAATGCTTCTCCTTCTTCCTTCTCTCCGGCTTCCGGGGAGCTTCCGGCTCCTGAGGGACTTCCGGCTCCGGTCCGTAACCGCCGTACTGATAATTCTCATTCATTCCATCCTGATTATAATAATTATATTGATTATCCATAAGACATCCTTCTTTCTTCTTAACTATGGCTACATAATAAACCAGGAATGTGATAAAACTGTGTTTATTCATTTAACAAATCTTGAAACGCAAACGGGCGCGGATGCGTATAAACGCATCTGCGCCCGCGCTTTTCTTCCGATCAGAGATCTATAAAGTCAATTTCGTAATTGTCCTCTTTCCGGGAACCGCGTTTGCCGCGGCCTTTCATATCTTCTGTATGTTCTGCGGAATCCGGCTCATCATCATCGTCATAATCGTCGTAGTCGTCATCCTCATCATCATAATCATCGTCGTCATCGTCGTACTCGTCATCCTCATACTCATCGTACTCATCATCTTCGTACTCGTCGTATTCGGCTTCGTCATCTTCATACTCATCGTACTCATCATCTTCGTCGTCATCATAATCGTCGTACTCTTCCTCTTCTTCGAGCGCCGACTGTTTCTTAGACCTCTTTTTTGACTTTTTCTCAGGCTCCGGTTCTTCGTCCTCATACGGAATGTCGTATTCCTCATACAGATCGTCCAGTTCCTGGTTGCGGTGAACAAGCTTCACTGCAAATATAATCATAAGAATCAGAAGAAGGAAAATCAGCGCACCGGCAATCACAAAGATTACAAGCGCGTGCTCTGCCACGAATTCTCCCATGCCGCCGGGCAGAACGCTGCCGGCCGGCTCGCTGTCGGTGTCAGCCGGGAGCATGTAGCTCTGATAAGTACCGTCCTCAGTGTCATACTGATAAAGACCTTTTTCGCCAGTTCTTGTATTCAGCGCGTAAATCAGATAATATCTGTCTGTCTCCGGATTGGACCATGCGGAATACTGCTGATCCATGCCGGTAAGGTTAAGATTTACTTCCTGATATCCGTCAGGCATCGTCATTCCTTCCGGCTCCGCCAGCGGAATAATGGCCGTAGTAGCTGAAATGTTCAGCTCGACAAAGGGCGCAAAGGATGAACTTTCCGGATCATAGAGGAAAAACGTTCCCGCGCCTTCAGAATCCACCAGATATCCGAGATAGATGCCTGCGTCATTTGCGGCGAACTTATATTCTCCGCCTTCAAATGTCTGGGTCGCCTCATAATATCCGGACGGAATATCGGATGAAGTAAAGGCTTCGGAAAAACTGTACTCCGTCCCGTTTACGGTTACTTTAATGTCCGTCGTCTCCCCTGCCGACTCTTCAGTCTCTGGCGTCTGTCCTATCGTCGAAGGTTCTACCGAAGTGGTGCCGTCATCCGCCGCGGAAACCGTAACTTTGGAGCTTCCTTCCGTAAGATTTAAGCTTTCACCGGAAGTCAGCGCCGCTGAACTGCTGCTGACGGTCAGCTGAGTCTCGCCTGCCGTGAGCGCTCTGAACTGAACGGTCGCGCGCAGCTCGCTGCTGTCCCCGGTTCCGGCATATGTCAGAGTGCCGGAGCCGTCCGCTTCAAAGCCTTCTCCGCTCACGAACTCCAGATCAGCAGTGTCGTAATTCATTGTGACGCTTACATCCCCGACCGTATCTCCCTGGCTCTGTACCACAAGATCAATACTTACATTTTCCCCTACTTTTGTCTCCGGATCCGAAAACATCAGCCTTCCGTCCGCCGCAAAAGCGACCTGGCCGAACACGGGAACCATAAGACACACCGCAAGGAGTGCTGCTGCTGCTTTTTTCAATGCTTTCATAAAGATACCCCTTCTTTTGTTATAAATTACTTTCATGGCTGACACTCTCCTGTCAGACTTACTCGTTTAATATCATACACTTTTTACAGGAAAAAGTCCAGAAATAATGAAAAAGAAGTAAGGAAAACCTCACTTCTTTTTTGTATTTTCCGCCGGAATGAAAATATAACCCGAATCCTTTTTCTTTCCGAACGCTTCCGTGCTGTCTGATTTCAGAAGAACAACCGCTGTCTGCAGGATCAGCTGGATATCCCTCAGGACGCTGAACTGTTCAATATACATCATATCCATAATCAGCTTGTCCCGCGGCGTGGTATTGTATTTCCCCGCAATCTGCGCGTACCCTGTAAGGCCCGCCTTTACCCGGAGCCTGTACCGGAACTCGGGCAGCTCCGCGGTATAATTCTTCACGTTCTTGAGCATTTCCGGCCTCGGCCCCACAAATGTCATATCACCTTTAAGCACGTTGAGAAGCTGCGGAAGCTCATCGATTCTCGTCCTTCTCAGAAACGCGCCCGGCTTTGTAATCCGGTCGTCATCTTTCTGCGCGGAATAGTTCTCAACATTTACTTTCATTGTGCGCAGTTTATATACTTCAAATTCCCTTCCGTGGATCGTCGCCCTCTTCTGTTTAAAGAAGACCGGTCCGCCGTCGTAAAGCTTAACTGCGATCGCCCCGCACAGCCAGAAGGGTGAAGAAAGGATGGCGAGCACAAGCGAAAGAAATATATCAAGCAGCCTTTTGATAATTCTCTGTTCCATTGTAAGAGTCTTGACATTTTTATTAAACAGATAAATATCGTCCAACACATAATGCTTCGCGTTGACTTCCATAATATCTTCAAGATACGGATTAAAGTATACATTCACTTTATGCTTGTAGCAGAGACGCATTATCATCAGCCTGCGTTCCGACGGAATGTCGTACATAAACACCGTCTCCGCCGCCTCGATATACGGCTCGATATCTTCACAGCGGTAGTCCACTACCGACGCGATCTTATACTGCTTCTTAAACCTGCAGATCGCATAGGCGATCGTGTCGAGGCTTTCCTGACAGGATGTGACAACACAACACTTTTCCGGCTCATGAATTGTAAAAAACAGCCAGTTTCCCGCATACGTGAACACAATAATTATCAGGATCTGTATGAGCATCGCCACAGCGAGCAGCTCCACTCCCCTGAAGCGGAACTCATGTATATCCGTATTCGCCCTCATGATCATGACCTGCAGATAGGCCACAAGATCCGTACAGACGACTGCAAGCGAAAGGGAATAGATAATCGGCCTGCTCTTTCTTCTTCCCACATCATAGGTTCCGTATACGGACAGAAGCAAAAGCCCCACAACCGCAAATACAAGAACCGTGATTCCCATCGTTCGCGACAGGCGGGTCAGACCGATGTTCTCTTTGCCGAGAACAATTATAAAAGTTAATAATAACAAAAAATAAAGTACAAATTTTATTACCAGCCAGAGCGTGGATTCAAATTTGTGTAAATGCTTTTTCATTTACCCACCACCGAAGTTCATAACAATTTTTTAATATACCTGTAACATTATATACGAATCAACCTGTTATTTCAAGATTATCCTTCTCTTTCCGGCTCCGGCGGCGCATGATTCAGACTTTTTTCATAAATCCTTCACAGCTGCGACATACTTTTTACTTTATTTCTTCCAGGCGGTCCAGAGCCGCGGCAATCACCTTATCCATGTCATAATACTTATAATCCCCGAGTCTTCCGCCGAAAATTACGTTCTTTTCCTGTTCCGCCAGCTTTTTATACTC
>CALWKB010000016.1 GCA_944381125.1 uncultured Mediterraneibacter sp. | reverse complement strand
CCCTGTTTCAGCAGCCTTCCCACGCCTCTTTTGAACGCCGCCTTGCTGACTCCGAATTCCCGCCGGATTTCTTCCGGATCAGATTTGTCCGTAAACGGAAGCACTCCCCCGTTTGTCTCCAGTTTTTTCAGAATCATCTGCGCGTCTGCATCCATCTGTTCCGGAATTCTTCCCCGGATGCTTAAGTCCAGTTTCCCGTCAGCTTTAACCGCAGTTACCCTCGCCTCGATCTCCTGGCCAATCTCCAGTCTGCCCGACATTTCGCTTCGTGGAATCAACGCTGAAAACTGATTGTCCACTGCCACAAACGCGCCGTACTCTCTGCTGATCTCATAGACTGTCCCTTTTACCATATCATTTCTTTTATATGGAGAATCCGTTCGCAGCAGAGGATAAATCCGCATAGTCGCACACAGGCGCTGACTTTTATCAATATACAGGCTGACCAGACACCTGTCTCCTTTTGCCACCCGGGATGTCTGTTCCCTGAAAGGCAGCAGAAGATCTTTCTCCAGCCCCCAGTCCAGAAACGCGCCGACACGTCCTACATCCACGACGTCAAGCACCGCCAGCTTCCCGATTGTCAGCTTCGGTTCATTTACAGTAGCAATCAGACGGTCGGAAGAATCTTTATAAAGAAAGACTTCCACGGGATCTCCCGGCTCGATTCCTTCCGGCACCTGCTTTTTCGGCAGAAGGACTCTCTGTGTATCATCCCCCAGGTATACGCCGAAATCCACAACCTTGACAACTGTTAATACTTGCTTTTCTCCTAATTTCATTCCTTCGTCTCCTTTTGGGCAGCGCATCCTCACGCTGACTCTGCTCCCGCTATCGTATACTATACGCTTCAGAATGTCAATCAAATCACTGAACGTGCACATTTCTCAGGTGTTTTTCAATTCACCGGCGCCAAACAGGCGGATCACACCGTACTCCCCGTCAAATCCGGGAACGCATTCCACCTGTTCGTTCCGCAGTCTCTGAATCCCCTCCGCCACGCGGCTTCCCGCCGCGCTTCGTATATCTTTAATCGGAATATTCCGCAGGATCTCAAATTCCGGCCCCAGTTCCGTGAGCAGCCTCTGATATTCTCTCTGTACTCTTACGCCGGCCGCCCCACGTCCCACGGACGCGCCCAGCACTTCCGGCAGGGGGACCAGACGCTCAAACGGCTTTGCGCCGGGCTTCACATACCCCTCCGGCCGGTCCGCCAGCTCCCCGATCCGGTGGGAGACTCCGATTGTGATCTTACGTCCGCAGACCGGACATCGCCCTCCATATCGGATCGTCTCAGACGGCGTCAGGCAGAGATTGCATTTCCGGTGCCCGTCCATGTGATACTTCCCTTCCTCCGGGAAAAATTCAATCGTACCGGCAAGTCCGTTTCCTGTTCGGATCGCCTTCTCCAAAGCGCTGTAAGACATTTGAACGTCAAACAGATTCGCCTCTCTGCCCAGTTTTGCAGGCGAATGTGCATCCGAATTGGAGATCAGCTGAAACCGGTCCAGCGCGGACACGCGCCAGTTCATCGGCGGGTCCGAAGAAAGCCCCGTCTCCACGGCAGGGATATAAGGCGCCAGATCCCCGAAGCACTCTTCTACACTGTCAAACCCGGAAAATGCCCCGAACAGGGAAAAATGGGGTGTCCAGATGTGCGCCGGCACATAGACGGCGGACGGGCAAAGGTCCAGAATAATCTCCAGCAGAGCCCGGCAGTCCAGCCCCAGGATCGGCCTGCCGTCAGAACAGATATTTCCGATCTGCTCCAATTTCGCCGAAATCCGTTCCGCAGCCTCCAGCCCCGGCAGGATAATGAGGCTGTGGACCTTGCGGGTTTTCCCGTTTTTCTTATAGATCGAACTGATCTCACCAGTCACCACAAATCGCGGGATTTTTTCTCCCGGAACCGGTTCTCCTTTGATCCGGTATCCCTCTTTCAGTACATAGAGCCCGTTTTCCGCCGGCTCCAGCTTTTCTTTCAGTTCCTCCCGCCACGCCGGATGGGTAAAATCACCCGTCCCCACGATATGAATCCCCTTGCGCCGCGCCCACAGATCCAGATGCTCCGGCGAGCAGTCTTTACTCGTAGCCCGCGAATAGCGGGAATGAATATGTAAATCTCCGATGTACATGGCATCTCACACTTTCAAAATTTTTATATCGCTATTATATCACGTTTTCATAGTTTCTATATATTCTGTTTAAAAAGGAATGCCATACGGCGCCGCTTGCGCCGGCCCGGCTGTCACAAATCAAAACACCTGCGTCATTCCCACAGCGGAGCAGGAGCGCCATACCGGGGAGACAAAAAGCCGCCGCACCAAATAATCAGTGCGGCAGCTTTTTGTAAGGTATGCTTTTATATTACAGATGTACGCTTATTACTGTCCGAGCTCATTCTGCAGGTCTGTCTGAGCCTGATCAAGAGCCGTCTTCACATCTGTTCCGTTCTCAAAGATATCGTTGAGCGTTACAGTTGTGAACATATTGTTGATGGACGGATAAGAAGAGGACGCATGAGAGTCAAGACCAACGATGCTGTCTCTGATCTCTTTAAGGACGTCAAACGGATTGTTTACGAAGTACTGTACGTACTGGTTGTCCGGATTGTTTGTCACTTCTTCGTTATCCCATACTGTTGTGTTGCAGGGATCAAATCCAAGCAGGTTCCAGATCTCCGCCGCTCCGTCTTCGGAGAGTTTTGCGTATGCGAGGAACTCTGCGGCAAGCTCTGAACTCGGTTTGTCGGCTACAACAGCAGTACCTGTTCCGCCTCCGCCGACGGATACTTTCTGTCCGCTTTCAAGCTGCGGAGCAACTGCGATGGCAATCTTTCCGGACAGATCCGGCATGTAGCTTGTGTATCTTGACATCTGCCACATCGGCATGATCGCGCATGCGAAATCTCCGTTGTTAAATGCGCCGTATGCTTCTTCCTTGTCCGGGTTTCCTCCGGGCACTGTGCCGATCGCATGTGCGTCGTACAGGTCTTTGAGAATTGTCATTGCCTCAACCATCTGGTCGCTGTTTACTGTAACGTTATCGCCGTCGGTATACTCTCCGCCAAGCTCTGCCATCAGCAGGTTCTCTGTCCACAGAGCGCTTGTATCGGCTGTTCCGAGATATTTGCCTGTCTCTTCATAATACTTGCTTCCTGCTTCTTTGAAGTCATCCCATGTCTCAATTGTTGTATAGTCAATACCTGCTGCCTCGAGAAGTTCTGTGTTATAGAAAGCAACTGTAGCGCCTACATGTGTCGGAAGTCCGTAAAGTTTTCCATCCTTGCTGTAGAGATCCAGACGGGACTGAACGATGTTGCCGTCTGCTGTATACTGGCTTGCCGCCTCTGTCAGATCCATAAGAGCCGGCGTACCCTGTGTGAAGTTAGCGAACTTGCCCTGCTCGATGTCTACGAAATCCGGTGTTCCTTCACCGTCATTGAGAGCGATCTGCAGTTTGTTGTGCATATCGTCATAGGGCATAACGTTTACGTTAATGCTTACCTTCTTGTCCGGATTTGCCTCGTTCCATTTCTCGGCCATCGTCTCATAGAAATCACCGTGGATTTCTGTAAATGTCCAGAACTCCAGCTCTGTAGCGCCGTCTTCCGTCTTCTTCGGTTCATCTGCACTGTCGTCTTTTTTTCCGCCGCATCCCGCCAGACTTCCAACGATCATCGCGGTTCCAAGAAGCAGAGCAATAACTTTTTTCTTGTTCATGTTTTTTCCTCCCTTGCGTTTTATTAAACGTTTTACTTGTTTTCTATAGATATAGCACACAGAAGACGTTTTGTAAACACTTTTTTGTAATTTTTTATCATTTTCATCTACTGTGCACTATTCTATTAATTATTATTTGTGCAAATTGTACTCTTTTTCAGGCATATAATACGTTTAATGCCTTTTGAGCCGGATTACGTTCCAGGAAGCTTTTCCGAGAACAGTTGTCAGATACCCGTCACTGATCTTTCCGCCCTCTTTTCGAACCGGAAATACCTTTTCTCCGGACGCCGAATTCTCTGCTTTCAGATCATCGCAGGCAAGAATAATCTGCTCTTCAGCCTCATATCCTTCAAAACTTCTCACATCCGCCGTCAGTTCCACATCTTCCTTCAGATTGCGGTTTACGGCAAAAATTGTCACTTCTCCTTTTTCCTCATTGTACACGGCCACACTCACAATATCGGTCACATCTCCGTGTTCCTTCGTCGCGTGAACCGGGCTGTCAGTCAGAAGTTCAAGCACTGTGCCGCGTCCGTATTTCGAGGCGTGCAGGAACGGATAATATATCGTCTGCCTCCACGCGCAGCCGTTTTCTTCCGTCATCACCGGCGCGATTACGTTGACGAGCTGGGCGAGGCACGCGATCTTCACGCGGTCGGCGTGGCGCAGAAGTGTAATCATCATCAGGCCCACCATAAGCGCGTCCTCAAAGTTATAGTGGTCTTCCAGAAGCCCCGGAGCCACCTGCCACGGATGATTTGTCGTAATGTCAAGCTCCTCGTTTTTCGAATGGAACCACACATTCCACTCATCAAAGCTTAAGTTGATCGTCTTTTTGCTTCTCTTTTTAGCCTTTACGAAATCACACGCCGCTGTAACAGTGCGGATAAACGCGTCCATATCCTCGGATTTCGCCAGGTAATCCGCCGTGTTGTCGTCCGGATTTCCATAATACTGATGCAGTGAAATATAATCCACATAATCATAATCGTACTCCAGCGTCGTCGCCTCCCACTGCGGGAAAGTCGGCATCTCCATATATGAGCTTCCACAGGAGACAAGTTCTATTGTGGGATCGATCAGCTTCATTGCCTTTGCGGTTTCCTCGGCAATCCGCCCGTACTCATGCATCGTCTTTCTTCCCAGCTGCCACTCGCCGTCCATTTCATTTCCCAGGCACCACAGTTTGATATTGTATGGTTCTTTTACGCCGTGGCTGATTCTCAGGTCGCTGTATTTCGTACCCGACGGATGGTTGCAGTATTCCAGCAGATTGCACGCGTCGGCGGTTCCTCTTGTGCCGAGATTTACCGCCATCATCGTGTCCGCGCCGACTTTTTTCGTCCATTTTGCGAACTCGCCCAGTCCGAACGTATTCGGCTCAAGACTTCTCCACGCCAGTTCCAGCCTCGGTTTTCTCTCGCTCAGCGGACCCACGCTGTCTTCCCAGAAAAAGTTGGACACAAAGTTTCCGCCGGGATAACGGATAATCGGTACATTCAGTTCTTTAACAAGGTCTATCACGTCCCTGCGAAATCCGTTTTCATCCGCCGCGGGATGTCCCGGCTGATATATGCCGCCGTACACGGCTCTTCCGAGATGCTCGATAAAGGAGCCGTAAATCCTCTTATCTACAGGCGCTATTTTAAACGCCTTATCCACGATCATTTTTGCTTTTCTCATATTTGTCGTATACCTCCTGTTGTCATGGCATCAGCCTTTTACCGCGCCGGCTGTCATACCTTCAATAAAATATTTCTGGAAGCACAGGAACAGCACCAGGATCGGCAGCACAGAGAAAAATGAGCCGACAATCAGAAGGTCGTAGTTGTTCCCGTACGGTGTAACCAGTGTGTTCAGTCCGATCGGAAGCGTATATTTATCACTGGAGCGCAGTACAAGCAGCGGCCAGAGGAAATTGTTCCAGCTGTTCATACCGTTAAGAATAGCCATAGCCGCAAAGGAAGGCTTCATAATCGGCATAATCAGTTTGAAGAATATTCCATACTCTGTGGCGCCGTCAATTCTTCCCGCTTCGATGATTTCCTTCGGCATTCCCACCAGATACTGACGGAAGAAGAAGATTGTCATGGCGTTCGCAAGGAACGGAAGCAGCACGGCCGCATAACTGTCTGAAAGCCCCATGTCATTGATCTGTACATAAAGAGGAAGCATCAGCATCTCAAAAGGCACAGACATAATCAGCAGCACGATCACGAAGAAAAAGTTCTTGAATCTGAATTCATACGCCGCGAATCCGTACGCTACAAACGCGCTGATCAGCAGGGTTCCCACAACCTGCAGCACAGTAAGGAACACACTGTTGAAAACCATGTGAAATAGTCCCCCGAATCCGTAAAGAGCATTACCCAGTTGTCCAGATTGGCTTCCGAAAGGTTGATTGAAAGATTCAGGCCGTACCGGACAAGCATGTTTCCTTCCTGAAACGTTCCCACGAATATCGCCCAGAACGGGAGCAGGATCATGAGTCCTATCACTGCCATGAGAACGATCATTAAAATTTTAACAGCCAGTTTTCCACTCTTTTTTGTTTTCATTATTTATCGTCCTCCTTTTTAAAGGTGCCCGTAGCGACAAGCTGAGTGATATTGATGGCAAGAACGATAACAAGCAGAACTACTCCTACAGCGCTTGCGTAGCCCATATCGTTTTTCTCGATTCCCTGACGGTACAGATATCCGACGATCGTCAGACCGATATTGTTCGGGGAATTATTGCCCTGATACAGCATGTAGCTTTCATTAAACATCGCCAGGCCGCCGTAAATACTGATCGTAAGCACATATACGAATGTAGGCTTAAGCTGGGGAACCGTAATCTTGATGAATTTCTGCCAGGTCGTAGCGCCGTCAATGGACGCCGCCTCATAATAGTCCTCCGGAATACTCTGCAGCCCGGAGAGGAAATACATCATATTGACTCCCCACCAGCGCCAGCAGGCCAGCGTCAGCAGAGCGACAAATCCGGTAGCCGCGCCTTTCAGCCACTTAACAGGCTCCATTCCGAAAAGACCGATAAACTGGTTCATAAGAGCCGTGTCCATCTCGCCGAACATCAGCCGGAAGATCGTACCGGCTACAACTACAGAAGTCAGGGCCGGAATAAACAGCGAAGCCTTAAAAATGTTTTTAAATCTGCCTCTGACAAGCTTCGAATTGACGAGGCATGCCAGAATCATGGGAATCGGTATCAGAAGAATCAGTGTAAATATCATATATTTAAAACTGTTCCCGACTGCTATCAGAAAGATTCTGTCGCTGAAAAGGCGGGTAAAATTATCTATTCCGATAAACGTCTCCTGCCCCGGCAGAATCTTCTGCGTACTCATGATTCCCGACTTGATCAGCGGAACAAGCCAGAACACGGCAAAGGTCACAACAAAGGGAAGGATAAACACATAAGGCGCCGCCTTCCTGGAATATAAAAATTTCTTCATTTCCTTTTTCCTCCTATCTCAGTAATTCTTTAACCCAGACAAGCATCTCGCCCTTTTCACGGTTTCCCCAGTAACCGTAAGGAACAAAAGTAAGTTCCGCATCTTCAAGGGCAGGCGGTCCTCCTCTCCTGTACAGAGTCTGTCCGTCCCATCCGTCCCCGGATATCTTCTTTCCGGG
>CALWKB010000015.1 GCA_944381125.1 uncultured Mediterraneibacter sp. | reverse complement strand
CTACGGATACGATGGACGATATCGAGATTGAAAAATCCAATATGCTGATGATCGGACCGACCGGGTGCGGCAAGACCTATCTTGTAAAGACTCTGGCAAGGCTTCTGGATGTTCCGCTTGCGATCACCGACGCCACTTCGCTTACAGAGGCGGGATACATAGGCGACGATATCGAGAGCGTGGTATCAAAACTTCTGGCCGCGGCGGACAACGATGTAGAGCGCGCGGAGCAGGGGATCATTTTCATTGATGAGATTGATAAAATCGCGAAGAAGCATAACACAAATCAGAGAGACGTCAGCGGCGAATCTGTTCAGCAGGGGATGCTGAAGCTTCTGGAGGGCAGCGAAGTGGAGGTGCCGGTCGGCGCGAACAGCAAGAACGCCATGGTTCCGCTGACGACAGTTAATACAAAAAATATTCTTTTTATCTGCGGCGGCGCTTTCCCGGACCTGGAAGAAATTATCAGGGAGCGTCTGCAGAAGAAGACTTCGATGGGGTTCAACGCCGAACTGAAAGACAAGTATGAGCATAACAAAGATATACTGTCAAAGGTGACGGTGGAAGATCTGAGAAAATTCGGCATGATACCGGAGTTTCTCGGCCGTCTGCCCATTATATTTACGCTTAAGGGGCTGGACAAAGACATGCTTGTCAAGATCTTAAAGGAGCCGAAAAACGCTATTCTCAAACAATATCAGAAACTGCTCGCGCTGGATGAAGTGCGTCTGGATTTCGACGACGGGGCGCTTGAAGCGATTGCGGAGAAGGCTATGGAGAAAGATACCGGCGCCCGGGCGCTGAGAGCCATTATCGAGGAATTTATGCTGGATATCATGTACGAGATTCCAAAAGACGACAGCATCGGCGAGGTTACGATAACAAGAGAATACATAGAAGGAACCGGGGGACCGGTGATACGCCTGAGAGGACAGGAAGTCCCCAGGCTTGGATAATAAATCTGTAAAATAAGAGAAGGGGGGCGTTTCGGCATCCCCTTCTCTTATTTTACAGACGACGCAGAGTCTCAAATGTATTGTACAGATTAAGCTTCCCGTAGCCCCATTCCCTGTTCGGATATTCCATTGTGTCCGGGCGTGTGGCTCCGAGAATCAGCAGACTTTTTATCTGGAAAGAATCGATCCCGGGCGCGTTTTCATAATAGAGCAGCCACTCCAGCATGAGGGCGACGGCTCCGGCGGCAATGGAAGCGGCTGCGCTGGCTCCCGTCCCGGATGAGAAACGCCCCCCGGGAAACGCTCCCTGTATATCAGTCCCCGGAGCAGCGATATCCGGATTGATTTTTCGGGAACGCGTATATCCTCGGCCGGACGACTGAGAAACGGCGCCTGTATTTCCGTTAAAATAAGATACAACGACAGGACTGTCCGCAGATGCGGGGTTAGTCAGAGTATAATAAGGATCCGGTTCCAGGAAAAATACTTCGCCGCTTAAAAATTCCGTAACAGGAAGCCACATATGAAAGGTTCCGTCCGCCAGCGTCAGAGGCTCGATAATGATCTTCCATATTCCGGCGGCAGGCGCGTCAAACCGGAAAAAAATCAGTTCTGATGTTGACTTTTCCACAAGCAGCCGGTAGTCAGTGTAAACTTTTGTGCGCTCGAAGAGAAATTCTGTTTCCGTGCCGGCGTCAGAGCGGAAAGGAATACGGGATGAATTCTCGCCGGACGGGGAGAGGATGGAGACAGACAGGATATTTGGAATATCGGTCCAAAGCTCCAGGCAAAAGCCGGCGACATCATCGCCGACCCGGATTTCCACTGTTTTTTTGTCCGACATATCTGTTATAGTGCCGGAAAAGTGATGGCGTTTATCCGCTTCATTTCCGACTCCGACAACGGTAATGTGGCCGGATTTGGCGCTGCTGTATCCGTCGATCAGATATGACAGAGGAAGGGTGCCGATATGTCCGCCCATGCTGGAACCAACCGTGATGCATACGACAAGGGGAAGATTAAGGGAATCCGCCAGATCATTCAGGTATTTCAGTCCAAGCATCAGGTCGTTTTCCTGATAGCACACCGCGTCTTCAGGGATAAAATAGTATTCTCTGAGATATTGTTTGGCCTGTTTCAGTTTTACAACAGCAATGGAAGCTTCGGGAGCCGCGCCGAGAAACTGTCCGGCAGGGTTTCCGGAGCCGGCGGCAAGGCTGGCGCAGTATGTTCCGTGGCCGGTATCGTCATAAGAGGGAACTGCGGACAGCGGATCATCTGAAGCCAGAGCGTCACTGATCTGGCGACCGGTGAATTCTGTCCCGTAAAAAAATCCGTCCGGGGGAGTTCCGCTCTGGACAGTCTGATCCCAGATGGATACAATCCGCGTGGATCCGTCAATATTGCGGAATACTTCACTGGTGTAGTCAATGCCGCTGTCCAGAAAACCGATCAGCGTCCCCTTTCCTCTGAGCTGAAGAGTCGGATAGTTCTGCACAGGAAGAATACCGGCCTGATTAAGCGATTCCATGCTGGTGGGGGAAAAGCATTTCGGAATAGAATCATAGGAAAATTTCGACAGACTGATCGGGCCGGTCAGTTCAGAAGGAAGGTAAAAGCATTTATATTCAAATCCGGCGTCCTGCTCGCACGGATTTTTTTGTATCAGGCTGTCCAGAAAGGCTGTGCGCACATGATTGCCGATAAAGTCCCAGTAATCTTCGGAGAGAATATGCTGCCGGCATGTTTCAGGATCGGTCATGTTCCGCCCCCTTTGTTTTTTCATAAATATATGAATGAATACGCCGGGATATGCGCACGGCGGAATTTGCGGCCTGCCGGCTGGAGGCATAACCTTAAAAAAGTGTGAAATAAAACCGATTTTGTTGAAGTTGATGAATAATCAGGTATAATAAAATATATGAGATACAGCAGTTTTAACATTAGTTATTCCTTTTGAGCAGGAAGGAAAAGAAGGGAGAAGATAATATGAAAGAATTTTTTGAAGATCTGGGAAAACGTCTTGGGGAAACCGCGGAGACGGTGACAAATAAAGCGGGAGAAGCAATTGAAATTCAGAGACTGAAAGGAAAGGTGCGGAGGCTTGCGAGAGAAAACGCGGTCGATCTCATGGAAATGGGTCGGATGATCTATGAAGATTATAACGGCGGAAAAGACGTAGGCGAAGAAGCGGAAGAACTGTGCGCTGCAGTGAGCGGACGTGAAGAAAGTATGAAAGCGCTTAATAAGAAGATTGCCCGTCTCAGAGGAGCGTCTGAGTGTCCGTCATGCGGGAAGATGGTAGGAAAAGATATGGCATATTGTCCGTACTGCGGGGCGGAAGCCGTAAAAGAAGAAGCAGACGGAGAAGAGACGACGGAGGAAGAAAGCGAAGAAGAGGCTCCGGGCGCTGAAGCCGGGAGCGCGGACGGGACAGAAAAATGAAAAGGACTGTCTATATCGCTGAAACAGCGGCTCTGGCCGCAGCTGACCAGATACTTAAAACATATGTGGAACATCATCTGGAACCCGGCCGGGAAAAAGAACTGAAAGGCCGTCTGGTTCTGCGCAGAGTCAGGAATAAAGGCCTGTGTCTGAATCTGTTTCAGGACAGGCCAAAGGCTGTCAGAGTCCTGTCGTCGGCGGCAGCCGCGGCAGTGACGGCCGTTCAGGCGGCGGTTCTGCTGAAAAAAGGACATTTTCTGCAGAAACAGGGGATTGTCTTCCTGACGGCCGGCGCCTGGAGCAACACCTTTGACCGGTGGTTCAGAGGCGGAGTAGTGGATTACGCCGGAGTGAGGTGCAAGTGTAAAAAGATTTCCGGGATTACATACAATCTGGCGGACGTATTTATTGCCGCCGGCAGCGCGGCAGCGGCGGCGTCCGCTCTTCTGCCGGCGAAGAAAAAGCGCGGGAAATAAGATCAGAATAAAGAAAGGGAAACAGACGGACCGGCATCACAGGCCGGCCGTGCTGCGCAGGAGAACAGAAGGATGATTCAGGATATACAGCCGCACTGTTATGAAAATCGCTACAGGCGGGCAGCGCCTGATCCGGACAGTGTGGCTCTGTACTATGAGGAACACGCCGCCCTCGTAAAACGTACGGCGGAAGGAATCGCTTTTCCCAGATTCCGTGAACTGGAGCGGCTGAATGAGGGGATTTATGAAGACTGTATTTACCTGTTTTCTATCGATCAGGAAAGATATTATCTTGTAAATGAAATCAGCCGGGAACCGCTGTCGGATTTCAGAATGGAAAATACAGAGATTTTCAGGCAGGCGGATCCGCAGTACAGAGCTTTTGCCGGCATCACGGGATATCAGCTTTATATCTGGTACCGGGACCATAAATACTGCGGCCGGTGCGGACATCTGCTGGAGCAGGACGGCAAAGAAAGAATGCTCCGATGCGGAGAGTGCGGCAATATGGTTTATCCGAAAATATGTCCGGCGGTAATTATAGGCGTTACTGACGGCAGCAGACTGCTGATGTCGAAGTATGCAGGAAGATCATACAAAAAATACGCGCTTCTGGCAGGGTTTGCTGAAATTGGAGAGACGCTGGAAGAAACGGTAAAGCGCGAAGTGATGGAAGAAGTGGGGCTGAAAGTAAAGAATATCAGGTATTACAAAAGTCAGCCGTGGTCTTTCAGCGATACGCTGCTGATGGGGTTTTACTGTGAACTGGACGGGCCGGACAGTATAACTCTGGACCGGGAGGAACTTGCTCTGGCCCAATGGTTTGAGAGAGACGAGATCCCTGTGGAACCGTCCAGGGACAGCCTGACAAATGAGATGATAATGAAATTTAAAAATTATGAAATGCAGGAGGAATAATGAACTATGAGAGCGGTATTTGACGATAATCTGATAACAGGAAATGAGATGATTGACGGGCAGCACAGAGAGCTGATTGAAAAAATCAATAAACTGCTGGACAGCTGCGAGAATGGAAGCGGCAAGCGTTCTGCGATAACAACGCTTGATTATCTGGCGGACTATACGGAATTTCATTTCTCGGAGGAGGAGAAGCTTCAGGAAGAAATCGGTTATCCGGGAATAGAAGCTCACAAAAAAGAGCACGACAGACTCAGAGAGGTTGTAAAAGAGCTTTACAATATGCTGGAGGAAGAAGAAGGACCGTCAAACTCCTTTGTGGAGCAGGTAAACAGAAATGTTATCGAATGGCTCTACGGACATATCAAGACATTTGACCGCTCCGTAGCGGAATATAAATACATGAATACAAACAGTGAAAGATTATAAATTTAAGTTAAGGCTCCCGGAACGGACGCGCCTGTGCGGCGCCCCTTCCGGGAGCCTTTCTTTCTGTACGGGGCCGGACCGTCTATTTCCCGGTGCAGTCCGTATCTCTGTATACGATTTCCCCGCGGCAGATCGTAGCTTTTACTTTCCCATACAACTGCCATCCGGTGAATGGTGAGTTTGAGGAACGGGAAACATACTGCTTCGGTATCCACTGTTCATCCGGATTGAAGACTACCAGATCTGCGGCTTCGCCCTCGGCGATTCTGCCTGCGGGAAGGTGGTAAAGCCTGGCCGGGTTTACGGTCATTGCTTTAAGCAGTCCGGGCAGCGACAGATGCCCCGGGCGCACCAGTCCGGTAATTCCAAGGGCGAGAGATGTCTCCAGTCCTATAATGCCGCTGGGAGCGGCCGTGAGAGAGCGGGCCTTTTCCTCCGCGCTGTGCGGAGCGTGATCGGTTGCTATCAGATCAATCGTGCCGTCGGCAAGGCCGCGTATAATGGCTTTGCGGTCTTCTTCCGTGCGAAGAGGCGGATTCATTTTCGCCAGACTTCCGTATTTGAGAAC
>CALWKB010000014.1 GCA_944381125.1 uncultured Mediterraneibacter sp. | reverse complement strand
TTTACTTTCATTGTTATAAAATCTCCTTTGTATTCAGATGTATTAAGTCGCGAAACTCATATACATCATACGGGGAGATTTTATTTTTTCAAAGTTCAAATTTCATTCTCTATAGGAATGCTTTTATTTTTCCTGAATTTGATATGAAAATTATATGAAAAATAAAAGAAGACCCGATAGGACAGAATCGAAATAAACAGTTGTACTATTTTGTAATTATATCCGCAGGACCCGACAAAACGTTTTTACCAGGATCCGTAAGAACTGTACTTTCGATTCTCATCCGCATACCGAAGAACAGATTCCAGCGGCAGCTCATTCTTCAGCCAGAGGAGCTGCTGAACCGCCACTTTATCCTGGAATTCCCACATCAGCTGTGAGTTTCCAACAGACACATCGGTCACTCTGTCATTTTCTATATACCAGTCTATATCGTTCTGCAGTTTATTGTCATAGCCCGGCGTAATGCCTTTTATAACAGAAGATGACTGTGTAAATGCCAGAATCTCCTGTGCCAGATCTTTTTCTGTAAGAAGACTGAAAAAAATGTCGTCAATCAGATCTCCGTATTCACTGTCCGCGCTTTTCATAAATGTCATGTTTGTCTCTCTGATCAGGTATGCATCGCCGTTCTGAGACGGATAAGGGAAAATCCCGAATTCCTGATCTTCTCCGTACTGGCTTGCGAACTGCATGGACCATGAGCCGGTCAGATACATTGCCGCTTCGCCCTGGGTAAAACGGCTGTCGCTTTCAAACTGATCAATCTGCAGCGCGTCCTCCCATGAATTCTGCAGAATCTTCCTGTTGTTTTCAAAACAGCGCCGGATCACTTCATTGCCGGAAAAATCCTGTTTCCCTTCCCTGAACTGATCGCCCCAGTCCGGTATATCCCTGAACAGTTCATTCGTCATATACTGCATTGTCATATTCGCGGCTTTCCAGCTCTCCTGAAAATGCGCTGCAAAAGGAACGATTCCCGCCTCCTTCAGACGTTTTATCACCTGATCCATTTCTTCCTCCGTCTCCGGAGGCTCCAGATTCAGTTCTTCAAATATTCCTTTATTATAGATAACCCCCTGGTACCATGCATTATACGGAATTCCATACACTTTTCCCCCGGAGGCAACAGTATCAAGAGCCCAGGATTCTATTTTCCCGCTGCATTGTTCCGGAATTTCTCCCAGATTTCCGGTTCTTGCATATGTCTGAACATCCTGGGCCTTTCCGATGATAATATCCGGAATATCCCCTGCCGCGAATCTCCCCTGAATCTTGGAGCTGAAGCTGTCGCCCCAGTCCACGCACTCCCATTCCAGTATCACTTCCGGATACTCCTGGGCCATCCACTCGTTAATCATATCTTCAATGCCGGCGTCTGATGTGGACTGTCCCGCAAGCACGCTGAGTATAACCGGTTCCGGTTCACGCACCTCTCCTTTGCCTGTTCCGCACGCCGTCAGGACAGCCGTTAATATTACCGCAGCCGCCGCTCCCGATTTTTTCCGTCTCATTTTTCCCCTTTCTTCCACCGGTTTCTGTATTCCCGCGGGCTGTATCCGGTGCTCTTTTTAAAAACTCTGCTGAAATATGTATAATCATCATATCCTGCCAGAAAAGCGGCTTCCGTCAGATTCATATCTGTTTTCTGAATATATTCTTTTGCTTTTTCTATCCTTTTTTCCGTAATATAAAGAATAAGATTTTTCCCCGTTTCCTGGCGGAACATTCTTGAAAAATATGTACTCTCCACATGATATCTCTCGGCAAGAGACGTCAGTGTCAGCTCTTCGGCATAATGACTGTCAACATACATGGCAGCCCTTTTCACAATATCTTTCATACTGTCTGTCTCGGCAAGCTCTTGCCCGCAGATCATATAATCGACGACTTCCGTTACCGCTTCACACAGGCTGTTAATATCAAGCCTTTCTACATTTTTATCCAGAATATCGGCGATATTTTCCACATCGGAAGTCCCGTCGCTGTTTTCCCGTTTTTCATATGCCGTATGAAGCATAATAATATTAAGCGCCTGGCGCACGGTCTGCTTAACCTCCAGAAGCGTCCAGCCGTTCTCCTGACAATGCGCCAGTCCGATTGTTTCGAAAATAAGTTCCTGAATTCCGGCGCGGTTTCCGGTCATCAGATACGTTTTCAGCTGCTTCTCGTTTTCAGCGCTGATATGCTGTTCCATACCGGCATTTTCTTTATTCCCGTCCGCAGAAAAAAGAACTTCATCCGAGCGCCGGTATTTTCTGGTCATCAGAAGTCCTACTGCTTCCACATACGCCATATATATCGTCTCGATCTGATAAGAATGGCTGCTTACACAGATTGTCAGAAATGTATTAAGCATTCTGGAAAGACTGATTTTTATTTTTTCCGCAATACGCCTCAATTCATTTTCACTCTTTTCCGTAATAATGATGAACTCATTGGCCCGGTAAACATAGTTAAAAAGAATTGCATTTGAATCTCCGGTTATTTCCTGAAGTTTCTTTTTGACGGCGTAGGAAAATCCGGTCATATCATGCCCGTAGTCTGCGATGCTTTCCTTCAGGTCATGTATTTTTATCAGAATCAGACTCATTCCGGTAAACGCCTCGCTTGTATTTACGGAAACACTCGGAATAAAAGACAGTTTATCCTGCTGAATCATATGGCTGAATTCTCTGTCTGCAATGGCAGAAGCGGCTTTCTGTGTCTGTTCTTTTTCATGCTCCCTCTCTCCGATCATCTCCATGGCTCTGGCAATGGCATTTACAAGCTCCACTTTTGTAACCGGCTTCTTCAGATAATTAATTGCGCCTGCCATAAAAGTCCCTTTTACATACTCAAAATCATCGTACCCGCTGATTACAAATGTTATCACATCCGGATATTTTTCCCGAACAACCGCCAGCAGATCTACGCCATTCATAAACGGCATATTTATATCCGTAATCAGAATATCCGGCGCGTTATCTTTCATCTTTTCCAGAACTTCCTCTCCGTCCGCGGCCGGTTCCATAAACTCCAGCCCGTACTTTTCCCACTGTATCATGTTCCGGAACTTTTCTCTTGTCCAATACTCGTCATCCGCTATCAGTATTTTATACTTTCGTTCTTTTTCCACCTTATTCTCTCTCCTTTTTTTCGGCGGGCAGCACGATAAATACGCTGCTCCCTTCTCCCTGAACACTTTCTACATGGATGCCGTACTGATCTCCATAGAGAATTTTTATTCTCGCGTTGATATTATAAAGTCCCACCGAATTTCCTTTTTCTGTCTGGATCATCTCATTTTTCTGCAGATTTTCGTTTATTTTTGCGGCGTCCATTCCCATTCCGTTGTCCCGGACGCTGATTACGACATTTTCTTCTTTTCTTTTTATCTGTATCTGTACTTTTTTCTCTCCTCTTTTATTTCTCAGTCCATGATTAAGAGCGTTTTCCACAAGAGGCTGAATCGAAATACGCGGTATTTTTTCTTTCAGAAGGCTTTCATCTATGTCGTATATGTACTCAATATTATCCTGCATTCTGACGCTCATGACATAACAGTAGTTTTTCAGATGATTTATTTCCTGGGCGACCGTAGACATCTGGTCTTTCATGTTCAGGCTGTACCGGAAAATATTTGACAAAGACTGGCTGAGCATGCTCACCTCCGGGCATCCCCGTATCTCAGCGATGCTGCTCATTGTCTCCAGCGTATTGTACAGAAAATGCGGGTTGATCTGAGCCTGCAGAGCTTTGTATTCCGCCTGGCTCAGCAGAAGATTCGCCCGGCTTTCCTTTTCTCTGAGTTCCTCCATCTGATCAAGCATTTCATTAAAATTCTTTCCCAGTTCGCCTATCTCATCTTTATTCTCAGTACCTGCCCTCAATTCTGTCTCGCCCTTTTTTATTCTCTGGATTGTCCCCATGAGATTTCCCAGAGGCCTGGTCATATACCGTGAAATCAGAAATGACAGCACCGTAGAAAGCACGATCATTACAATTGCGATCAACACGATATTAATACTCAGATTTCTCTGATTTCTCAGCAGAATGCGCTGCGGCAGGATAGAGTATGCCGTCAGATTATATTTTGACTGTTCGGCCTGAAAAATCTCCTGTTCATTAATCCCCGCCGTATTTACCGTATCTCCGGATGCAATCCCTTCCGACATCTTCCTGAACAGCTCTTCTTCATCCGTAGACAATGTTCCAAGCGCCGTTACCGGCCGGTCGCCGTCAGGCTGAAGCCAGATAAACATCGTATTATCGGTGCGGTATTTCTCCATAATGGACGCAAACACCTTACTGTCCACATCACATACGACGTAGCCGATCTGATAATTCCGGTTGCTGTTGTTATAAAGCTTCAGTACAAATCTGAGAATATCCTTTTCCCTGTACGGATTATAGTAGCTTGAAATCAGCATGGCCGCGTCATCGGATTCCAGATATTCCAGCACTTTGGCGGAATTTTCCTGTTCCATATCCTCGTAGATATCTTCTGCATACCTGTGTTTTGGCGTTACCGCCCTGCGGTAG
This sequence comes from uncultured Mediterraneibacter sp., assembly GCA_944381125.1. Classification (GTDB taxonomy): domain Bacteria; phylum Bacillota; class Clostridia; order Lachnospirales; family Lachnospiraceae; genus Mediterraneibacter. The sequence continues at coordinate 1,587 of CALWKB010000014.1, read as the reverse complement.
GTGCTGATAATTTCATTATCCGGAGTATAAAGATACAGAGCTACCACTCCGTCCTGCGTCTCAAAACTTTTTGTGCCGATATCATATGCTCTGCGGAAAAACCGTCTCCGCAGTTCGTCGATTGACTGCTCTTCTTTGAGCGCCTGTATAAAATCTTCCTCCACATAAATGTCTACCATACTGCTTTCGATCCGCTTCACAAACTGATAAACTTCATTCTGCATATTCCGCAGTGAATTTTCACTTTCGTTTTTCGCCTGGTCATACACAAATTCAGATGACAGACTGTAAAACACCGCTGTCTGCAGTATTAATGCCAGAAATGTACACCCCAGACACATAATCAAAATTTTTGTCCGCAATTTCAAAACCTGTTCCCTCCACTCTCAAATCAGACAACCTGACGCCACGCCTGATTCCGACGCCTTAACTAGCTTAATTATATCATGCGGAAATTTTTTTCTCTTGTGCTTTTTTGAAATATAATCTGGATTATTTTGAAACAAATAATAAAAAAAGCCCCTCTCTGGAGCGGCAGGTCTGATCAAATCACCTGTCTGCCCGGAGAGGGGCTACATCCTATCCGATATACTAATTCATAAAACCCGGAATCCTTCTCAGGATTATCCTTCTATCGCAATGGTCTTTTTCGTCTCCACTGCCTGCGCGTCCTTTTTCGGAATGCTCAGCTTCAGGATGCCGTCTTCAAATTTCGCCCTGATATCTTCCTGGGTTACGGCTTCTCCTACATAGAAACTTCTCTGCATTGTGCCTGCGTAACGCTCGCGGCGGATATATTTGCCTTTCTTATCCTGCTCATCATTGTTCGCGCTCTTTGTAGCGGAGATGGTCAGATAACCGTTCTCAAGCTCAGCCCTGATCTCATCTTTCTTATATCCCGGCAGGTCAATATCCAGCTCATATCCTGCGTCATGTTCGCGGATATCCGTCTTCATCAGGTTTTTTGTGGTCTTTGTATTTCCTCTTCCCCAGAAATTCCTGTCAAACGGGAAATCCATCCAGTCGTCATCAAATAAGTTTTCTCCAAAAATGCTAGGTACTAACATAAGTCATATCTCCTTTCAAAATCAGAACCCCGGAACTTTTTGTTCCTCTTTTCTTGTTCTAGCTGTACTATAGCACTTATTATTAGCACTGTCAAGTGATGAGTGCTAATATTCCTGATATTTTTTTTCCTTCTATTTCCCGCCCTTTCAGAATGTTTTTTCATTCACTTAAGTTTTTGTCTCTTCCTGGTATTTTACACAAATCATCCTCCTCCGTTATTTCTCTGTAAATCCGGGCAGGATGTCCGAATGCAATTACATTTGCCGGAATATCTTTCGTCACAACAGACGCCGCTCCAATGACAGAATTATCTCCAATGTGTACTCCCGGTAAAATTGTAACATTTGAAGCAATCCAGACATTTTTCCCGATATAAACCGGCCTGTTGCATCCATATCCTTCGGCCCGCAGTCTCGGCGATACAGGATGCGAGGCTGCGATGATCGTCACATTTGGAGCTATCATTGTTCCGTCCCCGATATATATTTGCGCATCATCCACAAAAGTACAGTTGAAATT
>CALWKB010000013.1 GCA_944381125.1 uncultured Mediterraneibacter sp. | reverse complement strand
CGCAGATCCGCTTGGAAGCGCCCATCACGTTGGTCGGGCGCACCGCCTTATCCGTGGAAATGAGCACCATCTTCTGTACATGGAACTTGTTCGCGGCGCTGGCCACGTTGTATGTACCGAGAACGTTGTTCTTAACGGCCTCGTCCGGACTGTCCTCCATCAGCGGCACATGCTTGTGGGCCGCCGCGTGATATACGATGTCCGGATGATAGGTCTCGAATATATCTTCGATGCGCCTCTTGTCGCGCACGGAGGCGATCAGCGTCACCAGGTTGAGCTCCGGATGTTTCTTCCGCAGCTCCAGCTGGATGGCATAGGCATTGTTTTCATAGATATCCACGATGATCAGCTGCTTCGGGTCGTGCAGCGCCGCCTGGCGGCAGATCTCGCTGCCGATGGAGCCGCCGCCTCCTGTTACGATGATGACTTTGCCGCTTATGTAATTGCCGATCTTATCCATGTGCAGGTCCACCGGCTCCCGCCCCAGCAGATCCTCGATGCTTACGTCGCGAAGCATGGAGATGTCGACCTCCTGGTTGACCATCTGATAAATACCCGGGAGCATCTTGATCTTGCAGGCGGTCTCCTGGCAGATTTCAAGAAGTTCGCGTCTTTCTGCGTCTTTCAGCGTAGGAATCGCAATGATGATTTCCTCTATATTGTACTTTTTCGCCATCGCGGGAATATCTTTCTTCCCGCCCACAATCGGGATTCCCTGCAGATAAGTTCCGACTTTCTGCGGATTATCGTCTATGATGCATGGGATTTTTCTGTTGAGATGACGGCTGTTCTTCATTTCTCTGATAAGCATATAGCCCGCCGCGCCCGCGCCGACCACCATCGTGGTAACAGGCTGCGTCTGCCAGATCACTTCATGATTGCGGTAAGCGATCCGCAGGAAGCGGTATGAAAATCTCGGCCCGATGATGCAGATGGAAAGAAGCATTACGTATATGAAAATATAGCTTCGCGGAACCCGGTATCCCAGAAGGCGCATCCCGCAGAACTGCGCGAGGGTTGAGAGAAGAATCGCCGCAATTGCGTTTTTCAGTTCTTCGAGACTTGCGAACCGCCAAAGACTTGTATAAAGATGACAGAATGCATTGATTATAACCGTGCATCCCACATTGATCCACATATAGTTCTTTACTGACTCCCAGAATACCGGATCAATGTTGGAGAAACGGAAATCAAACCGCATCCACAAAGCGCCGGTCATACATGCCATAATCAGTATAATGTCAAGCAAAAAAAGAGCCGTACCTTTGATGACGGCCTCACGATTTTGGTAAAATCTGCGAATACTGACTTTCATAATAAATAATCCCTCGGTAAAACTCAAATTATTATTATAATGACTGATATTCAACGTATTCTGTATTATAACACATTTTACCGCAGGTAACATCAGAAAAAATTACCAACCGTCATATTTTGTAGAAAATGGCTCTTTTTTTGTAATAATCGGTATGCTTTATGCACACTTTTTTGGCATAATGCATTCTCCGCCTAATATAAAAGTTCTTTTATATACTCTTTATTTGCCTCAAGGTCTATCGTCAGCACGGACATGCTGTCGTATGTATCAAACTCGTAGGTTCCGTCCCTCGGCACGGCGGCCTGCTGCGTCCTCAGATGCTCTACGCCGAGCACGTCTTTCGCGAGACCGTACAGTTCTGTCACTCCCATGTTTGTGGACACCTGGGACATGCAGAATTTGATCAGCGAAAGTATATCCGCCGGATTTTTATTTTCCATGACCTTATTGTAAATGCCGTAAAGCACGCTCCTCTGCCGCGATGTACGTCCGAAGTCGTTGTCAAGGCTTCTGTTTCGCGCGTGCGCCAGCGCCTGGGAGCCGCTCAGCGTCACCCATCCCGACTGAATATCCGGCATTCCGTGCGCCCGGTAGTATTCCGCTTCTTCTTCCGTAAGACTGACCTGGATTCCTCCGAGTTCGTCTATAATCTCTACCAGATTCTCGAAATTGATAATGATATAATCCTGAATGTCCAGATCAAACTGCTTGTTCAGCGTGTTGATTGTAAGTCCCACGCCTCCGTAGGCAAACGTATGTCCCAGCTTGCTCATCCCGTGCCCGTCAATATCGATCAGGGTGTCTCTGAGGAAAGAGATGACGGTCGCCTTGCCCTCTGCTTTATTAAAAGATACAAGCATCATTGTATCAGAGCGTCCCATCTCCGCGTTCGGATCCCGGGAGTCCGAGCCGACAAGAAGCACGTTTACAACGTCTCCGTCTTTTTGGTCTTCTCTCGCTATCTTAACTTCTTCCGCCGTCGGGTCCACGTCGCCCGGGTCTACGATCCCTATGCTGTTGTGATTCAGGTTCCATATGACCGAACCGAACAGTCCTGTTACCGACAGAATACAGACAAGAAACAGAATGATAACCGCAGACGCCGCCTTGTGCTTTTTCATCCATTTCAGCAGGCCTTTTTTCTTTTTGCGCCGTTTGCCGCCCGCAGACTCCTTTTTCTGCTCCGCCGGCTTTTTATGCGCCGGCTTCTTTGCCTTTGTATTTTCTTCCAACTGTCTCGCCTCCTAATGTATATGTCATTTCCGTCAGCGTATATTCAGGGTTTCCTTCCTCACCGCCTGTATCTGCGCGTACCTGCGCCTCCCAGGTACAGCGGCTTCGCCCCGTTGCATATATTGCCCGGATTCCTTTTGAAAAGCAGATCCAGATATTCTCTGGAATATTCATATCTCAGGTGATCGTACGCGTCCGCCATGCATGTCGTCCGCCGGACAGGGCTGTGCGCGTCGCTTGCCACCGCAGCCGCCAGATCACGTCTTATAAGTTCATACGCTGTTTTCTTCGCGGCCGTCCCGAATCTGCCCATAAAGCTTCCTTTATTGATCTGTATCGCGCATCCCGCCTGCTTCCACCTTGCGGCTGTGTCAGGGTCGTCCTGGACGAACTCGTATCTCTCCGCATGCGCGATCAGCGGAATCGCGCGGACTTCCATTACTCTTCTTATTATTTCGTCCGCGAAATCCGGATCCTCCATGAAGTCAAACTCCATCAGCACATACCTTGTCCTGTTGACCGGAAATATCATTCCCTCTGTCAGAAGGCGGGGCAGTTCCTCCGTGGCAAATACTTCCATCCCCGCAAGGAGGGTAATGCCCGGTATTTCTTTCTGTATAATTTCCTTTGTTCTCTCAAAAACCCGGCGGTATTCTCTGCCGAAATAATTCGTATACGCTCCCGGGACATTGCAGTGAGGCGTGGCGGCGATAACCCTCGTCCCGCTCTCATACGCGAGCGCCGCCATCTCAAGGCTGTCGTAGATATCCGCGGCGCCGTCGTCCAGCCCGGGAAGTATATGTGTATGTATATCAATCATATATTCCACCCATAGTCTGTTATTATAGCATATTTACCGGCGGTTGAAAATATGGCGGGCGGCTGTTGCGTACAGCCGGGTAAGCATTCTTCTTGCCGGAATAAGCCGGATCCACACGTGCTCAAAAAATTCCCACCAGAAATCCCCCGGCCCCAGAAGCTTTCCTTTTCTTTTCACCCGGATAATCCGGGCAAATATCTGTTCTCTTCTGACCGGGCCTTCCACTTCCGACTGCCCGTCTCCGACGATATAGTATCCGTCCTTTTTCTTCCGGCATATGCGGTGCATCACATACTGGCCCGTATCTCTCTGGTAAAATACCATGTCCCCTCTTCTGAGTTCTCTGTCCGGCTTTGTGAAATAAATATAATCCCGTTTGTGACAGAGGAAGGGAGACATGCTGTTTCCCGCGATCAGCATGGACACCGTGCGGCCTTCCTCCGCAAGAGCGCGGAGCACGGATACGTATTCATTTGTGTCGACGACTCTTTCCCTCATAAGGTTTCTCCCATCTGTTTCCGACGCGTCAGAAATCCATCGCCATACGGCTGGATTCTTCCTCGCTCAGCTCGGTTACCTTTGTCTCCATGACACGGTACACTCTCTGGCAGAGATTCAGCACGCTCGGCCTGTGTGTCGTGACAATACATGTTTTGTTCGGATAACGTTTTACAATATTCTTAAGCACGGCGCGTTCCGTGGCCACGTCAAGGGCCGACGTCGCCTCGTCAAGCAGCAGTACCGGCGAATTCCGCAGCACGGCCCTCGCTATTGCGATCCGCTGCGCCTGGCCTTCTGACAGGCCTCTCCCTTTTTCTCCCACGCTGCTGTTGAGCGTATCCGGCATTTTTTCCACGAATTCCCATGCGTGCGCCACTTTCAGCGCTTCGATTATCTCTTCGTCCGTGGCGTCGGGCCTGACCATGCGCATATTGGAGGCGATTGTGCCAGATATAATCGTATTTCCCTGGGGCACGTATGCAAAAAGGTGTCTTGTCTCGGCGTTCATTTCGATCTCTGTTCCGTCCGCGGCGCACAGAGTCACCCCTCCGTCCTGAGGACGGATCAGGCCAAGGATCAGCCTTATCATCGTCGTCTTGCCTTCCCCGGACGGTCCTACAAGCGCTACGATCTCTCCCGGTTCGGCTACAAATTCCGACTCGGTGATCACACGGGAATCCTCTGTATAGGAAAAGTTCACATTCTCCATGCGCACCCGGAATCCGTGCTCCGCGTATTTATCCAGTTCGCTGCTCTCCGGTATGTGCACTTCCCGCGGGAGCTGCACAAGCTCCCTTATCCTGTGCGCGGATACGGAACTGTTGAGAAACGACGGAATGATGGAAATCATATTGTTGAACGCATTGGAAAGGCTGCTCCGCTGCTGCAGAAAAAGCGTCATGGTTCCGTATGTGATGTCATTGGTCCAGAGGCGGAACAGACAGTATCCGAATGCCAGAAACTGAACGGCCGTCCCCACAATCTGCATTATAATATTGGTTTTAATGGAGAACAGATTGTATTTCAGGCTGATGTCACGGTACTTTCTCTGCCACCAGCGCATTTTCCTGCTGTAGTGGGGCGCGATTCCGAAAGATTTGATCGTGTCAAAATTATAGATGGCCTCTACTTCAAAGCTCATCAGATCCGAGCTCATCTCCCTCACTTTGCGGCTGTAGTTTCTCTGCTTTTTTATCAGCACCCTGGACAGCACAAGCAGCACCGGAGCGCTTGCCAGAGCGATAATCGCCATAATCCAGTCATAATACAGAATAACAAAAAAAGTGGCGGCGAAATTATAGCCGGCGATTATAATCGTCGGAAGCCAGCTGATGGCGTTGCTGCTCACCGTGCCGACGTCTCCGTTAAACCGGTTGAGAATGTCCCCGTTTGAATACTCATTCAGCGACAGCCAGTCCGCGTCTACGATTTTATCAAAAATATCCGCCTGTATGTCATTGTTAATATCTATCGTCAGTTTCGCCGATATACGGCTGATAACGCTGGTAAACAGCAGACTGAATACGGTGCTGAACACCATAAGCAGAATCATGACCCAGAGTCTGCTTGAATCATGGCCTGTAATGATATCAATCATATACTTTCCGGCAATACTGCTTACCAGTCCCATGGAAGTACTGAAAATCCCGAGGAACACGTAAAAAGCGATTGCGCCTTTATATCTGACGCTGTAGCTGAAAATCCATTTCCAGTCGTCTATTATTTCCGAAAACGTTCCGTTTTTCCATTTTGACAGAAGTATGTCAAGTGATTCAAAGGACAGGTTTTTATTCTGGCTCTGATTTTCTTCGTCCATAAACTCACCTCCGGTCTGTACGTGCTATTTTACTTCATTTATACCGGAACTTCAACCGCATAAATCATACAACCTGATTCTTCCTTTTTTATCCGCGCAGTCAGGAAGAGCCTGACATCTGCGTGTCAGGCTCTCCGCGGCTATATGATCTTGTACTTTTTCATCAGGTCCACCCTGCGGTTTCCGATCTCCAGGCTCTCTTTCACGCCTCCGTCCGTACCGCCCGCCTCTTTTATGTATTTCACTATCCTGGCTATCCAGGCCGCGGGAAGCAGAAACGGATATTTTTTCAGCCAGCCGTATGTACGCTCCATATATCTGCGGCCGGGAAAAAGAGAGGAAAGCAGACCCGTCTGTCCTTTTCCGCCTTTCCGGCTCTCACTGACCGCCTGCAGCGTAATATTGCTGCTGTGCTGCCTGCTCAGACTTGAGCCGCCGAACACGCCTCCGTCAATCAGGTCTTCCAGCATATCGGAGCCGTCCGCCTCCGCCGCCTTCCATTCCTTCGGATAGCAGGCCTTTTTTTCATCAAAAAGCAGCTCCTGTCTGCCGATATTAAAAAGCGACGCCGCAAATACGTCCGCATGGACCGTGCGGCACTGCTTCATGATGTATTCCCAGTCCGTATCCGCGCCGTACGCTTCCGCGTACCGGATAATATCGCACACCTGCCTGACGCCGAAACCGCTGTGCAGGAAATGTTTAAACGCATGGAGAATCAGATAAAGCAGATGGTCCGTATGGCTCATGGTATAAACCGTTATGCCGTTTACCGTCATCCGCCGCTTCCGCTCATGCGCGCTTTCAAACATGCGGTTCAGGCTTCCGTACGCCTCCGACTCGGACGGAAACAGCTCCCTGTGAAGCTCTATATGCAAAAGCCCGCCGACTTTATAGTAAGGCACCTCGCCTTCTGTGTCCGGATCCATATCGGGGATAAGCATCTCCATTCCCTTCTCCCGGAACACATTCGCGCATTCTCTGAACTGTTCGTCCCGGATCAGAACGTCCTCGTCTCCGGAACACCGGTGATCCGGTTTCGGATACAGTTCCCTGCACACCAGTCCTTTTACCACAAGCGGAGCAAGTCCCTTTTCTGTCAGAGCGGCGTACACTTCCAGGAACTCTGAAGTCTTCATGCTCTGGGCCATTACCTGGCGTATCACTCTGCCTCTGACTGTCTTCGCGGTCTCTGCCGGGCAGGACGAAAACGCGGGACAGCCGTATACCGCTTCATATATCATCGGCAGTATCTGATGGCGCTGGGCGAGCCGGAACAGGCCGACCCACTCTTCCGCCTTTATGCCGTCTTTCCACAATACTTTTTTACCACTCAGGAAGCAGCGGAGCGCTTCCAGCATTCTGTTACTGATCGTACTCATATATGTACCTTCTTTGTATATATTTTTTCGGGTAATATGCATGCATGAGTCCGGGCTTTGCTGCCCTCAATGGTATTTTATACTAGTATTGTAAAATTTTTCCAGCTTTAAATGGAAAAAATTCCCATTTTATTTCCATTCTTCTGTTTTTCTTCGAAGCACAGTTATTTTAGCACTAAAAAAGAGGAGGCACCTCATACCTGAGCATGAGATAATTCTCCTCTTTTTCCAGTACGCATCAATCCTGCAGAATTCCTGTCCTGCGCGCTTTCTGCACGGCCTGAATTCTCGTTGTTACGTCCAGTTTTTTATAAATATTATATATATGGCTTTTTACCGTCGACAGCCTGATATTCATGCTGTCTCCGATCTCGGCGTTGCTGAATCCCTTTTCCAGATATCTGAGAACCATCAGCTCAGTCACCGTCAGTTTCTCCATGCGGTAAATATTCTGCCGGTCTTCGGTCAGATCCAGATAATGTTTCTTATGTCTTCCCGCTTTCCTGATAATGTAGTCCAGCCAGTCCTCGGTCGGCATCTTCAGCACACTGCCGTATCTGTATTTTTTCTTTTTCTGGTGGCCGGATTCTTCCGGATTTTCCATCCATCGTCTGTGTTCTTCCAGCAGTTCCGCGCCTTTTTGTCCGTATCCGGTGTACAGCCGGACATATCTGTACGGATTCGCGACGGCAAGAGACTCGGCGGTTGTTTTCAGCGCCTGTCCCTGCCCGCCTTTTTCATACTCCACAATCGCTCTCTGAAACAGCGCCTCCGCGAGCCACCGGTATTTCCTGTCTTTTTCAAAATACGGGATCAGCGTCCGCAGAAGGTTTTCCGCCTGACTGTAGTTTCCAAGATACATGTTGATCTTCACTTCGGCGGTCAGGTAAAATTTTGTCTTGCCGGCTTCATTGCCGATGTCCCCTCCTGTTTCCCGGATCCATTTCATCAGATCTTCCTTTTCTCCCCAGCGGGCTTCGGCCAGATAGAAAAGAGCCTTTGCGTTCCAGCGGCACACGCGTGAGTCTTCACGGCTCAGCGCTTTTGCCATGTCCCGGATATAGCTTCGCGCATATTCCTCCGGCTCCCTGCCGTCCGCGAGCAGATACGCAAGATACATCTCTCCCAGCCGGATCTGCCACGGAACGTCAGGCCCGGTCTCCGGCAGCGCGTCCAGCCATTTGTCGCCGCGAAGAGACGTCTCGTCCGTCTGGAAATCGTATTCCAGCTTCGCCAGCCGGTACGGTATCTGATTTTCACGCGCAAGCCGTTCCTCCCACAGTTTCCTGTAAGCTTCGCGCTCTTTCTTTTCACAGGCAAATAAAGCCGAGAGATCGCGCAGCCCGCTCAGATATGAGACGGATTCTCCGAGAATAAAATAGAGGCGCACCGGCGCTCCCGGCTCTGTCTTTTCCCGAAGCAGTTCCATCCACTTTTCCGTTGATATTTCCGGATCCGTGAAGGCGATATTGAGACAGATCTCCGTTGCTTTCCTGCTGTCCATTCCGGTCTGCCGCGAGTATCTTTCGGCCTCCGGGCGCCGGCTCCTGAGCCTGCGCATGCGCGCCGCATCCTGCCGCAGAAATGCGTCCATCCACTCAATATAAAATAGTTCAAGCCTTCCTCTGTCCGCCTCGTCCCATCCCATCTTCTCATAATTCAGGAACGGCACTTTATCATAATTTCTGACAAGACAGTCCCTGTAGGCTTTTCTGTCCTCAAGATACCAGCAGCATGTCAGAGCGTCCTGTATCCTTCCTTTTTCTTCATACCATTTAACGGCTTTTTCACACAGCCCAGGCGATGTATACCGCTCCAGCGCCAGCCGGAACGCGGACTGAATGTGCCAGGAATTTTTGCCCGGCGCGTATACCATGGCGCCCGCTGCAAACAGATGCTCTTCCGCTCCCCGCGCCTGTCTTCCCCAGAGCAGTTCCGACAATTCGCCGTCCAGATACGAAAAAGCCGCCCGTTCCTTCAGAATCTTCATATCGTCCGGAAGCAGAGCGCCAAGAATTATGTCGCGTATATATTTTCGGATCTCATATCTGCTGCACAGCTCCCATGCCGACCAGCGCTCGCCGAGCTGTTTCTCAAGGCGGACCATCATGGCGATGCAGCCGGCCCATCCTTCCGTAAGGTAATGCACTTCCCGATAATTGAGCCTGCTCCTGCAGGCTTTCAGATACCGGTACGTCTCCGCCTCGGTAAACCAGAAACTCTCCGCCAGAACCGCTCCCATAACGCCGTTCCAGATAAATTCAAGAAAAGTCTCCGGCATCATGCCGTCCGTAGCCAGGAAAATGCGGTCTTCTCCGGGCATGTTTTCAATGAAGCGCCAGAAATCGGCGCCTGTCTTCCAGTACTCCCCGCCGTCTCTCTTACGGATAAGATACCAGTTCGGACAGCCGCTTTTTCTCGACTTGAGGATGCTCTGATCCAGAAGCTCCTCCAACGTACAATATACCGGATGCACTTCCGGATGCTTCTCCAGCAGGAGGCGGACCGCCGTCTTTTTCCCGATCCCCGGCAGGCCCACCAGGCAGACGGCGAGATGCTCTTTCAAAAGAGCTTCCATGTCCGCCGTTTTATCAATCATAATACTTCTAAGATTCATAGATTCCTAAACCCCGTTCAGAATGCCGCCGATCAGATGGATATGACTTTCCGCAAGTTCTTCCAGCCCGTCCATAATATGGGTCGCGGCCGCGTAATCTTTCTTGACAACAAATACGGCGCTGTCCGCATACTGTGCAAGCACTCCCGCGTCTGTCAGCATGCCGGCCGGAGCGCTGTCGAGAATTACCAGGTCTACTCTCTGCTCCAGCGCCTCGATGATTTTCTGCATCCGTTCTCTTCCGAGGAGGCGCGAGCCGTCAGCTACCGGTTTGCCGCCGGGGAGGAAGCAGAACTTCAGTTCTTTGTCCATGCCTATTTCTCTTCCGGTCAGAAGCACATCCTGCAGCTTTGCCTCTCCTGTAAGCACTTCATGCAGTCCGTCTCCTTCCTCCACCCCAAGGAGTTTCCTGTTTGACGGGTTTCGCAGGTCGCAGTCTATAAGCGCCACGCGCTTTCCGTTTCTGGCGAATGAAAGGGCCAGATTCACCGCCAGAGTACTCTTTCCTTCTCCGGCCAGCGCGCTTGTTATAAGTACCGTTCTGGAATGATGCCTCCAGGCGCTGTACTCGATCCGGCTCCGCACAGACTGCAGAGCTTCCTCGAATCTGGGATCCGTCTTTTCATTCAGTATGTTAATTACATGGCTGCGGGAGCCGCTTCTTTTTTTCATGGCGATCTGCGGAATCTCTCCGATACACTTCATATGCGCGCGTCTCTGAAAATCTTCCTTCCGCCTTATTGTATTCCTGCTCAGCATTACCGCGCCTGTCCAGAGCAGACCGAGTGCGGCTCCGCCGGCGGCTCCTTTGAGGGCGTCCCTTTTTCCGTCCCGCGGATTATCCGGATGTGCCGGAATGCCTGTCTCGTCAATGAGCTGCATGGACGTAGGCCCGACAATCGCTTCCGCCACCTGCGGGTAACATTCGATTACCGCCTGGAGCGTCGTGTACGCCTGTTCCGCGTCGCCGTCCGTTACAGAGAGCGTAAATATATTCGTATCCGCGACCGAAGAAGCAGAAATCCCTCCGCTCAGCGAATCTCTCCCCATCGTCTCCGCCGCGCGCCTGGAAAGCACGCCGCTTGTAAGAATATAGGGGAAAGTATTTACCATCTGCTCCGCAGTCGAACTGTCGTAAAAACTATATGATCCTTCCGTCAAAGTATCTCTGCTCTTCCCTGCAGTCACGGTAAACGTAGAGGACGCGGTATAAACCGGCGCCCAGTTCATCCAGTTTCTCACATAGAAAAACGCGCCGCAGGCAATGGCCAGAATGAGGACCCACGCCCACATCCGGCGCAGTGTTCTGACATAATCCGTCATCAGCCCGACAATATCTATCAGATCTTCTTCCCGTTTTATTTCTTCACTCTGTGTGTTCATATCTGTCTATAACCCTCTTATTCTTTCTCCGGCTCTTCCCTGTGCCTGCGCGAATAATATTTTCCATATTTTCCGTATCTGCCGTAGCGTCCGTACTTTCCGTATTTTCCGTAACCGTAGCCATAGCCATATCCGTATCCATAGCCATAGTTCAGTATGCTGATTCTTCCCGGAGCGTCGTTAAATACGCATCCGAGCAGCTTATGTCCGTGACCTTCAAGTATATCGATGGAATCATTGATATACTTCGAAAGCATCCTGTTCTGCCGTACGACCATAAGGCACATATCCGCCATGCGGACCCACACGTCCGCATCCGCCCTTCCCTTTACGTGCGGCGCGTCAATAATTATGAGATCCATCTCTTCCTTCATTTTTTCTATAAATCCCGCCACTCTTCCTGACGCGAGAACGTCCGTGGAGTGGGGAACCTTTTCATTATTGACCATCACGTAAAAGCCGTGATCCTTACAGTAATGGACGGTGCTTTCCAGGTCGCCTTTCGCCGCCGCGCAGACTCCCCAGCTCTTCACGTCCTCCGGGGAAATATCGAGACAGGACGAAAGACGGCTCTCCCTGAGGTCTCCTTCGATCAGAAGCACTTTGCGCGGGTACTGCGCGAACATTAACGCGAGATTGACAGCCAGAGTGCTCTTTCCTTCTCCCGGTCCGGCGCTGCTGACCGCCAGCACTTTCGCTCCGGTTTTTCTCTGCTGGTAAATAAGCTTTGTCCTGATCTTCTTCATCGTCTCACTGAAGCCGAAGCCCACGGACGGCTCTGTAACCCACAGTTTTTTCCGTTTCCGGCGAAGCATTGATTTTATATTTTTATATTTTCTCTCATGCGGAACGGAGGCAAAAAGACCGGTGTCAAGCTTCGCCTCGACTTCCTTTTCATTTTTAACCGTATCCTTAAAATAAGACAGCAGAGCAAAGAGCACGATCATCGCCCCGGCCCCTGCCAGGAATGCTTTTTTCATCACCGCGCTGCCCTGAAACGATACGCTGGGATACGCCGGATAAGCCGGCGCCTCAAAAATCTCCAGCACCACCTCTCCGAGCACATTGGCCGTCACGGAAGGGTACTGGTCCAGCAGCGCGTTCAGAAGCCGGAACGCGTCGGCCGCCGTCCCCGCCGATACGGATACTGTCAGCAGGTTCGTCTCCGGGACAATCGCCACAGAGACATCGCCCGAAAACGAATTCATGCCGAGCTGCTCCGCAGCTTTTTTCTTAAGCACGTCACTGTTAAGCACGGTTTTAAATGATTCCGCAAGCCGCTGCGTCTGACTCAGATTCGCGTACGCACCCGTGCTTCCTCCACGCGCGGAAACGACAAACGTCGTCTGCGACACGTACACCGGATGATAGGCTGCCCATGACGCCGTATACGCGAGAAACGCGGCTGATATTCCGACCAGAACCGCTACCCAGATATTTTTCAGAACGTCCTGGAATATCGCGTAAAAATCCGCCCTGACATTTTCCTTTACGCCGTCTTTTTCCGGTTTTAATTCTTTCCCCATCTCTTCCCGCTGTTCCATCATTAATTAATTTCCTTCCTCTGTCACCTTACCACTACTATCAGCCTGCTTTTTCCTGAAAAATCATTCTCTTTCACTATGTAATCCACATAATAGGTTCCCGCCTTTGATGTATTTACATGAGATTCTATATCAAGCTCTCCCTCCATGCTGGAGCTCTCAAAATATGCAGACGGGCTGAATGAATCTTTTACATTGAGATATACGAGATATGATTTCAGCTCAACCTCTATCCGTTCTTCGGCCGGGTCATATACTTCCAGTTCGCCTGACAGATAGGACGTCCGGCCGGCGCTGTCCGTCACACGGAATTCGACCTGGTAGGCGCCCGGCGTCGACTCGCTTATCGCTCTGTCCAGAGTATATTTGATCTTATTGGAAATATCTCCGTCCAGACTGCTCTGCGCCGAGATGCCCTCGCACACATTGATTGACGCCCCCACGGGGAACCGAAGCGGAGCGTTCAGTGAAAACTCCGGCGGCTGGTAATCCGTGTACTTCAGCTGTCTGCTGAAATAACTCACATTGCCGCTGCCGTCCGCAGCCGCGTAGCTGACCGTGCGGACTCCTTCTTCATCAAATCCGGAAATGGACTGTACTACAATTGAATCCGTCACGTCTCCGTCCCGGTCGTCTTCCGCCGTCATCCCTTCCAGAAGCTTCTCCTGCGTATCTTCAACGCTTGCCTCGATCAGGTCGCCGCCCGTGATGACCGGCGGCGTATGATCGGCCACAATTCCGGCATAAATCCGGCATCCGCCGTAAACCGCTGCCGAAAAAACAAATAAAATAATGCTGAAAATCCTGATTTTTTTCATCTGATCTGTCCTTGCTTCCAATCTGTTATTTCTCTCTGCGCAAATTCAGGACCCGCATCCGCAGGTCCTGATGAATGTTTCGTCAAACATCTGACATAAAATGCGCAGAATAATGTCTGTGACTTATTATACATACTCACATATACAGTTTCCTCATACTAAAGCATTATAAATCTAGCGCATTTTTCCGGTCTTGTCAACTTATAATTCTGTTTTCCGGTTTTTTCCTTCCGGCTGTATTTCTTTGTTCATCCTGTCCAGAAATTCCCCGTAATACTTCGCCGCGTACTTTGCTTTCTCGCACAGATAAACCGGCCGGCCCTCAAAGGATCCCGTCTCGTTATATACCATCGCCGCGCATGAGAAACATACGGACCGGTTTACGCAGTTGCCGCACGCCGGGCTGTAGCGAAGCTCTTCCGTCCAGTCCACGATCTGCTTCCACGCTTCCTTAAATGAATGTTTTTTCAGGCTGATCTTCGGGAAGTCCATCATGCCGCAGCCGCTTAAGTTGCCCTGCCAGTCCACCCAGAAGCTGCACCGGCCGGACAGGCATCCCATCTCCCGGGGCGGCTTTGCCGCGGCTTCCGCAAGAATCTCCGGCGTCAGTTCGGTAAAATGTCGGGCGTTGTTCGCAAGGACTGCAAACCGCTCCGGCGGGAGCTGCTTCCAGTCGTTGAGCACCTGGTAATAAGCCGCTTCCTCCGGCGTGAATCTGCCCTCATAGTCCCCGGACTGTCCCGTGCGGCGGACGGGAGGGAACATATACGTTGCCGTACGGAGGGACTTGCCGTATCCCGCCGCGAATTCAATCATCCGATCCAGATCAGCCACATTGTCGGGAGTTATACTGCAGTTGAATTTGTATCGTATGCCGTTTTTCTCAAGAAGCTCCACGCCCCGCCTGACTCTGTCGAATCCATGAGGATCTCCGCACAGCCTTCCGTAACTTTCATTCGTTCCGCCGTACAGCGTAATATTAATTCGGATCGGCCGTGATTCTTTGAGCCATTCAACGGTTTCCTCCGTTATGCAGCTGCCGTTGGAATTAATGCTTACCATCATTCCCATTTTGCACAGCGCGCCGTAAATCTCTCTGACGTGCGGGTACAGAAGCGTCTCGCCGCCGGTCAGAAGGGGATACAGCGTCCCCGCCTCCTTTGCCTGACGGGTAATATCCAGCCAGAACTCAAGCGGCATAAGACCGCCGTTTTGTTTTACTTCTTCCGGAGTTTTCCGCACATAACACATCCTGCAGCTGAAATTACATATCGGGCTCAATTCAAAAGCCCCCGTCAGCGGCACTCTGTTTCTGGCAGAATAATCATAGATCCTGTCTTTAATCGTCGTTGCCATCTGTTATCACACCATCCTTTGCCAACCGGTTTTTCAGACACAGAACCGCTTCGCGATCCGGTCTGCACGTCAGCTGATAAACCGGATACCGTTCCATAAGTTTCAGCCATAAAGACTGTATTTCCGTCAGCTCCTCACAATTCCACACATCAGACACTGTCTGCTCCATTAATCGTTTGAGCGCCCCGGACATCCGCATTCTCTCAATCCGGTTCTCCGTTCCCTGTTTCAGAATAACCACTGCTCCCAGCGGCGCTTCTTCATTACAGTATGCCGGACTGCTTCCGTCTACCGGATACCCATATGTGATAAATTCTCCGCTTCTCTGTCTGATGATTGTCCGGTCATTACTGAGCAGCTCCGCGTTTTCGTATTTATTCCACAGCCGCGCCTGGGTTGTCTTGCCTGTCTGGCTTGGCGCTGTAAACAATATCGCCTTTCCGCATATTTTTATTCTGCTGGAATGAAGGATTGCCGCCTGATATCTGATCAGGAACTGCCGTATGGGAAACAGCTGGAGGACTTTGCCGATCTTCCGTATCATATGCGGATACTGCCGTTCATTAACATAACAGGCAATCTCTGAAAAATCCGGCGTATATCTGATCGTACAGCAGTCCCCGACAGCTTCTTTTCTCCCTGTTGCGTAAAAATATTTTTCATCCCTTTTGTACCGCATCAGCAGGTCATGTCCGCATTCTCCGCGGGGCAGGACAATCTGACTGTCCCGAAAAAATATATCCGCGCTCACGTCAGCGCTGTCTGTCTCGTCAAGAAAGGGGCGGTCCGCGTCCGTTATCTCCAGCGGTATTTCCGACCGGAACCGCAGCCGGACTCCGCCTAATAATAATGTGTAGTTAAACTGTTCTCTGTTCATTTTCGCTATTAAAAACGGGACCGGCCGGCATCTCTGCCCTTCCGGTCCCGAAGACCTGTTTAGTTGTTCATATTATGAAGTAAGCATCGGAATCTCGCCTGAGCTGTAATAGCATGTACAACTTGTGGAATCATTCCAGTTATCAGGCTGCGGAACGCTGCTCCTGCTCGTTATGGATAAGGGCTGCGCGTATTCGTCGCAGATCGCATGCCCGTCATACGGCATTGGCGCCAGTGAAATAATCGTCGTGCATCCCGCTGCGATCGCGCTGTCCAGCTCGTATTCATCAAACTCGATCATCGGCTTTTCATATCCTGCCTTCATCTGTTTCACCCCCTCTACTCAGCGACAACCGTGTAGGTCTCGCTGGCTGTTCCGGCTTCATCATAAGCAACAATGCTGTAGATCGTTCCTGCCGTCACATTTTTCTGAGAATACGTATATTTGTTCTTACCTTTCATAGCCTTCGGCTCGACTACATTTCCGTCAATCTCAAGCCTTGCCACATCTTCTGACGTAAGTACGGTAACTGTTGCCTTCAGGTTCTTGCTGCCGTAGCTGCATGTGATCCTGATATTTTCCGGCACAAAGGAAGCCGCTTCTTCACTGTCTTCCTCTTCTTCATCCTTATCGGAGAAGAATCCTGACGGAACCAGATACAATGTCTGCGCGTCAATTCCGTTTGCCTCAATATCTTCCGCGTAGCCCAGATCAAACTCATAATCGCCTGTTACCTTAATGTTGGTAAGGCTGACCAGACCATCCACGCCTGTGATTGCAACCGTACCTACATATGTGCCGTCCGCTTGTCTTTCTACCTCAACCTGGTCGCTGATGTCGTAGTAGCAGTCTGTACTGTTGTTCACAGTATACTCTTTCTCTCCTACCATAACTTTCGCCGGTGTTTCTGCCGGAGATTTCATTCCCAGATACAGGTCATACCGCTGGGAATCCCAGTTTACAAGACTGAACGATACAGTATACCCGTCCCCGTAAAGATAAACTTCTTCTTTCGGGCCGAGATCCATGTAATCTTCCAGATTATCCAGATCTCCATCCATAAATGAATCACCGTATTTATCTGTCAGGGTAAATATATCTTCTTCATACCCGGCTTCACTGTCAACAGCCAGTTTTGAATGGATATTGATTACAGATGTATTCGTCTCTCCGTCCTGTGCGTACGCGCTCTCAGCAGTCTCATTTCCCTTCAGAGGCTCATAGACCCGAATGCCGTCCAGATAGAAGTCTGCTTCGGATTCGTCGCTTCCTTCTACCATATCGCCATTTTCATCTTTATATCCGTTGACCGGAGTCCCCTGTTTATAGAGATAGACCCTTACATGGTAATTGCCGTACTCAAGTTCACTGTTGTTATAAATCTGAATATTATAAAGTTTCTCCGCTCCGGCCACATCTCCGATAATGCGGGTGTTAATATACTGTACATCCGCCTGTTCATTTGTATCGGTATTGGTTACTTTAACCTCAATATAACCGGTCGTCGGCAATGTTCTTCCGTAAATGGCAGTTCCTGTTCCCGTGAAATCATACTCAAAGGCTGCTCCTGCCGCGCCGTCGGCATGCGCATGTCTGCTCGTCCCATAGCTGTCGCCTGTATTCTGCAGATATAATGCATCTGTTCCATAAGTGCTGTCTGATGCGTCTCCGACATAGCCGGTCTCCTGATTGCCG
>CALWKB010000012.1 GCA_944381125.1 uncultured Mediterraneibacter sp. | reverse complement strand
AGATTTAACATACATCTGATTTTACATTTTACATTTCTCTTTTATAGTGAATACCGTGGTTGACACAGAACAATAATATAATCGAGAGTTGAAAAAGGAGATTATGTACAATGAAAATGAAAAAGTTTATTGCAGTTTTAACTATGACAGGAATGATGGCGGCTCTGGCAGCCGGATGCGGATCAGATGAAAAATCTTCTGAAGGCGGCGATGAAGGCGCATGGGATGCGGCAAACGCGATTTCAGTTGTTTCCCGTGAGGAAGGCTCAGGAACAAGAGGAGCGTTTACAGAACTGTTCGGAGTTGTGGACGAAGATGACAATGATATGACGACGGCGGACGCTCAGGTTACAAACAATACATCCGTTATGATGACAACAGTATCTGAGAATGAATACGCAATCGGATACATTTCTCTTGGTTCTCTTGACGAGTCTCTTGTAAAGGCTCTGAAGATCGACGGAGCAGAGGCTACAGCGGAAAATATCGAGAATGGAAGCTATAAAGTATCCAGACCGTTTAATGTAGCTGTTAAGCCGGATCTTGACAATGCGGTTGCTCAGGATTTCATGGCGTTTATTATGAGCACAGAAGGTCAGGAAGTTGTTTCCGCTGAAGGATACATTCCGGTAGCTGATGTACAGGCTTACGCAGGAAGCGCTCCGAAAGGAAGCTGCGTGGTAGGCGGTTCTTCTTCAGTATCTCCGCTGATGGAGAAACTGATCGAGGCTTATGGCGAAGTGAATCCGAACGCAACTATTGAGCTTCAGACATCTGATTCTACAACAGGTATGACCTCTGCAATCGAGGGAAGCTATGACATCGGTATGGCGTCCAGAGAACTGAAAGACGAAGAGGCTGCCGAGCTTACAGGTACAGTGATCGCTACAGACGGTATCGCAGTCATCGTAAATCTGAACAACCCGACAGAGGATATGTCGGTAGATCAGGTAAAATCCATCTACGTGGGCGATGTAACAACATGGGATGCGATTTAACAAAATCAATATACAGAAGAGAGAATCTTAATTAAGACTTTCCACTTTGAATTTATAAGCCGGGCGGAATACGGAGTATGTCTGCCCGGCTTATCAGGAGGAAAAAATGAAATCAAAAGCATGGACTGAGAAATTCATGCAGGGAGTGTTTTTCGTCGCGGCATGCGCGTCAATACTTGCGGTAGCGCTTATCTGCGTTTTCCTGTTCGCTAACGGCATCCCTGCAATGAAGGAAATCGGATTTTTAAAATTTATTACCGGAGAAGAATGGAGGCCCGGCAGTGATCAGTATGGAATTCTTTCCATGATCGTAGGAAGTCTTTACGTTACAGCGGGCGCAATCATTTTCGGCGTGCCGATCGGAATTCTGACATCTGTATTTATGGCCATGTACTGTCCGAAACAGATTTATAAGCCGCTCAAGGCGGCGACGGAACTTCTTGCCGGCATTCCGTCAGTTATTTATGGTTTCTTCGGCCTTATCATTGTGGTTCCGCTGATACGCGATCTCGGAACATCGCTGTACAAAGCGGGAATTATTGATAAATCAGGAAACGGAAACAGCATCCTGACGGCGTCGCTTATTCTCGGAATGATGATTCTTCCGACTATTATCGGTACGACAGAAAGCGCGATGCGCGCGGTGCCTTCACATTACTATGAGGGTTCTCTCGCGCTGGGAGCGACAAAAGAAAGAAGCATTTTCCGGGTAATTATTCCGGCGGCAAAGTCCGGTGTGATCGCGGGTATTGTACTGGGAATCGGACGCGCGATCGGAGAGACAATGGCGGTTATCATGATTGTCGGAAATCAGGCCCGCCTGACAGGAAGCATTTTTGACGGAATCCGTACTCTGACAGGAAATATCGTTATTGAAATGGGGTATGCCACCGGCCTGCACCGCGAGGCGCTGATTGCGACAGGCGTAGTTCTCTTTGTATTTATCCTGATTATCAATTTCAGCGTAGCATTATTAAAGAGGGGGGCGGATCATGAGTAACAAAACAACAACTGGCGATAAATTCAGAACTTACCTGAAACATCCCGGCTCATTTATCATGATGCTGCTCGTAATGCTGGCATCAGTCATCACGTTTGCCGTGCTGATTTTTCTGATCGCATATATTCTGATCAATGGTGTGCCGCACATAACCCCTTCGCTTTTTTCACTTGAGTACACCTCGGAAAACGCGTCGGTTATCCCGGCCCTGATCAATACAATCGTAATGACCCTGCTGTCGCTTCTTATTGCAGTGCCTTTTGGAATTTTCTCCGCAATTTTTCTTGTGGAATATGCAAAAAGAGGAAATAAATTTGTAGAAATTATACGGCTGACGACAGAAACACTGTCCGGCATTCCGTCTATCGTATACGGCCTGTTCGGCATGCTGTTCTTTGTAAATGCCCTGGGATGGGGCTTCTCCCTTCTCGCCGGAGCGTTTACCATAGCAATTATGATCCTTCCGCTGATTATGAGAACGACGGAAGAGGCGCTGAAAGCCGTGCCGGATTCTTACCGCGAAGGAAGCTTCGGACTGGGAGCGGGAAAACTGCGCACCGTATTCCGCATCGTTCTGCCGTCGGCAATTCCCGGCGTGCTCGCCGGAGTCATACTGGCGATCGGACGAATTGTCGGCGAGACGGCTGCACTGATGTATACATCAGGAACTGTGGCGCAGGTACCGGACAGCGTAATGGGATCCGGACGTACACTCGCACTGCACATGTACGTACTCTCAAGCGAGGGACTTTACATGGATCAGGCATACGCCACCGCAGTCATCCTGCTGATCCTTGTAGTAGGCATCAACGCGCTGTCAAGCGTAATTGCAAAAAAACTTACGAAAGCATAAAATGTGAAAAAAATGTGAAAGGGGACGTAGTAAAACCCGATTTGACTACGTCCCCAATCGAGAAAGGGTAAGGAAATGTCAAAGATAAGTATCAAGAATCTTGATTTATATTACGGTGATTTTAAAGCTCTCAAGAATGTTAATCTTGAGATTGAAGCTAATAAGATTACCGCTTTTATCGGACCTTCCGGTTGTGGAAAATCAACGCTTCTGAAGTCTATCAACCGGATGAATGATCTTGTTGAGGGGTGCAGGATTGAGGGCGAGATTCTCCTGGACGGTCAGAATATTTTTAAAGGAATGGATGTGAATCTGCTCAGGAAGCGTGTTGGCATGGTATTCCAGAAGCCGAATCCGTTCCCTATGAGTATTTATGATAATATCGCTTTCGGGCCGAGGACGCACGGCATTCACTCAAAATCAAAGCTGGATGATATTGTAGAAAAATCTTTGCGGAATGCAGCTATATGGGATGAATGCAAAGATCGTCTCAAGACGAGCGCGCTTGGCATGTCCGGCGGACAGCAGCAGAGGCTCTGTATCGCGAGAGCGCTTGCGGTTGAGCCGGAGGTTCTTCTGATGGATGAGCCGACATCCGCGCTGGATCCGATCTCTACGTCGAAGATCGAAGACCTTGCGATGGAACTTAAAAAAGACTATACTATAGTCATGGTTACACATAATATGCAGCAGGCGGTCCGCGTATCGGATAATACGGCGTTTTTCCTTCTTGGAGAAGTTGTAGAGTATAACGATACGGAGAAATTGTTCTCTATACCGGCGGATAAGAGAACAGAAGACTATATTACAGGGAGGTTCGGTTAAACTATGCGTAATAAATTCGATCAGCAGCTGCATTTTCTTGACGAGCAGCTTACACATATGGGCGAACTGTGTGAAACGGCTATCGCAAAGGTAACGCAGGCCCTGAAAGACGGAAGTATTGAACAGGCCAAAATTATTATTATGGAAGATGAAGAGATCGACCAGATTGAAAAAGATATTGAGAGATTGTGCCTGAAGCTTCTTCTCCAGCAGCAGCCTGTCGCAAAGGATCTGAGAAGGATTTCAGCAGCTTTGAAAATGATTACAGATATGGAGCGCATCGGCGACCAGACGTCGGATATTGCGGAAATTATTATCTCATCAGGAGGAGCTGCCGCAAATGATGATATTCATGTAATCGGAACAATGGCGGCTGAAGTGAGCAAGATGGTGCGCAACAGCGTGACCGCTTATGTAAACAGAGACCTGGAACTTGCGCAGAGCGTAATGGCTTCCGATGACGCTATTGATAATTATTTTGAGGAAATACGCGATGAAATGATTGAATTCATCAAAGATGAAAAAGGCCGGAACGGCAAGAAAATTTTTGATCTTATCATGGTGACAAAATATCTGGAGAGAATTGGAGATCACGCGACCAACATTGCCGAATGGGTGGAATTTTCCATTACAGGCGTGCATAAGGACAGCGCGATTATCCACGAAAGCTGATTTATCAGATGCGAAAGCCCGCCCGTGCCGAAATTCGCGGGCGGGTTTTGAAACAGCAGAATTGAAAATAATAGTAAGGAGAAAGTTTGGATGATTTACTGCGTGGAAGATGACGATAACATCCGGGAACTTGTAATATATACATTGGAAACAACAGGACTCAAGGCAAGAGGGTTCGCAGACGGTTCTGCTTTCATGGAGGCTTTGGCGTTCGATACGCCGGAGCTTGTTTTGCTTGACATAATGCTTCCCGGCGACGACGGACTTGAACTGCTGAGAAAACTGAAGTCCTCTCCGAAAACAAAAGGAATTCCGGTAATTATGGTAACGGCGAAAGGCACGGAATATGATAAAGTGATCGGGCTGGATTCCGGCGCTGACGATTATGTGACAAAACCTTTCGGCATGATGGAGCTTGTATCCAGGATCAAGGCGGTTCTGCGCCGCAGCGGGAAAGTAGAAGACCGTATGGACATGAATATTTCAGGCGTTCATGTAAATGTAAAAAAACATGAAGTGACAGTTGACGGAAAAGAAATCTCCCTCACGCTGAAAGAATTTGAACTTCTGGAAAAACTGATGCGCAACCAGGGTATTGTTCTGACCAGAGATCAGCTTCTTACGGAGATCTGGGGATACGATTTTGACGGAGAGACACGCACCGTAGACGTACATATCCGTACGCTGCGGCAGAAACTGGGAGAGAAAGGCGATATTATCCAGACCGTGCGCGGCGTGGGATATCGCGTCGGTGGAGACGCATGAGAAAACGAATTCAAAAGAGCATGATGCTGATCCTTGCTGTGACGCTTGTGCTCTTTTATGCGATTATTTCAATCATTTTATATAACAGAAATCTGGAACTGCTCAAAAATGAAGTGAGGCAGGAGGCGGAATATATCCGCACGGCGGTTAATATCTCTGGAACGGACTATCTGGAGCAGATGTCGGAGGTGGACGAAAGAACACGTCTGACACTTGTGGATCAGAGCGGAAATGTCCTTTATGATTCATCCGGCGGAGAAAATGATATGGAAAACCACAGCGCAAGGGAAGAAGTGCAGGAGGCTTTCGACGCGGGAACCGGCGAAGCGGTAAGAATGTCAGACACCCTGGGCAGAGAACTTTATTATTATGCGGTTTCGCTCAGCGACGGTTCGGTTTTGCGGGTGGCGAAATCCATGGACAATCTCGCGTTTACGGCGCTGAATATGCTTCCGATAATGGGCGCGCTTGCGGTCGTCATGATTGTCTTCGCCCTGCTTCTTGCAAAATGGCAGACGGCGCGTCTGATAAGGCCGATCAATGAACTGGATCTGGAACATCCTCTGGATAACACACTTTATGAAGAACTGACCCCTCTTCTTGTAGCCATGGACAGACAGAACAGGGAAAAAGAAGCGGTTTCAAATATGAGAAAAGAATTCTCGGCGAACGTGTCCCACGAACTGAAGACGCCTCTGACTTCTATTTCAGGGTATGCGGAAATTATGAAAAACAAAATGGTGCGTCCGGCGGACATACCGGTCTTTTCCGAGAGAATTTATAAAGAGGCAAGGAGACTGATTACGCTCGTAGAAGATATTATAAAACTCTCAAAACTGGATGAGGAATCCGTGGAACTGGAAAAAGAAGAGGTAAATCTTTACGCGCTGACCAGAGAGGTGGTAAGCCATCTTGCACCTCAGGCCTCGCAGAAACATATCCGCATGGAAGTTACCGGGGAAGAAGTGACGTGTTTCGGCATCCGTCAGATACTTGATGAAATGATATATAACGTATGCGAAAACGCGATAAAGTATAACAATGATTACGGACGGGTGTCCGTATGGGTAGGAAATACGCTGGAAGGGCCGAAAATCAGCGTAACAGATACCGGGATCGGAATTCCGGAAGAACATCAGGAAAGAATCTTTGAGAGATTTTACCGGGTTGACAAAAGCCATTCAAAAGAAAGGGGAGGCACCGGCCTGGGACTTTCAATCGTTAAGCACGGAGCGCTTCTGCACGGAGCAAAAGTCACTGTGGACAGCGCGCCGGGCAAAGGAACAAGGATCGAGATGCTTTTTGTCCGGGATACCAGTTCCGTTTCATGAGTTAAGAATAACAACAAAGACTGAGAATCAGCAGATAACAGGATTTACAGCTGTAAACCAAAAAGCCGGTTCCCGGTCTTTTTTTGTCTCCAAAGCTTTCCGCCGTCAGGACAAATTCGCTTGCAAGGGGAAACACCCTGTGCTATTATGTCTATAACACGCCAGAGAAAGGAGCCTGCTGTAATGTTGATTGAAGTGGATTTTAACAGTGAGGAGGCAATATACGTTCAGCTCTGCAACCAGATTATAATGGGAATTGCGACGTCCGTAATACAGGAGGGAGATTCCCTTCCGTCCGTGCGGCAGCTCGCCGATCGGATCGGGGTAAATATGCATACGGTAAATAAGGCGTACAGTGTGCTGAAAAGAGAAGGGTATATCAGTCTGGACAAAAGACGGGGCGCGGTGATCGCCCTTGATATCGATAAGATGGAAGAGCTGGAGGAGATGAGACGCCAGCTTAAAATTGTGCTTGCCCGGGGATGCTGCAAAAATATTTCCCGCCGGGAAGTGCATGAACTGGTGGATGAAATATTCGATGATTATGAATAAAAGCAGAAAACAGAAAAGATGACAGGAGGAATCTATGCATTTATCATATACAAAACAGGCGGAAAATGTGCTGCGGTCTGCGGCCGGAGCGGCAAGAGACATGAGACATCCCCACATAGGGACAGAGCATCTGCTGCTCGGACTGCGAAGGGAATACAGCGGTGTGGCAGGACAGATTCTCGCGAAAAACGGAGTGGAGGAAGATAAAATTCTCCATCTGATGGATGAGCTGATTGCGCCGGCAGGCGATATCCCTGCCAGGGTAAAGCCGAAGGAAAGCCCGCGCTTTGAGTCGATCCTTGCAGAGAGCGAGGGAGAAGCGTCGCGGCTGCACTGTTCGGAAATCGGAACCGAACATCTGCTGCTTGCGGTCATCCGGGATGTGGACTGCGCGGCGGCCAGGATTCTGATTACACTTAATGTTAATCTTCAGAAAATTTTTGAAGATATTATGAACGCTTCCGGAATGGATCCGAAAGAGTATCAGGATGAGATTCAGGAAAACACGAAAGTCGGGACGATGACAGAACAGTTCTGTACGGATATGACCCGCCGCGCGGCAGAAGGAAAGCTCGATCCTGTAATCGGAAGGGAAAAAGAGATGTATCGTCTGATGCAGGTATTAAGCCGCAGAACGAAAAATAATCCGTGCCTGGTAGGAGAACCCGGAGTCGGAAAGACGGCGGTAGTGGAAGGACTGGCGCAGAGAATCGCTTCAGGCGTTGTCCCGGAGACGATGAAAGACAAGCGGATTCTTACTCTGGATCTGCCGGGACTCATTGCAGGTTCGAAATACAGAGGAGAATTTGAGGAACGGATGAAAGGTCTGATTTCCGAAGTTATTTCAGCCGGAAATATTATTCTTTTTCTGGATGAAATCCATACGATGATCGGAGCCGGAGGAGCGGAAGGCGCCATCGACGCCTCCAGCATTCTGAAACCGGCTCTTGCCAGGGGCGAGATGCAGCTGATCGGGGCGACGACAATTGCCGAGTACCGGAAATACATTGAAAAAGACGCTGCGCTGGAACGTCGCTTTCAGCCGGTTTCCGTAGAAGAGCCGACCCGTGAAGAATGCCTTGAAATTCTTCACGGACTGAAAGGAAAATACGAAGCGCACCACAAAGTGGAGATTCTGGAAGAAGCGGCGCAGGCCGCGGTACAGATGTCGCAGAGGTATATTACAGACCGCAATCTTCCCGATAAGGCAATAGATGTGCTTGATGAAGCATGCTCCGCGGTCAGTCTGAAAGGATATAAAATTCCGGAAAATTATACAGCTCAGGAGGAATCCGTGAAAGAACTCATCCTGCAGAAGGAAAACAGCATCAGAGAGGGTGATTTTGACCGTGCGTCCCGGATTCAGAAGGAGCAGGAAAAAGCAGAGGAAAAACTGGAAGCGATGAAAAAACGTTTTCAGAAAAAAAACAGGGAAGCTCATCCTGCCGTATCGGAAGATGATATCGCGGCTGTGGTTTCCGCGTGGACCAAAATTCCGGTTCAGAAACTGGCGCAGAGCGATGCGGAAAGACTGAAAAAACTTGAAACGGTTCTCCATAAACGCGTCATCGGGCAGGAGGAAGCGGTAAGCGCCGTCGCAAGAGCCGTAAAGCGGGGACGCGTGGGACTGAAAGATCCGAAACGGCCGATCGGTTCGTTCCTCTTCCTCGGACCGACCGGGGTCGGGAAGACAGAGCTTTCAAAAGCGCTGGCGGAGGCGCTGTTCGGCAGCGAGGAGTCAATGATACGGGTAGATATGTCCGAATATATGGAGAAGCATTCCGTGGCAAAGATGATCGGCTCGCCGCCGGGATATGTGGGCCATGAGGAGGGCGGCCAGCTCAGCGATCAGGTGCGTACTCATCCGTATTCGGTCGTGCTGTTTGACGAAGTGGAAAAGGCGCATCCCGATGTGTTCAACATATTGCTGCAGGTTCTTGACGACGGCCATATCACAGACTCACAGGGCCGCAGAGTCGATTTTTCCAATACGGTGATCATAATGACCTCAAACGCCGGAGCGAAGGCGATTGTAGATCCGAAGAAGCTGGGATTCGGCATAAAAGATAACGCGGCGGATGACTATAAGCGAATGAAGCAGAATGTGATGGACGAGGTAAAACTGATTTTCCGTCCGGAATTTCTGAACCGGATTGACGAGATAATCGTATTCCACGCTCTTGAAAAAGAGCATATGAAGAAAATTGCCGTTCTGATGAGCCGGGAGTTTTCAAAACGCCTGGAAACACAGATGAATATCCGGCTGACGCTGAGAGAATCGGCGAAGAATCTGCTGGTGGAAAAAGGCACGGATTCAAAATACGGGGCAAGGCCTCTTCGAAGAGCCATGCAGACAGAGCTGGAAGATAAGCTTGCCGAAGCGATTTTAAACGGCGAAGTAAAATCCGGGGATACAGTAGAGGCAGGCGTCTCTCAGAAAAAAATCCGTTTTATTGTCAGAACAGCCGCGGATGAAAGACAGTGACGACTGTCGTTAAAAACCAGTGGCAAATCAGAAATATTTATTATATAATAGCGATAGCAGATATTCCGGAAAACGGACCGGGCGGCCAGGGCTTCAGAGCAGTAAAAAGCCGCGAACTGTGTGTCCGTGCCCGGAGCCGTCTTGAATGAAATACTTAGGAGGAAAATAAAAATGGCAGCTGTGAAAGAATTACTGCGTGCGGAGAATGACGGGACTCTCAGTTTCGGAGATTACACGCTTGCATCCAAGACAAAAAAAGATAACTGGGAATTTGCGGGAGACATTTACAAAGTAAAGACTTTTTCAGAGATAACAAAACTTGAAAAGAACGGAATGTTCGTATATGAATCTGTTCCGGGAAGCGCGGTGGAAAATTTTAAAGAGACGGAAACAGAAGTTACATTTTCCGTGTCTGCGGGCGGAGATGTTCAGTTTACGCTGGAGCTGGAGCCGGAAAGTGAGTACGAGGTGTTTATCGGCGGCGCTTCCGCCGGAAGAATGACTACAAATCTGAGCGGAAAGCTCAGCGTCAGTGTAGAACTCAGTGCGGATCAGGGTGTTGACGTCAGAGTTTCCAGATGCTGATATGATTTCAGTCGGGAATATTCCGGACTGTCTGAGAAAATGAGGTGGTTTGCAGGGCGGATGGATGTATCCGCCCTGTTTTAGTATGGGAAGTAAATAAATATACAGAGAAAGGATATAATTTCCATGGCGAAAGGAAAGAAAAGTGTTTTTTTCTGCCAGAACTGCGGACATGAAGAGTCAAAATGGCTTGGTCAGTGTCCGGCCTGCGGAGAGTGGAATACTTTTGCGGAAGAACGGATTGATACGGGAATCACGAAAGGAACTGCATCTTCACTAAGAGCGGTGAGAGAATCGGTAAAGGCGGCGTCGGTTGTACCTCTGGCAGAAGTGCGCGCCGATGACGAGGCCAGATGCAGAACCGGGATCGGAGAACTGGACAGGGTGCTGGGCGGCGGAATCGTTCCCGGGTCGCTTGTTCTTGTGGGCGGCGATCC
>CALWKB010000011.1 GCA_944381125.1 uncultured Mediterraneibacter sp. | reverse complement strand
GGACCTTACCGTTTATACGCTCCGCATGTTCTTAGCGAGGTTTCCTACGAGCTTAGAACTGTCGGAGCTTCCGTTTGTGTCCAGTTCAGAACTAACTACTAGCTAATTCTTCCCTTTTTACTGTGTTGGTTCGTTCGAACCGTTCTTAGAACATTTCTCTTCAAAGAAATTTTCAAGGGTTGTTGTCTATTGTTCAGTTATCAAGGTTCCTGTTGTTCTTTTCTTGCGACAGCTTTAATATTTTATCAAAGCATTTTCGCTTTGTCAAGAACTTTTTATTTGTCTTTTTGCCATACTCTTTCGAGTCAGCTTAACTATACTATCACTTTTCTTTACCGGCTGTCAACTGTTTTTTTACATTTTTTTGCTTTTCCAGCTTTCATGCCGATACATTGTGACAGTTTTCGATATTACCCCGGCGCGTCACACCCGGATCTGCGTCCGGCGTCGCCGCAAAAAAACAAAAACCACTGGTTTTTTTCAGCAGTTTCTGGATAATATCAAGCGGAGAAGGAGGGATTTGAACCCTCGCGCCGCTACTAACGACCTACTCCCTTTCCAGGGGAGCCCCTTCGGCCAGCTTGGGTACTTCTCCGTAAAGCGGAGAGGGTGGGATTCGAACCCACGCGCCCTTTCGGACAAACGGTTTTCAAGACCGCCTCGTTATGACCACTTCGATACCTCTCCATCTCTCACATTTTCGTGAGTTCAGTTAATACGCCGCTTTTTGCGACGCTGTTTATTCTAGCATATGTAAGATTCTTCTGTCAATACATTTTTTCATATTTCTTCGCAAACAATGGCGTTCGAAACAGGCCGGATTGTCCGCATGGCAGACACCGACACCGGCTCTTTGCAGACCCCTGATCTCGGGTCCTGTTTTCAATTCCGAAGAAACTGCTCCCCTATTTCAAGATCTTCCGGTGTTGTTATCTTTATATTTTCATAGGCTCCGTAAAACAGCTTTACCGGAAGATGCAGCATATGTTCCACAACCATGGCGTCGTCCGTCACATTCAGTTCTTCTTCCCGCATCAGACGGGTGTATGCCTCTTTCACCAGCTCCGTCTCAAACACCTGCGGAGTCTGGACAAGCCATACCATATTTCTGTCAGGAGTGTCCTTCACAAATCCATTTTCATCCACTATTTTAATCGTATCTTTTACCGGCATTCCGGCCGCACACGCGCCGTATCTGGACACGTTTTCAACCCCCCGCCTGATTATTTCTTCATTGACAAATGGTCTGGCGCCGTCATGAATGAAAACGTAGCCGCCCTGTTTTACCGCCTGGAGTCCGTTCCAAACCGAATGATATCTTTCTTCTCCGCCGCAAACGATTTTGCTCGCCTTTTCGATCCCGTAAGGCTCCAATATATGCTTTCTGCAGTATTCCTCTTCTCCCGCTCCGGCAACAAGTATTATCTCGTCAATATAATTCGACTCCTGAAACGCCTTCAGTGAATAATAGAGCACCGGTTTGCCGCCCATCAGAAGATACTGCTTATGCACTTTTGACCCCATGCGTTTCCCGCTTCCGCCGGCCAGCACGATGGCCGTACAATATTCATGTTCCAACCGCTTTTACCTCTCTCCCAGTTTCAGGTTCGGCACTGCGTTCAGATCCCAGCCATGGCGCGTTCCGGCCATAAATTCATAATATCCCGCCGCGCCGATCATCGCCGCATTGTCCGTGCAGAACACCGGAGACGGATGATAAAATCTGATCTGCCGTTCCCCGCACGCCTCCCGCATCGCCGCGCGAAGCGCAGTATTGGAAGCTACCCCTCCCGCGATGGCAAACTTGTATATACCGAAATCTTCCGCCGCTTTCATCGAATTACCGACAAGCACTTCTACAACCGCTTTTTGAAATGAAGCCGCCAGATCAGCCGGATCAAAACTTTCCCCTTTCATTTTGCAGCCGTTAATATAATTCAGCACCGCGGATTTCAGACCGCTGAAACTGAAGTCGTACTCGGCCCCTTCAATATGAGCCTTCGGGAAACGGATGGCGTCCGGATTTCCTTCTTTTGATATTCTGTCAATCTTCGGACCGCCGGGGTATCCAAGACCGATGGCCCTCGCCACCTTGTCATATGCTTCTCCCGCCGCGTCATCCCGCGTCTTCCCCAGTATCTCATATTTCCCGTAATCTTTTACAAGAACAAGATGAGTATGCCCGCCGGACGCAACCAGGCACAGGAACGGAGGCTCCAGATCCGGATGTTCGATGTAATTTGCCGAAATATGCCCCTCGATATGGTGCACTCCTACGAGCGGCAGCTTTCTGGCATAAGCGATTGCCTTCGCTTCCGCCACTCCGACAAGAAGCGCACCCACAAGCCCGGGGCCGTATGTTACCGCCACCGCATCTATATCATCCAGGGTGACGTCGGCCTGCCTCAGCGCTTCCTCTATTACCTGATTGATTTTCTCAATGTGTTTTCTGGAAGCGATCTCCGGGACAACACCGCCGTACAGTTTGTGAAGTTCTATCTGGGACGAGATAATATTCGACAGTACTTCTCTGCCGTTATGCACGACCGCGGCCGCGGTTTCATCGCATGAAGATTCAATTGCCAGTATATTGATATCTCTGATTTCTTTCATTTTGTGTCCCCGCTTTCTTCAAACATAAGCTCTGTCGACATTCCGTCCTTCCCCGCTTTTGCCGCGGGAAATATGCTCCTTACTTCATCCATGTACTGTTCCGGCCGTGTCAGCGACGGACTGTAATGAGTCAGCCACATTTCACGAACCTGCGCTTCTTTTGCCAGAGCCGCCGCTTCATAGAATGTCATATGTTTATACTCCGCCGCTTTTGCGGCTTTTTCCTTTTCGCCATACATGCCTTCACAGATAAAAAGATCTGATCCGACAGCATTTTTTCTGATAGATTCTGTCGGTCGGGTATCTGTTGTATAAGTCAGTTTTATTCCTTTTCTTGCTGGCCCGAGCACCATGTCCGGCGTATATATTTTCCCTTCCGCCTCTATTGTCTCACCGGACTGCAGTCTGCTCCAGTAAGCAAGGGGGATCTCCTGTTCCTTTGCTCTTGCCGCGTCGAATTTTCCCGCCCGGTCAATCTCAAGCGTATATCCGTAGCAGAGCACATTGTGATTTACACGAAAAGCTTTCAGACGATATCCGTGCATCTCAAACGTCTGCTCAGGCCCTTCGATTTCTTTATATATAATCGGAAACGGGAGTTCCGGAGCAATCACCCTCAGGCAGCTCACCACCCGTTCCAGCCCCTTCGGGCCGATCATTGTCAGCGGCTCCGTCCGGTCCGCGTTTCCCATTGTGAGAAGGAGTCCCGGGAGCCCGCTTATATGATCTCCGTGGTAATGCGTAAAGCAGATTACATCAACAGGTTTAAAGCTCCAGCCTTTTTCTTTCATCGCGATCTGGGTTCCCTCACCGCAGTCAATCAACAGACTGCTGCCGTTAAACCGGGTCAGCAGAGCTGTCAGGTAACGATAAGGGAGCGGCATCATGCCGCCGCTTCCCAGCAAACAAACATCTAACATATTCTACCTCTGTTCTATTCTTCAATCTCGGCAGGTATCCGGAAAGAACGGAGCAGTTCGTCATAACAGGATTCACAGAGATCAAATCTGTGGCGTTCGCCGTCTTTCCCGGAAAAATATCCCCAGACATAGTCCGCGCAAAATACCCCCTCCCTGGGATATCCGCCGTCTGCAGGTATTTCTCTGCCGCATTTGTTGCAGATAATTTTTTTCAGTTCTTTTGTTTCTTTCAGCTGATACTGGCGCATACTAATTCCTCCTGTGTCCGGCAGCCGCTCTGCCGTTTCTCTACGCCCACACTATAGCACGAACGCAGGTCAAATCCCAGTGGGAACTTCTGCCGGATACGCCGGATGATTTCCAGAAAAGGAAACGCTTCCTTTCCCGTGCTCCCGGCAGTTTCAATTCACGAATCCGTCTCCGCCTGTTCCTGTCCGGACGCCTCCACGGACATACTCATTAACATAGCGTCTTCCTGCGGACTTTCATAAAACCGCTGCCGGATTCCGTCTTCTTTGAATCCGACGGATTCATACAGCGCCCTGGCCGCTTTGTTGCTCTCTCTCACATCAAGCAGAATCCGGGCAACCCCCTGCGCGATACACTGGTTTCGAAGTTCTGCCAGGAGAGCCCGGGCCGCCCCCTGGCGCTGCAGTTCTTTTACAACGCCTATTCTGGCAATCTCTGTTTCGCCCGCCGCAGTATACGCAAGCAGATACCCTGCCGTCCGCCCTGCTTTTTCAGCAATCAGACAGATTGTTCCCGGCTGCTGCAAAGTGGCAAGGATGGACTTCTCGCTCCACGAGTCCGGAAAAAGCTGATGTTCCATTTCAGCTGTAACGGCTCCGTCTTCCATTGTCATTTTCCTCACTTCCGGGACTGCATTTTTTTCGCGTTCCGCCCGTTCCCGTTCGGCCTGTGAAACGCGCAGATATTCCGGTTTATGTTCCGCCGCCGTCTCATAATTTCCTGCTTTAAAGTAACGTATTCCAAGAGCCCCGACCACGGCGGCTCTCTGCCGGTTCATATAGGACGGAGCAAAGGAGCAGGGCACCTTCAGCCCCTGAATGAGCATTTCCCTGTATACGGGAACACCGTCGCCAAGAAACACAACCGGTCGGCCGTAATTATTCAGTCTTCGTATCAAATCGGTGACCGGGACGGCCATCTGCATCTTCTGCACCCGGAAAATTTGTTCCCGAACTCCATTCTCGCCGTTTTTCACAGAAAAGGTATAAACTCCTGTATACACCTGATTTCTCCGTGCGTCCATAATCGGACATATAATATCCTGGCATCCGTATACGCTGTATGCCAGCGCGTCTACTGTCGGAACATGTATCAGCGGCTTATTCAAAGCAAGCCCCAGCCCTTTCGCGGTGGCTGAGCCGATGCGCAGGCCGGTAAACGATCCCGGTCCGCCTGACACTGCTATAGCGTCAATTTCGGAAATATCCATATCAATCATTTCCATCATTTCGCTTATCATAGGGAGCAGTGTCTGAGAATGTGTCTTCTTATAATCCACTGTGTATTCCGCAATCGTGCGCTCCTCATCCACCAGCGCCGCAGTAGCCGTCAGTCCGGAGCTGTCTATCGCTAAAACTTTCATACCGATTCCTTTCTTAGCTGATTTCTTTTTTACCCGATTTCTTTCTCAGGCATACTCTTCTCTGCGCGCAAAAGCGCTGCCGCGGAAAGACCGGCTTATTTCCCGTCTCTCTGCAGCAGCACCGCCGCATTAATCACCCGTTTCAGTAACCGTAATTTTTCTGTAGTCAAATCCCTGCGCCAGGTCCTTTTCTATCCGGATTTCTGTTCTTTTTTCCGGCAGAATTTCTCTGATAAGGTCGGCCCACTCAATAAGGGACACTCCGTCCCCCATGACATAATCGTCAAATCCCACTTCATCCATTTCTTCCACATCTCCGATCCGGTAGACATCAAAATGATAAAACGGAAGACGGCCGCCTTCATAAACCTGGACAATTGTAAATGTAGGACTGCTGACCGCTTCTTCGATCCCGAGGCCTTTCGCAAGCCCCTGGGTAAATACCGTCTTGCCGACGCCCAGATCTCCGATCAGGGCAAAGACCTGTCCGGCAGACGCGTTCCTGCCCAGTT
Organism: uncultured Mediterraneibacter sp.; assembly: GCA_944381125.1. Taxonomy (GTDB): domain Bacteria; phylum Bacillota; class Clostridia; order Lachnospirales; family Lachnospiraceae; genus Mediterraneibacter. The sequence continues at coordinate 1,511 of CALWKB010000011.1, read as the reverse complement.
CCTCTCCCGTCCGAAAGGTTTCTTCCGGGCTTCTTGTCTCTATAACCATGCAGGCTCCTCTTTTCTAATAATTATAAAATCCGTTCCCGACACTGATTAATGATGGAACAGACGGATTCCCGTAAACGCCATAGCCATGCCGTATTTATTGCAGGCCGCGATTACATTGTCATCCCTTACGGACCCTCCCGGCTGAGCGACATATTTTACGCCGCTCTTATGCGCGCGTTCGATATTGTCTCCGAACGGGAAGAAAGCGTCTGATCCCAGTGCGACATCTGTCATTTTATCCAGCCACTCTCTCTTTTCCTCGCGGGTAAACACTTCCGGTTTTTCTGTAAACGTATTCTCCCATACGCCGTCCGCAAGTATATCCATATATTCCTCGCCGATATACAGATCAATGGCGTTATCTCTGTCCGCTCTTCCGATTCCTTCGCGGAATTTAAGACCCAGCACCTTCGGACTCTGGCGGAGCCACCAGTTGTCCGCTTTCTGTCCGGCAAGTCTTGTGCAGTGAATTCTTGACTGCTGCCCGGCTCCGATTCCGATTGCCTGTCCGTCTTTTACATAGCAGACAGAATTAGACTGTGTATACTTCAGGGTAATCATGGAAATTGCAAGATCAATCTTTGCCGCGTCCGGAATTTCTTTATTCTCCGTCACTACATTGGAAAAGAAATCTTTGTCAATATTCAGTTCATTTCTTCCCTGCTCAAAAGTAATACCGAATACTTCCTTATGCTCAAGCGCCGCCGGGACATACTCCGGGTCTATCTGGATAATATTGTAATTTCCTTTCTTCTTCTGCTTCAAAATCTCAAGAGCCTCCGGCTCATATCCCGGAGCAATCACACCGTCGGATACTTCTCTCTTGATCAGACGTGCGGTATCTGTATCGCACACATCGGACAGAGCTATAAAATCACCGAATGAAGACATTCTGTCCGCGCCTCTGGCTCTTGCGTAAGCGCTTGCAAGAGGAGAAAGCTCGCCCAGATCATCCACCCAGTAAATCTTCGCCAGTGTATCTGACAGCGGAAGTCCGACTGCCGCGCCCGCCGGAGACACATGCTTAAAAGACGTCGCCGCGGGGAGTCCTGTCGCTTTTTTCAGCTCGGACACAAGCTGCCAGCCATTGAACGCATCCAAGAAATTGATATATCCCGGTCTTCCGCACAGTACCTGAATCGGAAGTTCGCTTCCGTCGTTCATATAGATCTTTGATGGTTTCTGATTTGGGTTGCATCCGTATTTCAGTTCTAATTCTTTCATCTTTACCTCCTGCGCCGCATATTGCCGCGGCATGAATCAGTGATTTTTGTTTACGATCTTTGTCTCATATCTGCCGGTTTCAATATCAATATAGCGCACGAACAGGGAAACTTTATTGTCTTTATTGAGGCTGTTCCACAAAAGCTCCGTAAAGCTTTCCATATCGTCCGGAATGCCGATCAGCTTCGGCTCTCCCTCAAAACTGGGGAGCGGATCTCCGTCGCACATATAAGTAT
>CALWKB010000010.1 GCA_944381125.1 uncultured Mediterraneibacter sp. | reverse complement strand
CAGCGATGACGATACTTATCGCCAGCGCGTGCCCCGCGGCTACAACCGGAACTATGATGGCAATCCGGTACAGACAGAACTACACATACTCTTCCGAAATGTTTGCCATGTCTACAATACTGGCTGTCATTACAATTCCTCTGATTGTTCTGCTGGCGGAGACGGTGCTGTAAAATCCGGCATTGCCTTCCGCCACCGCAAAGAAGCGGCCGCTTCTCATTCGATCCCGGCCGCTTCTTTTTTATTTATTCTTTTGTCTTTTCTACAGAATATCAATATGTTCGCCCGCAAGAGCTTTGTTCATGCTGCGTACCGCGCAGAATTTTCCGCACATGGAGCAGGTGTCGTCATGTTCCGGCTTGCGTTCATCTCTGATTTTCTTTGCTGTTTCCGGATCAATCGCGCACGCCCACTGCGCTTCCCAGTCAAGCGCCCTTCTTGCGTCAGCCATTTTATCGTCAATCTCTCTTGCTCCTCTTACGCCTTTGGCGATATCCGCTGCGTGAGCCGCTATCTTTGAGGCGATAATTCCCTGTTTTACGTCGTCAACATTCGGAAGCGCAAGATGTTCTGCCGGAGTTACATAGCACAGGAACGCTGCTCCGGACGCCGCCGCAATAGCTCCTCCGATTGCCGACGTAATATGATCATAGCCGGGCGCGATATCCGTCACGAGAGGCCCCAGTACATAGAACGGCGCTCCGCCGCAGATACTCTGCTGTACTTTCATATTTGCGGCGATCTGATCCATCGGCATATGGCCCGGACCCTCAACCATTACCTGCACATCTTTCTCCCACGCGCGTTTCGTCAGCTCGCCCAGGCGGACCAGTTCCTCAATCTGGCATACATCTGTCGCATCGGCCAGACAGCCGGGCCGGCATGCGTCGCCCAGGGAAATCGTCACGTCATACTCACGGCATATATCCAGAATCTCATCATAATATTCGTAGAAAGGATTTTCCTCCCCTGTCATGCACATCCACGCAAATACAAGCGAGCCCCCTCTGGATACAATGTTCATTTTCCGTTTATGGTTCCTGATCTGATCTATTGTTTTTCTTGTTATTCCACAGTGAAGTGTTACAAAATCCACTCCGTCCTCTGCGTGAAGCCGGATCACGTCTATAAAATCTTTTGCGGAAAGCGTGTCCAGATCTCTCTGATAATGAATTACCGAATCGTACACCGGAACCGTTCCGATCATGGCCGGACACTCGCCTGTCAGTTTACGGCGGAAAGGAATGGTGTCGCCGTGTGATGACAGATCCATAATCGCGTGTGCGCCCATATTTACCGCTTCCATTACTTTCTGCATCTCCACATCGTAATCCTTGCAGTCTCTGGAAACTCCCAGATTTACATTGATTTTTGTACTCAGCATGGAACCTACTCCTTCAGGATCCAGACAGGTATGATTTCTGTTCGCACAGATCACCACTTTCCCCGATGCCACAAGCGGCATCAGCTCCGCTGTTGTCATGTGTTCTTTTTCCGCTACTTTTTCAAGTTCCGGAGTCACAATTCCTTTTCGTGCAGCCTCCATCTGTGTTGCATATTCTCTCATCGTATTTCTCCCTTCATTATTACAGTGCGTTCCTCTTTGTTCCATTTCGTCCGGGACGAAGCGGATATCCGCCGAAAATATCAAAAGGCCTGTTCCGGAATTATCTGCGGCAGCCTGCCGGCGTCAAAAAAAAAGAGGTTTCCACAAGGGAACCTCCTGCATCGCCGTTTTTCCGAACGCGTCGCGCTTTTATATGTCCCTACGTTGGCATTACCCAAATCAGGTCTGCGGGTCTAAGCAGTACAGCTTACTCTCAGCCCGCTTACGCGAGCTCCCCGTTATTTTTTTCGCCTTTTTGTATTATACTGTATCTTTGCCCTTTTGTAAAGAAATGAAAGCAGGCCTTTTGTTCATAATTTATTCATTTATCATTAAAAAATCTTTCATTTTAATATCACGTTTTCTTCATTTATGATACATATACTATAACCATAGCAGAGAGCTGAAACACACAGCCGAAAATAAGACGCCACAAGTTATTTGAATAAACTTTTTCATAATACATGCCGGGGACCAAGCCGATTGGTCACCCGGCATCCTCCCTTTTTACGGGAGATTGATTTCAGCTCAATAGATATCTAAGTAAAAGTTTGCCGCTCCACACTGGTGGAGCGGCTTTTTACAGCACTACACAGTCCTAAACATAAATCACATTGTTGTGGGATCAATATACCATTTCCCGTTAATTCTGATCACCTGAATCTCAAGAGTATCCTCATACGTCTCGTCAGACAGCGCTTCTATTCCGACTTTCAGATGGATCTCCAGTTTTTTAGCCTCTTCAATCTCCTCATCTGTCACGTATTCATTATACTCTTCCCGGATATCATCAAGATCGCTGCCGGTAATCTCTTCCGTCTGCACGATCTCATAATCCACCTGGTAAGCGCCGGGCTCCACCTGCATTTCGCCCATTGCGCCCACAAACAGTTCTTCAAACAGATCTGCAATTTCTTCCCTGCTGTATCCGCTCTGCTCTTCCAGAACACCGATTGTTCCTTCCGAAAAGGCGCTCATTAAGGCGTCTCCGTCCTGCTGTTCAAGCCCTTCTATCAGCACATCCAGAGGATCCGTGTACACACTTTCCTTCTCTGTAAACGGAAGGCTGAAATCCTTTCCCGCCTCTTTTCCGAAAAACTTAATTCCCAGAAAAATTCCTGTCGCGGCAGCGATAAGTACGACTACGCCGAGAATGATACAGACAATTATTACCGCCACGTTAGAATTCTTTTTCGGATTCTGTGCCGGCCCCTGTTGATATTCTGTGCCCGCGGGCTGTGCATAGCCTTCTGAAGCCGCCTGCTGCCCGTAGTCTGCGCCTGCCGGTTCCGGTACATTCTCCTGCTGTATTTGTGCGCCGCAGTTCGGGCAGAATTTCTGACCCTCGTTTATCGGGGCACCGCAATTTCCGCAAAACATACTTTTTCCCTCCTCATTTCTTTTTGTAATCTGTAAATCTGTTCCTATTGATTATACCTTATCGCCTTCTGTTTTTCCACCGTTTTCATCCTTGCCTGCGCGAATTCTTCTCTTTACCGCTGCCAGACAGACCGCCGCGCCGGCTGCCGAAACCGCCAGCGCCGTCAGGCCGAACGAAGGTTTTTTTCTCTCCTCAGAGATTTCCTCCCTGCCGTTTTTTCCTTTTTCCGGAAAAAACGCCGGCAGAATTCCTTTTTGTTCTTTTATCTGAAATGTTATGCTTTCTTCCGCACGGTTGCCCGCCCGGTCTTCTGCCTGCGCCCGGATCGTATATTTCCCCGGATCCAGGATTTCAAATTGGAAAATCCTGCTTTCATAATCCAGTTTCTGCCTCTCGCCGTTTATCTCAAGATATCGGAGCCGTTCTCCGGCTTCCTCCACCCAGACTGTCAGCAGGGCGCTTTCCGTGTAAACGCCGCCGTCTCTGAGTTCACCCCAGTATATAACAGGTTTTGTATTGTCAATCGTAAACACTGCCGATGCCGCCGTCTCATTTCCGGCCATGTCCTGCGCGCGTATTTCCAGCAGATATACGCCTTCCTCTGTGACCTCCTTCCCCGGAAAATACATTTTCCCGTTCAGATACATGCGATATGTGCTTTCCGTCAGGTCGCGGATCATTTCCTCCCCGTAATTCCATCGGAAAAACGGAATATATAAGCCGTCAAGCTGTTCAATGTATCTGATAACCGGATTTGTTTTATCTATCGCAAAAGAGACTGTTTTTTCCACTGTACGCCCCGAAGCGTCTTTTGCGGAAATTTTACACTTATATATTCCGTCTTCCCTGAAATCCAGTTCTATACTTTTTTTCAGTTCCGATCCATTCCACTTCTCCTTCGGATACGTCACGGTCTGTTCGGCCGCGCCGTCCATTCCCGTTCTCATTACCGTGAGACTGCAGTCTGCAAGAAGATTCTCATCTTCCGCACTGAAAACCGCTTTTCTGCTTTTTCCGGCCGTTTCTCCATCCCGCACACCATTTGCCGCAAGAGCAGGAGCTTTCAGATCTATAAAAAGCTCTTTTATCAGAACCGTTGTATTCCCCGCACGGTCCGACGCATGAACCGTTACCGTCACCGGCTGTCCCTGCACAGACGCCTGCGATACGTAAAACCGGAATGAATCCGCCGTTTCGCACTGTCCGTCATTGTCCCATGTTCTTTCTGCCGCGATATCACGTCCCACATAACAGGTCACTGAACTGAGTCCGGAAGAGAAGCCATATTTTCCGCTTCTGTCTTCCACATATACTTCTACTTCTGTTCCGCTCCTGCGCCATACGCCGGACTCTTCCCCCGCGTCTATTCTGATTTCAGGCGCTTCATCCTCACACAGAACCGTATCGGAAATTTTCATTTTGCTCCTGCGCCCCGAATAATCTTCGGCATATGCGGATATTCTTCCGCTGTATCCAGGCCTTATTTCTATAACGCCTTCGCTTCCGGAAATTTCCGATGTCTTCTCGCCTTTCCGCTGCACAATGATCTTTTCAACACCCGATACACTGTCCTCACTTTTTATTTTTATCTGTACAGGAGTATGAAAAGAGCTGCTGTTTCCGTCCGGATATGCCGGGAACTCTATTACCGGCTCCTCCGGCGGAGAAAGATCAAGCAGAATTTCCCTTTCTTCACGGAACAGTTCCCGCCCGTCTTCCGGTGAAAGCATCCTGATCTCCAGAACATTTCTGCCCTCCCGGAAAAGTTCCGCGGGGAGCCGGACCGAAATGCCGGAATCGGAAGAACCCGTCTCTTCCCGGTTTTCTCCTTCCGTCAGCACACCGGATAAATCTGTTTCCTCTCCCGGTATGCCCTCCGGGAAATCTGTCCCTTCCCCCGGTATATCCTCCGGGAAATCCATCCCTTCCACCGGTATATCCTCCGGGAAGTCCGTCCCTTCTTCCGGTATTTTTTCCGGAAAATCCGTCCCTTCTTCCGGTACGCGTTCGGGGAGTACCAGCTTTCCTTCCGTTACGCCGCCGGAAGAATCCGTAAGCCGGTACCAGGTCTCTGCTTCCGGCTCTGTATGAATCACTGTAATCTCCGGGGACTCCAGATACCAACCGGCGCGGCCGTCCGGTTCCGGACAGCTGATCCGCGGGATCAGAAATTCCCCGCCGGGCTTCTGTTCCTCCTGTTCTTCTTCTGCGGACGCCGATCCCGCGGCGGACAATACCACTAACATAAGGCACGAAGTAAAAATACTTCTGCGGAGTATCTTTATGTATTTCTCATGTGCGTTCATCCGTTTCCTCCTTCCGGTCTTCCCGGCCGTCGTTTTCGGGAACGTCTGTGTTTTCGCCGCCTGCAGGCGGACCGTCCGCTTCCTCTTCTTTCTGATTGTTTCCGTTGAGTTTCCGCCGGTATATTTCTGTCAGTCCCTGTATCTTTTCCGAGTCTTCCGCGCGCACAAGAGCTTCTTCTCCTGTAAGCACCGCCTTTGCGTACTGCCCCTGTTCTGCCTCCAGCTTCATTTTCTTTTCTGCCGCGTCTTC
>CALWKB010000009.1 GCA_944381125.1 uncultured Mediterraneibacter sp. | reverse complement strand
TTCAGCCATTCCATCTGGCAGATCCTGGAGTTGTGGAAATCCACGCCTTCTGCGCGGACCAGCGTAAATGCATAGAAACGGACATTGCGCTTCGCTGTGATCTCGTTGTTCAGCTGACGCACAGAGCCGCTGCAGAGGTTTCGGGGATTCTTGTACTTCGCGTCCGCATCCCCGATCTCCTCATTGATCTTTTCAAAATCCTTATACGAAATGACCGCCTCGCCCCGCAGGACCAGTTCGCCCTGATAAGGGATGGAGAGGGGGACATTTTTAAACACCCGGGCATTGTTGGTGACGACCTCGCCGACCTCGCCGTTGCCCCTGGTGACGGCCTTCACAAGCCCGCCGTTCTGATAGGTCAGGACGATGGTCAGCCCGTCCAGCTTCCAGGAGATCATCGCCTTCTGGTCCCCCAGGAACTCTTTCAGCCGCTCCACTTCTTTTGTCTTGTCCAGGGAGAGCATGGGCCGCTCATGCCGCTCTTTCGGCAGTTCGCTGAGCACCTCGTACCCCACGTTCACCGTCGGGCTTGACGCCAGCCTGGTGCCCAGTTCTTTCTCCAGCCCTTCCAGTTCATCGTAGAGCCGGTCGTATTCATAATTGCTCATGATCTCCTGATCTTCCTGCTCATAGGCCCGTCGCGCCCGGTTCAGGAGATCCACCAGTTCGCGCATCCGCGCCATTTTATTCTCTGCCATATTCGTATCCGTCCTGTCTTCATTATTACCGCATGGGCGTATCCTGGATGAGCCGGTACAGTTCATCCAGCTCCTCATCCGTCACTTCCCGGTACTCGCCTTCTTTGAGGCTTCCGAGGCGGATATTCATCACCCGCACCCGGACCAGGTCCTTTACCTCATACCCGAGCGCTTCGCACATCCGCCGGATCTGCCGGTTCAGCCCCTGGGTCAGGATGATGGAAAATGTGTATTTTCCAAGCTTCTCCACCTTACACGGCCGGGTGACGGTATCCAGGACAGGCACCCCTGCCTCCATCCGGCTTATGAATTCCGGCGTGACCTCACGGTCTACAGTCACTTTGTACTCTTTTTCATGCATATTTGCCGCGCGCATCATCCGGTTAATGATATCTCCGTTGTTGGTCATGAGAAGAAGTCCTCTGGAATCCTTGTCAAGACGCCCGATATAAGTCACCCGGATGGGATAATTCAGAAATTTTACAATACTGTTTTTCTCTTTTTTCTCCTCAGTACATACAATTCCTTTCGGCTTGTTTACCGCCAGAACGACCATCTCGTCCTGCCTGGAAACAGTTTTCTTCCCTACTTTTACCGTCTGGCCCGGCACGATCCGCATTCCCGTCCGGGCGGTCTGTCCGTCCACGGTTACTTTTCCGCTTTCAATGAGGCGGTCAGCCTCTCTTCTCGAACAGACTCCCGCCTCACTTAAATACTTGTTGAGCCTTACCGGCTCTTTTTTCTGTACAAATTCATCTCTGATTCTGTTACTCACCTGAAAACACTCCACTGATATGATTATCTGTAAAAAAAGTATTGCCGCTGTACAGCACCAGCACATCTGTAATACGGTACGTATCCATAATCTCCTCAAGCGTGCTTGTACTGTATCTGGGATCCACAACAACTATTTCTCTGTAAAAAGGCGTAAGAAACTGTATAAAACAGTTTGCGAAAGAATCCTTTACCACCAGCAGCCTGTCGTTGTGTGTGGAGACGGTTTTAATATCTATGACAGAGCTGTTTTCCCCCAGAAAAACACTGTACTGATCCTTTGTCTCCAGCTTAGACGAGTCGTAAATGGAAGTTGTCTTTCTTCCCTCATCCACATAAGTCACTGTCAGGTCGTTATCTCCCGACGCGGGAACATAGATATCAATCTCTTCCTTCTCATCCAGAAAGACGCCGCTGTTTGAGGCCAGAACGCCGTTAAAATCGTCGGACACCGCATATGACACATAATCATCCGAAACGTCAGCGTCAATTCCAAGCACAGGCGCCGCCTCCTGAAACGCATAAAAAGCGCCCAGTGAAGTCCAGTGATGGTCCGTCCTGTAATATATTTTCTCCGATTTATGCTTATTTAATGCCGACACTGCGTCAATCCATTTTACCGTATCGCCCAGTTCATTTTTTACCATACTGATCAGCTGGCTCTGATCTTCCATAACCGCCAGCGACGGGAGCTGATCGCTCAGCACACAGGCTGCGTCGGGCACAAGCATTACTGAAACCGGAATATCCGGATATCTCTGCGCGAGCTCCTTTATCGCGGAAAGATTTTCCGACATCTGTCCCTGGTCCGGAACTGATATTTCCTCAAAAAGCTGGCCGTTTTTCCCGATGTATACGCCGTTCTCAACTTTGCTGCCTCCCAGACGGCTGAGAGCGACCTGAATACTTCTCCACGTATTGCGCCCCACAAACTGGTCGCTGACGTAGCTTTCATACTCCTCCATAAAATCACCGCTGGTCACATTATTCAATGTAAGCTCCGGCTTTGTCGAAAGCATCCTGTTTTCCTCTTCCGACATTTCTCTGTCCGGAACAATCAGATTAATTATCATAGCCAGCAGAAGCACCGCGGGGAACAGAAGCCCCAGCAGTTTATCCGCGTATCCTTTCGATCTTTTTCTGCCTTTCATATATTCACCTAAAATCTAAAATATAAAAACGGGTTAAATGTATCAGTTACAAGGAATGCCACCGAGATGAAAAAGAGAGCCATATAAGCTGCTGTTTCCACCGCCATCCGGGCTTTTTTCCCCCGTGCGAGTCCAAGCGCGCGCCGGAACAGTATGATTCCTGCCCGCGTGGAACAAAGAACCGCCAGTATGAGCAGAAGCCAATTCGTAATAAGGAGAAATCCTCCCCTTGCGTCCGCGAATCCCGCGCCCGCGCCGAACATGGCCAGCAGATATCTCACCGCATATCCCAGACTCGGGCTGAAGAAGAACACCCAGCCGACCAGCACCAGAACTCCCGTATATATATGGGCCGCCGCTTTTGGAAGCACCTCGACAAAAACACCCCACACGTATTTTTCCATGACAAGAATTATGCCGTAATAAATACCCCAGACTACAAAATTCCATGCCGCCCCGTGCCACATGCCGGTCAGAGACCATACGATCATCAGATTGAGAATATTTCTTGCCGGCGAACAGCGGTTGCCGCCCAGCGGAATATATACATACTCCCTGAACCAGCTGCTGAGAGAGATATGCCATCTTCTCCAGAAATCAGTAATGCTTGACGCCGTATATGGATAATCAAAATTCTTTCTGAATTCGAAGCCGAACATTTTCCCGAGTCCCACGGCCATATCCGAATATCCGCTGAAATCAAAATAAATCTGAAACGCGTAACATATACAGCCGATCCACGCGGTCATCACGGACAGACTGGACGCAGGGCTTGCGGAAATCTGTTCGAATACCGCCCCCGCCGTATTTGCCAGTATGACTTTCTTTGCCAGTCCCATAATGAAAAACCTGCTGCCCTGCCCGATTTTTCTCACGGAAAATTTTCTCTGCGTGAGCTGGCGCTCAATGTCCGCGTACCGCACGATCGGCCCGGCGATCAGCTGCGGGAACATGCAGATATAGAGGGCAAAATAAAGAATATTTTTCTGCGGCTGCGCCTTTTTCCAGTATATGTCCAGTATATAGGACATGGCCTGAAATGTATAAAATGATATTCCGATCGGAAGCGGCAGCTCCCGGTATGGAATATCTACGGAAAGCAGAGCTGACACTGTATTAAGAAGGAACCCGTAATACTTGAAAAATCCGAGTATAAGCAGATTCGCCGCAACGGCAAAAATCACGCTCCGCCGGGCGCCTCTGGGATCGTCCTCTCTTTCCTGCAGCTCCCGGCCGCAGAAATAATTCAGACAGATGGAGAGAATCATAAGAATTACATATACCGGCTCTCCCCACGCATAAAAAAGCAGACTGGCAAGAAGCAGAACAATATTCTTGCCTTTCGCCGGAATCAGATAATATAGCACCAGTACGACTGGCAAAAAGAAAAATAAAAAAGTTATACTGCTGAATAGCATATGTATTTCCTCCCGTTGCGCTCTGATTACAGGCTGTCCGCAAACATTTCCAGATACCGCTGCGCGTCCTCAGAGACGGCGAAAAATATGTATTTCCCCCGCACGCTCTGCCGCGCGTCCTCAAGTATCTTCACCTGTTCCGGCGCATATCCTTCAAAATCCCCCAGCCGGCTTTCAACCCGCTCTTCAAGCGCGTCCGTAACCTGCCGGATCTGACTGTCTTCTCTCACCAGGATGAGGAGCACTTCCTCCGCAGACATGCTGGAATCAGAAGCATAATAAAGCACTCCTTCATAATCTGAACTGTTCAGACCGAAATTCCGTTTCAGGGCCTGCGCATCCTGTTCTGTCAGTATTTCCATATCAAGCACGCCGCTTACCGCCGCGCTTATCTCCTCGAAAGGCTTTCTGCTCCCGCTCACATTCATCATCAGCAGAGCCACATAGCCTGCGATCAGCGCAAGCACAATATATTTTGCGATTGTCGGCATATTTTCTCTGATGTTTCTATTTTTCACAGCGCTGCCACCTCCGCCATGTTTTCTGCCCATATGGGATAAAAATCCGCCTTAAAATGTGTCCCGTCCTGCTCATAATACTTTTCTTCCACCAGATCAGTATTATCAATAAATCCGATTCTGCGGCTGTCGCACAGTTCCTGCAGAGCCGAATTATACTCCGGGATCATGGCAAGCGAAGCGTCCTCCCTGATTACCTTTGCCTGCACCGGAAAGATAGAATTCACAAAAATATGGGCGTCCGGCACCGCCGCCTGAAGCTCGTCCAGAAATGCGCCGTACTCCTCCGTAAACAGGTCGATATCTCCGTTTGTCGACGATACGTCATTATTCCCGAGAGATAGAAAGACAAGCTGAGGATTTACCTCTTTCGTTTTCTCTATCAGGCTCTCCGTCTCGTTCAGGTGCACTCCGACTTTTGCCGCCACGCTGGAAGCATTCAGTATGTCATAATCCGCGAACCCCTGTACGATCGAGTCTCCCACTATAACCGACCGGGAAAAACGTTCTTTGAGACTGCGCTCCGTCTTTTCTCCGCTTTCCTGCTTTTCCAGCCGGCTGATTTTATCTTCTATCGCCGTCACATCAGCCGACTCGGCTTTTTTTATGTAGGCGATTCCCTCAGACGTATCTATATGTTTCGCCGTCAGACGGCTGATTCCCCAAATCAGCAGCACGACAAGAAGAACTGCCGCCGCAAGGCAGATCACGAGCAGAATATTTCTTTTTGTCCTTTTCTTTAATTTTTTCATAATCCGTCATCCTTCATGATTCTTTCCCGCCCGGTTCTGCGCGGGAGTACACATCATTTTTTATTATACACGAAATCTTCTTTTCTGAAAAGAAATTGTTCTTACTATCTGATCTGTGGTATCATATTACTGCCGCAGCCCCGTTCCGGCGGTACCGGCCGCCCGCGGCGCGCAGACATTTAAAACGGAGGAAATAGAAATGATTTCACTGGCACTTACCGACGTCAGAGCTTTTATGTCGCAGCTGCTTCTTTCAGATACATTTGATAATTTTTACTTTATTGAAGGGGAAATTGTGACTTTTAATACTTTTAAAATCGACGGCTATATTCAGAAGGATTTTTTTGATTCCGAAGAAAATCTCCCACCGTATTCGTACTGGAAAAAAATGAAAGAACACTGTTTTTCCATTATCCGCGGCAAACGCACGCCCCTGAGTTTTCATCTTGTATTCTGCCTCTCCCGTCCGAATACGGAACGTCTGGCCGCGCAGTGCGCTTCCGCCCTCCGGCCCGAAGATGTCCAGGGGCTCTATCTCAATCTGCGGTATGACGGAAAACATCTGTCCTGCATAACAGGGACGTCATTTAAAACATTCACCCTTGATAAATCCCTGGATCACGCATGGGATGAAATGGTCCTGAAATTTTTCCGGCAGAAAAAAATAGAATTTTCTGAGGAGACTTAAAAAACACATATTTCCGCAGCAGAAAAATACCGGAATGGCGCTGAACGGATTCTTTTTCCCGCTCCGGCGTCATTCCGGCATTTCGCTCTCCGTTTATTCCCGTTCTTTATGATCTGACAGATCCTCTATTTCTCCCATATCCGGCAGCCGGACTTCTGACGCGTCAACCCGGTTTCCCGGATCCGTCTGCTGCCCGGCGATCGTTGACGGGATTTCGCCGTCCAGCTGCTTTCTCACGCTTTTGGCTCTGAGACTGCAGAATTTCACAAACGTTTCCGTCCCGACAAGGTAATCTTCGTAAGAGCAAAACGCCGTCGGATCCTTTTTCACATAAGGCGCGATCATCCGCGCCGTCTCCGCCGCCTTTTTCTCAAATCGCCCGTTTTCAAAATATTCGCTGATCAAAGTGTCAAAGTATGCGTGATACCGGTCAAAATATTCATCTGTCTGCATCAGATTGTGGTAAAGAGGACGATTCAGCATCACTTCCCCGGACGCGGGCGTATCAATCGGATAGTTGACATAAAGCTCCGCGTCATTAACAGGTTCCGGCATGCCAAGAGAATATGTGGCGTACGCCAGATTATAATCCCACGGCAATATGCTTAAAAGACCGTCTTCCTCATACAGGAAATAATTATGTCCAGTATGCCCCAGATAGCTGTCGAGATTAACTACAAATACCTGTACCGTAAAATATCTGAGAACTTCGTCTACATTCACGGCAGACTCCAGTTTCTCTCCCTCTGCTTCAGAAAGGATTTTCAGCGACCGTATCAGGCGTTTCTGATCTTCCTCTGTATAGTCAAATTTCGCGTTGCGAAATATATTTTCATAATCATCCGGATTATCCGTAGTATATTTAAGCGCCACGTCATTGTTTGCTTCATCGAGAGAACGGTAATCCGGCTTGTATATTTTTCCGTAATCCGCGCCGTAATTTCTTCTCGCGAAAGCTTCTTCCGGCTCTTCAACAGCCAGGAAAAGCCCCCAGTCTTCTTCATTCACCGTCACCCAGACATAACTGCATAGCGGAGACGGCACTTCCATGAAATCCATCATGTCATAGGCTATATAATTCTTAAGATATGAATTATCCTGGAACGAAGAATCGAGAGATAATTTATCCAGTCCGTAATATGTATTTCCTTCCTGAAAATGATCAAACTCAATTTTCAGGCTGTAACGGGACAGTCCGTATTCCTCCACCAGCCTGCGCGAATTATTTCCCTTCGCCCGCAGTCCCGCGGATACGAAAAGTTCCCCGTCTATTTCCACATCGCACTCGGTATACTGTTCTTCCGGAGCCGTCTCTAAAAATTTCTCCCAGTTATCGACACGAATATCTATCTGATGTACATAGCTGTCATCAAACAGACGGACGGAATACTCCGGGACCGAAGAAGCCGGTTTTATGCCGAGCCTCTCGCCTGCCGTAAACATGGCCGCAAGAATGCAGGCCGCCGCCGCTGTCACAATACAGATCCGGTCAATATATCTGTGCCTCAGCATATCCGTCACCCCATATAGTCTCCGTTATATGAGACAAGAACTATATTTCCGACGCCTTCAATCTCTGAAAGAGCGGTGACAAACGCCGTCTCTTCTTCCTTCAGACGCACTTCATAATTCAGCTCTATGCGTCCCGGAGAAACCGATTTGCTCTTCAGCGACAGGGCTTTTACCGATTCCTTTATATAGGACTCTGCTTCCTTTTCCTTCTCTTCTGTCTCACAGTGGACAACAAGAATATATGGTTTTTCGGCGGTCTTTCTCCCGGAAAAGATCAGAAGGACAAGTCCGATAAATACGCTTCCGAAAACAGCCAGAGGTATAAAACCCGCCGCCAGAACTATTCCGACCGCAATACTCCAGAAAAGAAAAGCAATGTCCATCGGCTCTTTGATCGCTGTTCTGAAGCGAACGATGGAGAGCGCACCGACCATACCAAGCGAAAGCACCACATTGCTTGTAACCGCCAGGATAAGCAGCGTCGTGATCAGCGTCAGAGCTACAAGGGTCGCGCCAAAAGCCGCCGAGTACATCAGGCCGCAGTAGCTTTTTTTATAGATATAAAATATAAAGAGACCCATCGCAAATGACAGAAGCAGCGCCGCCGTCATATCCAGAACGGAAATCGCGTTTACATTTTCTAAAAATCCTGATTTAAAAATATCCTGAAATGTCATTTTTTTCACCTGTTCTTTATGTAATAATCATTCGTACCCCCGGCATTTGTCCGTACGGGAATTCTGATTACGACGTCAGTCATATCTCCTGCAGACGGCATATTTGGAAAACGCTCCTGTTTTTCTGTCCGGAACCTGTACGGCCATTCTCACAATGTCCGGAAGAAACGCGTCATATTTCACCTCAAGCACTGTTCCGCCGGGCTCAGGTTCCAGCCGGCCTGCCGGAAGATTCAAAAAGACTGCCGGAGATGTATAGGTAGATATATTTCTGTCCAGTGTGACTCTTACATTCCCCGGAGCAAATATATATGCTTCCCGCTCATAGCTTACAATGGTCCTGGGCCGGAGCAGCTCTCCTTTCATCTTACTGTACAGCTCGATAAGAAGCGCGTCTCCGCTTTCCAGAAGAAATGCGGCGTCTCCGTCCAGCAGTCTTTTTGCCTGTTCATATGTAAGGCGGGCGCTGCGTTTCGAGCAAAGCCCGCCTTTTTTGATCTTTTTTTCTATTTTCAGATATTCCGGTCTTTCTCCATAATAGCGGAGACGGAATTTTTCTCTTCTGTCCGCGCCCGACAGTTTCTGCTTCAGCGCCCTGTCGTCCGGCGTATCAAAATAAAGACTGTTTACCCGGTATGTTCCGTCCGGGCCGGCATGACTGTCCTTTTCGAACAGTCTGCCGAGCCTGTCCGCCAGAAGCATATCTTCCGCAGGACTGATCAGATGTTTCAGCTCATGTCGGAATGAAGCCGCCTCTTTTTTAATCATCATATCCGGAATCCCCGTCGTCATATCCGGAGTCTCCATTGTCATATCCGGAATCTCCGCTGTCATATCCGGAGTCTCCGCTGTCATATCCGGAATCCCCGGACTGAGCCGGTCTGGAAGGAGCTGCCGGTTTTGTCGCCGCGGGCTTGCTTGCCGCAGGTTTGCTCGCTGCAGGTTTATTTGTCGTCTGGCTGGATTTGTATCCGGAGTCTCCGTCGCTGTCATAATCTGTCGCGCCGTCGCTGCCTGTGCCGTAATCGGTGTTTCCATAGTCCGTCGCGCCGCTGCTGTCCGTGCCATAGTCAGTATATCCGTAATCCGTGCTTCCATTGCTTTTTCCACTGTTCTTGCTGCTGTTATTTTTGCTGTTATTATTGTTTGTATTTCCGGAATTGGCTGCAGGCTTGCTGTCATCATAATCCGTCACGCCGTCTCCTGTCGTGCCATAATCCGTATCGCCGTAATCTGTCACGCCGTCATTGTCCGGGCCGTAATCGGTATCTCCGTAGCTGCTCCATCCATAGGTGCTCTCGCCGTTGACCGCCACCGGAGTACTGATCTTTTCAGCGCTTGTGTACTTCTGAATTTCCGCCACGATCATATTCAGGAAATTTTCTTCCGGAAGAACCGATCCTTCCTCAATTTCAAGAGTAATCTGATTTTTTGTGCCGTCTGTCTCCTCTACAAAATATCCCGCCTGATTGATTGCCTTCACGAGATCACCGATTACTGTACGGCATTCTTTGCCTTCATAGCCGGTGTAGTCTGCAATCACCTTTTTTCCGTCGTCATTGCGCGCCTCGATTTTTGTCACAATTCCCTGCTCGTCATAAAATACCGCGATTTCCGGGTTGACCTTCAGTGCGATTACTCCGCCGGTTTCTTCTGTCTGCGCCGCGATGCCTGCGCCGGATGGAATTACTGCCGCCTCCCGGCTTCCACATCCCGTGAAAAGTCCTCCGCAAAGAGAAAGAGATAATACTGTTGCAAGTGCCGCCATTAATTTTTTCTTTGTCATAATTCATTCACTCCTTTTTTTATTTCTGAATTTTGTTTCAGCTTTTGATGTAGTATACGGAAGCAAAATCCGAAAAACGGGGTCTGGAAAAAATTTTTTATTTTTGATTTTCCGACATTTTGTTTATTATAATGTAGGTTCTCGCCTCCTGTCCCGCGGTTTACGTTCATTTTACATATATCTAACATAAATTTAATTCTTGCGGATTATACTGTCTGCACGATTTTCTGATTTCAGACCCCGAAAATAATTTTTTATTTTCGTATACTACTATCAGGAGGAAAATTTAATGGATGGTGAACATGATCTTGTCGAACAGGTATATACGGCAAAAAAAGATACTGAAGCGGCTGACAGCCTGATCCGCCGGTATATGGGATTCATCCGCGCGGAAACAGCCAAATATCTGCACCGCGCTCCCGTGGAAGGACAGGATGAGGAACTAAGCATTGTGATGCTGGCGTTTTATGAAGCAATCCTCGGATATGAGAAAAACCGCGGCGCTTTTCTTTCATATGCTTCAAGAGGAATACGCAGCCGGCTTATCGATTATTACCGCAAAGAAAGAAAACATAAAAAAGTAATCTCACTTTACGAGCCGGTCCAGGAAGAGGACAGTGAAACGATGAAAATAGATCATCTGGAGCATCCGGACAATGAAATAGAAAAGAGCCATCACAGAGCCGCCACACAGGATGAAATCCGGGAATTTGAAAAGCAGCTCGCTGAATTTGGCATATCCTTTTCTGACGTAGCCGACAACTGTCCCCGCCAGGAGCGCACACTTCAGGCGTGCAGACGTGTTCTGACCGCCGCCCGCGAGCATCCCGAACTTCTGGACGAACTGATCCGCACCAAAAAAATCCCTGCGGCTGCTCTCTCAGATATATCCGGAACCGATAAAAAGACAATGGAGCGCCACAGGAAATACCTGGTCGCCATTCTGCTTGCTTTTACCAACGGATATGAAATCATACGGGGACATCTTTATCATCTCTCTTAACGGCGGACAACCGTCAGAGATATAGAAACGGAGCTGAAAATGGAAAAGAACACAACTTATCTTGTAGTAGAAACCCACAGCGCTTACGCAGTTGTGCTTGACAGCGGCGGACGATTTATAAAAACAGCGAATCCCGGATATACAGTGGGCGACACCACTGACCGGATCGTACCTCTCATTTATCCGCAGGACAGAAAACATAAAAGAAATGCCGTCATCCGTCTTGCCGCCAGTCTGGCCGCCTGCATCTGCCTGTGCGCTTTCGGAATATTTGAATACCAGTATATGTTTGCTGAATATGGAAACGTCCATATGCAGATCAATCCGGAAGTGGAAATTTCTCTGAGCCGTTCCGGACGCGTGCTTGACGTGGAAGGTGAAAACGCTGACGGAAACGCTTTGCTGGAAAATTACGATTACAAAGGGAAAGACAAAGAAACCGTTGTAGACGAGCTGACTGACCGGGCGATTGAGCAGGATTATCTTGCCGAAGGCGGACAGATCTCTCTTTTTGTCGACGCCCGCAGCAGCAGCTGGGCATCCCGCGTCGAACAGGAACTTCTGGACGAACTGAACCGGCACCTTCAGGATCACGATATTGTCGTGGAAATAACAGTCGGCTCTCCGGCCGGCGCTCCGGAAACGGATGAATCCCTGCAGATACTGGATGAACCTCAGAAAGTAACGATTCCCATCCGTCCTGCGGACGGCGAAGATTCTGAAGATGACGCCAAAGCCGACGCGCCCGCGCCATCCGATGATTCTCCGTATGAAAGCAGGGACGACGGCATGACTGACTATGCCGAACCGGCCGCTTCTCCTTCTTCGCCGGCCGTTCCGTCCGCCCCCACAGGCAATGACTCCGGTTATGACAGCGGCAGTCCCTATAACGACGACAATTCAGAAAGCAACAGCGGCGACAGCGCCTATGAAAGCGTGGGAAACAGCCCGTATGAAGAAAACGGGGACAGTTCCTATGACGACAGCGAATCGTCCAGTTCTTATGATGATGATTAAAAAAGGCGTCCTTTTCTATGATTGATCTGATCATAGAAAAGGACGCCCTCTGATTTATTTTGTGATTTACTTTGTAATAAGCATCATAATCTCATTGCTTCTCTGCACAAATGCCGTCATCTCATCCGGATCCAGCGGTTTGTGCGCCAGCATTGCGAGATCGTAAAGCTGTCTGCATATAATCGGAACATTTTTGCTTCGCTTATGCTCTGTAACAAACTGAACAAGCGGATGACCTGCGTTCAGCACAAGGGTAATCTGATTTCCGTACAGAGCCGGATCCATTCCGCCCATGCCGTACATCTTCATCATCTCGCCCATTCGTCTGCTGTGTTCTGACAGAACGGCCATGGCCGCCACTTTGTCGTCTTTGAGCTTTTCAACTTTCACATCCAGCTTGTCATTATTCAGTTCTTTTCTGAATATTTCCACAAGGCTGTCCGCTTTTTTCTGGAAATCCTCTTTTTCAGCTTCATCCACTTCATCTTTGAGGGACTCGTGCACATCCGCGTCGATCCGCAGGAAAC
>CALWKB010000008.1 GCA_944381125.1 uncultured Mediterraneibacter sp. | reverse complement strand
GTACGTATTGTAAGCTGCCATTGCGCCAAATCCGATCACCATAATCAGGCCGATATAAAAGATAAATACAAGCGCTCCGCCTAC
Source organism: uncultured Mediterraneibacter sp. (assembly GCA_944381125.1). Classification (GTDB taxonomy): domain Bacteria; phylum Bacillota; class Clostridia; order Lachnospirales; family Lachnospiraceae; genus Mediterraneibacter. Next base: position 3,731 of record CALWKB010000008.1, on the reverse strand, counting down.
AAACGGCATAACAAGGAACCATATTCCGGGATTTTTGATTTTCCTGTTCTTCAGCGAAATCTCTCCTGCCAGCTCACCCTGAAGATAAGTTCTGGCAAACGGGACAAATGCCATCCACGCAGATGTGTGGCCCGTTCTCCCTGCTATCGTATACAGTCCGAATGAATGCAGCAGATAAGCTGTCAGCCAGAAAGCAAAACTCAGTACAAGTATAATCAGATATATGGATACAACCGCGGCCACGGCCGGATCCACTGAAGTCTCTGTGTAATAATATGAATATCCCATAAGCTCCTCCTTTTCAGCGTTGGTTTACTCGTCCTCGCCTGACGGAACCTCTACTTTTTCCAGATGCCAGATATCTTCCACATACTCTTCGATTGTTCTGTCTGATGAGAATTTGCCGCAGCAGGCGGTCTGCATCATCGCCATCCGTGACCATCTCTGCTGATCTCTGTATGCTTCTTCCACCCTCTTCTGAGCGTCCGCATAAGAGCGGAAATCTTTGAGGATAAAATACATATCCGGTTTATCCGTACTCTGTGTATTGAGCAGAGAATTATACAGATTTCTGTACATATTGTGGTCGCCGTGCGCGTAGGTGCCGTCCATAAGCTGGTCTACCACGCGTTTCAGCTCCCAGTCGTTGAAATAGATCTCCTGCGGATTGTAGCCGCCGTTGTTCTCGTAGTTGATCACTTCTTCTGAGCTCAGTCCGAAGATAAATGCGTTCTCCGCGCCTACCTCCTGAACGATCTCTACGTTCGCACCGTCCATGGTTCCAAGGGTCGGCGCACCGTTGAGCATGAACTTCATGTTTCCTGTACCGGATGCCTCCTTGGACGCTGTGGAGATCTGCTCGCTGACGTCGGCCGCCGCGAAAATGATTTCCGCGTTGGACACTCTGTAATCCTCAATGAATACAACTTTCAGCTTGCCGTTTATGCTGCGGTCGTTATTGACAACATCCGCTACAGAGTTGATCAGTTTGATCGTCTCTTTGGCTCTCAAATAACCTGCCGCCGCTTTCGCGCCGAAGATGAATGTTCTCGGATAGAAGGAAATCTCCGGGTGCTCCTTGATCTGATTGTACAGATACATAATGTGCAGGATGTTGAGGAACTGTCTCTTGTACTCGTGGAGACGTTTTACCTGCACGTCGAAAATGGAGCGCGGGTCAACATCGATTCCGTTGTGTTCTTTAATATATTTCGCAAGACGAATCTTATTCTGATATTTGATCTGCATAAATTCACGTCTGGCATTTTCATCTTCTACATAAGGTTTCAGCTTTTCGATCTGTGACAGATCCGTGATCCAGCCGTCTCCGATCTTGTCTGTAATCCAGTCCGCGAGAAGCGGGTTGCCGTGCGCGAGGAAACGTCTCTGAGTAATGCCGTTTGTCTTGTTGTTGAATTTCTCCGGCATCATCTCATAGAAGTCTCTGAGCTGCTGCGTTTTCAGGATGTCCGTATGAAGCTTCGCAACGCCGTTTACAGAGAATCCGGCGATAATCGCCATATTTGCCATGCGCACCTGGCCGTCCATAAGGATCGCCATCTTCTTTACCTTGTGCTCATTGCCCGGATACATCTCGCGAACCTTGATGAGGAACCGGCGGTCAATCTCCTGTACAATCTGGTAAATACGGGGCAGGAGACGTGAGAACAGGTCGATGGGCCATTTTTCCAGAGCTTCCGCCATGATCGTATGGTTTGTGTAAGCGCATGTCTTTGTCGTTACATCCCATGCTTCCTCCCAGTTTAAGCCTTCCTGGTCGATGAGAAGTCTCATCAGCTCCGGAACCGCGACTGTCGGGTGGGTATCATTCATCTGAATCACAACTTTTTCTTAGAGCTTGCGCACATCGCTGTGTTTCTTTTTATATTTCGCAATCAGCGCCTGAAGGCTTGCGGAAATAAAGAAATACTGCTGTTTCAGACGAAGCTCTTTTCCGGAATAATGGTTGTCGTTCGGATAAAGTACGTCAACGATCAGTTTCGCAAGATTTTCCTGCTCTACAGCTTTGTGATAATTTCCTCTGTCGAACTCATCCAGTTTGAAGTCTGTGATCGCTTTTGCGTCCCATACGCGCAGAGTATTTACCACATGATTGCCGTATCCTACAATCGGCATGTCATACGGGATGGCAAGTACGGACTCATAATTCTCCTGAATGAAGTTGTCCTTGCCTGTTACCGGGTCTCTCTCAAACCGGATGTTTCCGCCAAAGCGGACTTCTTTCGCGTACTCCTCGCGGCGAAGCTCGAAGGGATTCCCCTCTTTGAGCCAGTCGTCCGGGACTTCTTTCTGGTAGCCGTTCTCGATCTTCTGTTTGAACATACCGTAACGGTAGCGGATGCCGCATCCGTAAGCCGGGTAGTTCAGAGTCGCCAGAGAGTCAAGGAAGCATGCGGCAAGACGTCCAAGGCCGCCGTTTCCGAGCGCCGCGTCCGGCTCCTGATCTTCAACAATGTCAAGATTGATTCCCATCTCGTCAAGCGCTTCTTTTACCTCTTTGTAGGCCTTCATGTTAATCAGGTTATTTCCGAGCGCGCGTCCCATCAGGAACTCCATGGACATATAGTAAACCGTCTTTGCGTCCGCCTCGTCGTATGCCTTCTGTGTCGCGAACCAGTCGTCAAAAATAACGTCTTTTACCGCATAGGATACCGCCTGGAAAACCTGCTGCGGGCTCGCCTCCTCTATTGTTTTTCTGTAGAGTGTTTTAATATTCTCTTTTACTGTTTCTTTGAATGTTTCTTTTTCAAATCTTTTGCTGAACATTTCTTTACTTTCCTTCCTTTTCCACGCCCATTGTAACTTCTTCGCCGTTGATCTTCCATTCTTTTACATAACCGGCCGGCTGTGCCTTTACAACTTCATTGGCCAGCACTTCCCCGGCGATCTCTCCGGCGTATTTCGCGAAGATCTCTTCCGCTTTTCCGCTTCCGTCGTAAGTTACGCGGATGCGGTCCATTACCTCAAAGTCCGCCTCTTTTCTCATAGTCTGAACTTTGCTGATAATCTCGCGGACAAAACCTTCCTCCAGAAGTTCTTCTGTCAGATTCGTGTCAAGTACAACAGTGATGCCGTTATCATTTTCGGAAACATAGCCCTCGGTCTGAGCCGTATCAATGAGAAGGTCCTCCCTGAAAAGCGTAATCTCCTGGCCATTCACGTCAAGCTTCAGCGCTCCGGTTTCATTGACCTCATCCATCGCCGCGTTTCCGTCGAGTGAATCAAGGGCCGCTTTGATCCCACCTAACATTTTACCATACTTCGGGCCGACTGTCTTTAACTGCGGTTTAAATGTGTATGAAGTAAAGTCTCTTACATCTTCCGTAAATTTAATATTTTTAACATTCAGTTCATCGGCCACAATCTCCTGATAGAATTCCGGAAGGTCAAATCCTGCCTTCACGAACATCTGGCCGATCGGCTGGCGGTTCTTGATATTGGACGTATTTCTGCAGGCGCGTCCCATCACGACAAGCTTCAGTACATGGTCCATGTTCTGCTCAAGTTCTGTGTCGATCTGATCCTCATTTACCTCCGGGAACAGGCACAGGTGGATGCTCTCCGGCGCGTCTTTGTCGATGCCGCGCACCAGGTTCTGGTAGATCTCCTCGGTCATGAACGGGATCATCGGCGCAGCGGCCTTGGATACCGTCACGAGGGCTGTATACAGTGTCATGTATGCATTGATCTTATCCTGCTCCATGCCTTTC
>CALWKB010000007.1 GCA_944381125.1 uncultured Mediterraneibacter sp. | reverse complement strand
CGATTCCACAGTTGTCATGCTCAAAACTTTCGCGGTACAGTCCCTGCCGGCTGTCAATTTCTTTCCTCATAATCCCTGTCCTTTCTCTTGTATTTTTGTTTTTTACGACTATACACTCTTTTTTCCGATTTGTAAACAGGAAATTTCTTATAATTGTCAGATAATTTGACAATTCGTATATTTATTCTTTTATTATCAGATATTTATATTTTTTAAAAACTATAATAATCATTCTTAATATTCTTCATATTATCTGTTTTTTTCCTCTTTAAACCTTGTGTCAGGGCGCAAAAAAACACGGCGGATTCAATCCCGCCGTGCACAATTCAAATTGTATTTTTATTAAAACATATCCGCCGAATCATCATTGCCGGCTCTTCTTTCCTTTTTGACAGGTTCTCCCGTCTTCTGGATCATCACATACATCACCGAGCACACAAACGCTCCCGCAATTACGGCTCCCGCCATTCTGACAGGGGCCTGACCCAGCCACCGGAACACTCCTGTTTCTGTATATATCAGAGAACTGCAGTTTGCCGCCACATGAAGGAGCAGCGGCGCTTTAAGCGAGCCGAACTTCTCGTATACATAACAGAGGAAAATTCCCAGAAGCATTGCATAAGTCATCTGGACTCCATCCTGATGCATCAGTACAAAAAACAGAGAGGACCACAGCGCAGAATACCAGAATCCCCTGTTTTCCATAAAACGCCGGAACATTACTCCGCGGAACATCAGCTCTTCCGCGACAGGGACAATAATTCCAAGAACCGCGATCTTTACCGGAAACGACGGCTGCCAGACGATTCCCGAAACGCTGCCGGACTGCCCGCTGTAAAACGCAAGCTCCGCCATGGCAAAAAAACATGTCGCGGCTATGCTCACGGCAAGGGCGAACACAAGCACTGTCCAGTACCTGTTCACAGGCGCCTTCTTCACAGGCGCCGCCGCGCAGGCCGCTTCCAGTTTTCTGTCCTTCCGAAAGAGCCACGCATTGACAGGTATGGTGATCAGAGCCGCCACTCCCGCAATCTCCGTAGAATAGCGGAAAACCCGCTCCATAGCCGGTTCCATAAGCGTCCAGTACTGACTGCTCAGTTCTTCCATTGTCGCGCCCGTCTGTCCGATCAGCTGCGTATACGTATCTGTCAGGTACGGAAACGAAATGGCAAGAATGCATATCATTTCAACAACAAGCCGCACGCCCATATAAAGCAGCACGGGCGCCGCAAGACTCCAGAACGGACTCTTTCTATGAATTTGATTCATGCTTTTCATTCCCCGCTTTCTTCAGAATCCACTCCCTTATCTCATCCCGCGCGCCTTCCAGCGTGCCCTGCACCATCTCCGGCCTGCCGCCTCCGCGTCCCGCGAAGGCGCTGTTAAGCTCTTTCGCCAGAGGCCGCACGTCCAGCGTTTTACTTCCGATTACATAACGGTACCCGGCCCCCTCGCCTTTCGAAAACACAGCGCAGAAAAGCCGGTCTTTTTCAAGAACACGGTTCATCAGATTTCTGGCGGATTCTTTATCAAATTCATCGGTAAAAATACACACCGTCCGTTCGTCTTCCGGAACCATGTCCGCCCTGCACCGGACGAGTCTGTCTTCTTTCTCACCGATTTCCCGCTTCAGATCCGAGCACTCGTTTTTCAGGTGCTCCACTGCTTCCGCCGTCTCGTTTTCCTTTGTGCACAGCATAGCAGAAACTGCCTGGGCCTGTTTCTGTTTTTCTTCATAATCCAGAAGCGCCCGTATGCCGCAGAGCATAGTAACGCGGACGCCGCCCTTGTACCGCTGCACTCCGGTCAGCTTGATCATGCCGATCTCCCCGGTGCGATTTACATGCGGAGCGCAGCAGGCGCAGACGTCATATCCGGGAACTGCCACTATCCTGACCTGTCCTTCTATCTCGATCTTGCTGCGGTATTCCATGGAGGCAAGCTCCTCTTCCGACGGATACAGAACTTCAATCGGAAGATTCTCCCACACCGCGCGGTTTGCCTCGCGCTCAATTTCCTGCAGCTGCTCTTTTGTAATGCCGCCGTTAAAATCCATGGTGCAGTCTTCGCTGCCGAGGTGAAATCCCACATTATCGTACCCGAACCGGGCATGAATCAGCCCCGATACGATATGCTCGCCTGTATGCTGCTGCATTTTCATAAACCGTTCATCCCAGTCTATCCGCCCTCTTACCTGTCTGCCCGGGGCGAAACGTTCCGGAGCATCGCCGGAGCCTTCCTTCAGTATATGAAAAATCCTGCCGTTTCGTTCCTGTACGTCGCACACTGCCGTCCCGTCCAGAGTCCCTGTATCCGCGTACTGTCCGCCCCCTTCCGGGAAAAAAGCGGTTCTGTCCAGCTCGATCTCATATCTGCCGCTGTTTTCTTCGCAGGATAGAACCCGCGCGGTAAATTCCTTCAGATGGCTGTCGTGGTAAAACAGTTTTTCCGTCATTTCCCTACATCCTTTCCGGCGCTTCAAATCCGAGAAGCCCGATGCATGTCTCCAGCACCCTCTTCGTCAGGACAAGAAGAGATATATAGCCTTTTCTGCGCGCGCCGTCTTCTTCTGCAAGAATCTTTGTCTCGTGATAGAATTTGTTGAATTCATTCGCGAGATCGTAAATATACGCGCAGATCTTGTGCGGCGCTGTTTCCTCATACACCGTATTTATCACGTCATTGAATTTCAGCGCCTGAAGCATCAGCGCCTTCTCATACTCTCCGGCCGGCGCCGGAATCTTAAGATCAGCAATGCTTCCGCCCATCTCCTCATATTTTGCGAGAATTGATTTGATTCTTACAATCGTATACAGAATATACGGGCCGGTATTTCCTTCAAATGACGTAAATCTGTCCACATCAAATATATAATCTTTGGAAGCCTGATTGGACAGATCTCCGTATTTAATCGCGGCCAGTCCAACTGTGCGGGCCGTCTTTCTCGCCTCAGACTCATCTACAGTGCGGTTGTCCATGATTTTCTTATACATTTCATCTTCAATCTCGCGGATCAGATTTTCCAGACGCATCACGCCGCCTTCCCTTGTCTTAAAAGGTTTGCCGTCTTTTCCGTTCATGGTTCCGAACCCGAGGAATGTCAATTCCGTCTCCTGCGGGACAATGCCTGTCTTTTTCGCGCAGCGGAAAACCTGAATGAAATGCAGCTCCTGCCTTTTGTCCACCACATATATCACCTGATCCGGATGAAACTCCTGCTCTCTGTCCACCAGAGTGGCAAGATCAGTCGTATCATAAAGAGCGGCTCCGTCTGATTTCAGGATCATACACGGCGGCACCTCTTTGTTGTCCGTCTCCTCCTGTACGTCTACTACAAGAGCGCCGTCGTCATAGCGTGCATATCCTTTATCCTTTAGCATCTGCACCATGTCCGGGATAAACTTCTGGGCGTCCGCCTCGCCTTTCCAAAGGTCAAAATGTACGTTAAGCCTCTCATAATTCTTTTTCAGATCCGCAACGGATACCGCCATAATATGTTTCCATATCGCCGTGCATCCCCTGTCTCCGTTCTGGAGAAGATATGTAGCATGCAATGCTTCTTCCCTGTAATCTTCATGCTCTTTCGCGTATGCGCTGGCCGTAGGATATATCTCCTCCAGCTCCCCGATGGTAAACGGAGCTTCTTCCGGATAATCCCCGGTAAAGTTCTCGTCAAAATACGGAAGATCCGGCTTCCTCTTCTTAAGCTCCGTGATAATCAGTCCCATCTGATATCCCCAGTCGCCCAGATGTATGTCGCCCGTCACGTGATGTCCTTTAAATCTTGCAATCCGCTTTATGCTCTCTCCGATGATTGCCGATCTGAGGTGCCCCACATGCAGAGGCTTCGCCACGTTCGGTCCGCCGTAGTCGATGATAATTGTCTTTGGATTCTTTTCCTCTTCCACGCCAAGTTTCTCATCCGCCGCCATATCATTCAGATATGCCGCCACATAGTCGGGAGAAAGCTTCAGATTAATGAACCCGGGCTTTACTACATCGACAGAGGAAAAGCATGCGGAATTCTCCAGCCTGGAAGCCACGTCCTCCGCTATCATAAACGGCGCTTTCTTATATCTTTTCGCTCCCGCCATGGCTCCGTTGCACTGGTATTCGCACAGGTCCGGGCGGTTGGACAGCGTGACTCTGGCAAGTTCTCTGTCATAACCCGCATTTTCAAACGCCGTCTCCATCTCTATCGTAATCAGTTCCAGTAATGTCTTCACTTCTTTCACACTCCTTAATCCATATGAATGTTATTCTAACATGTCCGCCGGGCAACGGCAAGTTTTCAGGTGAAAATAAATCCCGGGAAGCGCCTCAAATACAACATTTAAGGTACTTCCCGGGATTCGGTTATAAGCGTCTGAGCGGAGTCGAACCGCCGCACATGCCTCCGGAGGGCATTGCTCTATCCACTGAGCTACAGACGCATTCCGGCTGATTGAGGGAACACTTCCGCGTCCCCTCTTCAACAGCCTTAATTATCCTAGCATAAATCACAGGAAAAGTAAAGATTTATTTTACTCTTCTCCTTCTCCACCTGAGCGCCGCTCTGATTCCGACCACGGCAATTCCGGCTGCCGCCGACGATGCGGCCATAAAAACGGTGTCTTCCGCATCCGGCAGTTCATCTCCCGTTCTTACCGCGGTTTCAGCGCGTTCCAGTATTTCCACGCTCTGTCCCATGTCTTCTTTATCTTCATGTGAAGAAAGAAGAGTTTCTCCAAGATAGAGATATTCATATATGACAAGCCGTCTGCCCGCAAGTTCTGCCGAATCCACGGTAAAATCCATATCGACCGCCATTTCCGGCTGCCGCGGCGTAAATCGCGTCTCCGCCTCAACCGGCTTTCCGTCGATTATGACCGGTTCTCCTGTTTCTCCGTCCGCCACTGCGCCTCTCAGGATATATTCTGTCCCGGCATTGAGATAATCCATTTCCACCGTATCTGTGATAACTGACTCGCTCCCGGCTTCCGCGCGCTTTGCTCCGCTCTTTTTCCACACGGCGGAAGTATCCGTAATCCGTGTTCTGTAATTTTCAATCATGACGTCCACACCCTTTCCTTCCCGGTACGAAAGCTCCACTTCGTGAGGCGATTCCGGAAGCATATATCCGTCTGCTGTTTTCTTCTCAACGATGTTATATTTCCCCGGGAACAATTCTTCCGACCAGCCGGTTCCGTCTGCGCCGGTTACTATTGTACCCGCCGTTTCACCGGCTTTAAGCCTGACTGTTCCGTCGGGCGTCACGATATCTTCCGCGGCCAGAATGTCGAACCGCACTCCTTCCATCGCCTGTCCGGAATCCGCGTCTGTTTTTATGACCCGCAGCTTTTCCGCGGCCGGTTCATTTTCAAACTCTACGGTGAGAGGATCCGCCATGTCATGATCCTCACTGATCTCAAAACGCAGGAGGGATTCATTTAAAACATATCCTTCCGGCGGAGTAAGTTCCTGAAAATAGTATACTCCGGCCGGAAGTTTTTCCGGAAGAACAAAAGACCCGCTCTCATCAGTAGTAAAAATGTGGCTCATGGTATGTTCCGGATAATGCGTCTCCAGCAAAAGAGGGTTTTTCTCCTCATCGAGAAGGGCAAAGCGGGCGCCCGCCCGCGGGATGACATTCCCGGTCGACGCGTCTTTTTTTACAAGCTTTACGGGAGAAAGAATCTGTCTGTTTTCAAGAATATAGTACAGCGTTTCCCCGTCCTTATCTATCACCGCCTCAAAACTGTCCGCCGGTATAAATCCTTCCGGGGCATTTTCTTCGCGAATCACATAAGTATCATAAGCCAGACCTTCCTCCTCCGTCTGCATGGTAGACGCGTATCCGTTTTCATCCGTCTCAATTACCGTGGTTCTGCCCGTGGTTTTGGACGTAATGGAAAAGCGGATGCCTTCAAGAGGCCGCCTCTGTTCCTGTTCCGGATCTCCGGCCTGCGCGAATTTAACAATCTGAATATGTCCTTTTATAATCTGCTCCGGAACTTCCGGCATCCGGAATACCGTATCTGTTTCTTTATCTCCGGATATCTCTGTTTTTCTTACTATAATTTCCTCATTTATAAGATAGCCTTCCGGCGCTTTTGTCTCCTCAAAAGTCACTGTTCCGAGCGGAAGAATATTTTCCCCGGACTCATTCTGATAAAACGGATCTCCGCTTATTTTCGCCTCGTCCGAGAGAAATACTCTGCCTTCGTCATCAGAGCGCAGCACCCATGTCCTTTCTGCTTTTACTCCGGTTTTGGCCGGATCCCCATCGTAATGACCGGGGTAGAAACGGACCGTAAACCATGCGTCCGAAAGAGACGCGCTTCCCTGCGCCTTTGCCTCCCCCGTATCCGCGTCTGTTTTCCGCAGGACAAGCCCGGCCGGATAATAGTATGGAGCGTCCGCGCATTTAAAGACGGTCGTCTCGTTCTCCCGGACTGATATTTTTACTGCGCCGTCGTCAAGCGTATACCCTGCCGGATTTTCCAGTTCCCTGATTTCATATTCTCCTATGCGGATGTCGTCCGCCCTTCCATATCCGTTTTCGTCCGTTACAATACGGCGGAAAGGCTCGTCTTTTCCAGGCTCGAACAGCCCGAAAACCGCGTTTTCCAGCGAATAGCATGGATTGCCTTCTGTCCATTCCGGCCGGGACGACTGTTTATATATTTCCACCGAACCGCTCAGATCCGCTCCTGTTCCTCCCATTACCTGCTTGTTTTCGCTTGTCTCAAATATAAACGCGTTGAAATATTCCGGCGGTTCCGGCATAGCGCGGATCTGCTCCGCTTTCTGCTTCAGCGCGCGTGCCCGGGCGCTGTCAAGCCCGATAAACGCGTCGTCGCTTCCAAGATAAAAATATGCCGCAATGCAGTGGCTCATACAGTATTCATCCGCCTTCTCCTGTTTCCCGGAAAAACCGATATACCCGTATTCTTCCACATAATCATCGTATCCGGGGCCCCCGTACAGATAATACAGCGCTTTTCTTAATCCGCCGCTTTCCAGCCGCCGCGCCTCGTACTCTCCCGACGCCGGCCAGAGCTTCTGCGGTTCCAGACAGTAAGCCGTCTGTCCGTCCACCGTATAAAACCGGGTATGATAACTGCCGTAATGCACTTCTTCTCCTATGTCAAGATTTACCGTCAGTGTCTTTTCCCCGGCCATAACACGGGGAAAACCGGATGTTCCCGCCGTCAGTCCGGAAAGCAGAAACACCGCGAGCGCCGCCGCGAATAATCGCATTAGTCTGTCTTTCATATTGCCCGCCTCCTTTCACTGCGCCGCGCCAAACTGAAGCGTATCAGTCCGGCGGCTGTAAAAATAGGCGGTGTCGCTCAATACTTCCTCCGCGGCCACCTGCGTCCGGTTAATCTCCCGCACCATCTCATCCAGTTCCCGGCAGCCGACTCCGGAAGAGGCGGGCACGATCACAACTTCATGTACGCTGCTTGGAAGCACAAAAAAATCTTCTCCAAGAATCCCTCCTATCATCTCGAGAACGTACGGATACACGATGCATGCCGCCCCGTAGCTGCGCGCCCTGTTGGACAATACATACATCTGATCTCTGTCAGCTTCCGGCGCCGCCAGCAGATTTTCCCTTTCTTTGCAGTTTTTCTGCTGAAACATGCACTCTCTCAGGGCATGACGCATTGTAAAAAATTCCGCGGGGAGCAGACGTCTGCCGTTTTCGGCCGCAGCCTCCCAGAGCATCTCGTCTGTTACGTTCCACCGCTTCATATGCGCCTCTTTCACCGGCATGGAAGCGGTTCCGTCGCTGCCGATTTCCAGAAGAACATAAAATACGATCGAAAGATCCAGAAACGACCTGTGCGGGGCGTCGCTGAGAAAATCTCTGTTTTTTTCCGTATTGATAAGCTTAAAGACAATCTTATCCTTTACCCTGTTGTATTCCAGAAGCTCGCTGCAGTCCCACGGTTCGCTTCTCCGGATGCAGCCGTAAAACTGCAGGAGAGCATCGACCGTTTCTTCCATTGTCCTGCCTTTTCTGTACTCTTCATAGTATTCTTCAAGATAAATTGTCGGAGATATATTAATCCCCGGCGTCTCAATGATAACGCCTTTTCTTTCTGTTCCGTTGTTTTTTACCGCCGTATAGCAGGAAGCCTTCACACCTCCCTCCATTTTCTGATTCAGGTTTTTCTCTACCGCGCTGACAAACTGCTGATAATTCATTTTTCTCCTTTCGATACGCGGTTCATTTGTTTTTTACGAGAAAGCCGGTACGAACTGTACCTGTGAAATAAAAATAAAAATGATTTGATAGTTATTATGTGCTCTTGATTATAGGCGAGAGACCGCCAAAAAGCAATGGGGAATTATTCACAAAAAAGAGGCGCCGCGCGATCCCGTTTTTTGGCATCGCACTTCTGCGCCTCTGTTTTTAACTGCAGACCGGGATCTCTCCCTTTCGCTGAAGCTTATACTCTTGACAGGTACTCTCCGGTTCTTGTATCAATCTTCAGAACATCGCCTGTCTCACAGAACAGCGGAACCATTACAACCGCTCCCGTCTCTACTGTAGCGGGTTTTGTGGCTCCCTGCGCGGTATCTCCCTTGAATCCCGGCTCTGTCTCTGTAATAGCCAGTTCCACAAACAGCGGCGGCTCAACGGAAAATACGTTTCCTTTATGCGAGCAGATCTTTACAGTCTCGTTCTCTTTAACAAATTTGAGAGCGTCGCCTACCACATCTGCATTCAGCGCGATCTGATCATATGACTCCATATCCATGAAGTTGTACAGATCTCCGTCCTGATACAGGTACTGCATATCTTTTCTGTCAATATGTGCGTTTTCAAATTTCTCAGTAGGACGGAATGTTTTTTCAACAACACCGCCGCTGATGATATTTTTCAGCTTGGTTCTTACAAAAGCTGCACCTTTTCCCGGTTTTACATGCTGAAATTCCATAATCTGATAAATATTTCCGTCAATTTCTACGGTTAAGCCGTTTTTAAAATCTCCTGCTGAAACCATCTGTAATCCTCCTTCAATTGCGCTTTTGCCCAGCGCTCCACTTTATACATTCTATAATATATTTCGCCATTTTTCAATCTTTTTTTTGCCCGGACCGGTTTTTCTTCCTTGCGTAAAAATACAGCACAATCTTCTCCAGCCGCCTTTTCAGCACGATCTGTATCTCTTCTTTCGGATGGATGGGCCGCACAAGAATACTGTGTATACCCGCTTTTCTGGCGCCCCATACATCCGTAAAAAGCTGGTCCCCCACAAACAGTGTGGTTTCGCGGTCCGTTCCCATGATCTCCATTGCCCGGACATAATTTTTTACGGAAGGCTTATGGGCGTTATATATATATTGTGTCTGTATGTTTCTGTTGAACATTTTCACCCGCGCTTCCCGGTTATTGGAAATCAGGCAGGAAGAAAACCCGATTTTTTTCAGTCTGCGGAACAGTTTTTCCGCCCGCTCGTCGGCGGGAGCGCCGTGAGGCACGAGTGTGTTGTCAATATCAAAAATAACCCCCCGGTACCCTTCTTCATATAATTTTTCGAATGGGATAACATATGTGGAAGCCACATATTCATCCGGAAAAAATCTGTCAAACATTATTTTCCTTCCAGCTCCATCAGCTTTGAAATCAGTTCCTCGCAGATCTGAAGCACTGTCTTGTCGTCCGTCCGCACTACGATATCCGCGGCAGCCTCATATTTTTCTCTGCGCTTTTCCATCAGTTCCGCGATAAAATCTACATTTTTGTTTCCCTCGAGAATCGGCCTGTCATCGCTGTCTTTGACTCTTTCGTATATCGTCTCCGGACTGGCGGTAAGAAGAACAACCCGGCCGTTTTTCTTCATCTCCGCTACATTTTCGCTGCGGAGAACCACGCCGCCGCCGCATGAGATAACGCAGTTCTGTCCCGACTGCAGTTCTCTGAGAAGCTCTGTCTCAAGATTACGGAAATACTCTTCACCGTACGCGGCAAAAATATCCGGTATGCTCATCCCCTGCCGGTCGGCGATCTCCTGATCCATCTCTACAAGTTTCATATCGAACACCGAACTCAGATAATCCGAAACCGTCGATTTCCCGGAACCCATAAATCCGATCAGAACTATATTGTATGAAAACAGCTTTCTGGCCCGTATTCTCCTGCTGCTGCGGAAAATACTCTGAAATACTTCCTCTATCTCGTCCCGGTATCTGCTGTCTTTTATCTTTTCCTCCAGCCTCTGCCGCTGCTTTGCTTCCTGCGCCGGCACGATTATGGGCATTCCGTATGTTTCCTTATACGACATTACTTTCTCGACAATAGAATTTCTTTCCGCCAGCGCGTCAATAATTTTATCGTCGCAGATAGCAAGCTGTTCCCGGTACATTTCCAAATCGTTCATTTTCATCCTCCGTCTGTAAAGCGAATATGGCCATCCGCCTGCATGATCTGTCATTAAAAGCACATCATATTATAGCAATTTTCCTCTTTTGTGGCAATAAAAAACTCTCTGCCCGAATCTCAGAAAACAAACTGTACAAGCAGCATATAGCAAATCGTCCCCCCTGCTATGGACAGAAGCATCTGCCTTTTCCACACGTGCATCAGAACAACCAGTACAATCGAGATCAGTTCCGGTATGCCGCGGCTTCCGGTAAATATATTCACATTTTTCAGACTGTAGATTACGAGCAGTCCGAATACGGCGGCCGGAAGCACTTTCCCGAGATACTGTACGTATTTCGGAGTCGGCCTGTCCGCCGGAAATATCAGGAACGGCAGGAACCTGGTCGCCGCAGTGCCCAGAACGACCATCGCCACTGTAATAATCTGCTGTGTCAGCGTCACTGTACACCGCCTCCCTTCTCCGGAGCACGTCTCATCAGAGTCAGAAGCAAAAGAATCGAAAGCATAGCCGGAATAATAAATCCGTCCGCCCCGAAAGCAGCCAGACAAAGCAGAGAAATCCCCAGTCCGAGAAGGGAGCTTGTATGATTCTTTTCTTTAAGCCACTGCTCCGTAAAAATCACGACGAACATTGCCGTCATTACGAATTCCAGCCCTTCCGTATTAAAATGAATCAGAGACCCGAATATGCCTCCGAGCGCCGCGCCCGAAAACCAGTAAAGATGATTCAGAAGAGTAACAAAAAACATAAACCAGCCCCGGTCCACATTGTCCGGAATATCCGCTGTATAGTTTATGGAAAAGCTCTCGTCGCACATGCCGAAAATCAGATAAACCTTCTTCCATCCGACGCCCCGGAATCTGTCCAGCATGGAAATTCCGTAAAAAAGATGCCTTGCGTTGATCATCAGCGTCATGACAAAGGCCTGCAGAGGATTAAACGCTCCAAGAAGCATATTAACCGTTACAAATTCAACGGAACCGGCAAATATCGTGATACTCATCAGCATCGGATACCAGAAGCTGAAACCGGAAACATTCATATAAATGCCATATGTAATCCCGAGAAACCAGAATCCCGCAAAAATAGGTATCGTATAAGGGAATGCTGTCCGAAACGCTCTTTTGAGCATTTGTGATCTTTTCTGCATAGCCATCCTCCCAAAACACACTTGAAAGCGTTATACAACCTCTTCCGGTTCCATGCTCTGTATATGTCTGCTGCCGTCTCCGAGATCATACTTCTTACAGTATTCCGTAAAATAAGCGTAATATTCCGTCCCCTCGCCGGCATAAACTCTGGAATTGTGAATATGGATATCCCCGTCTTCCTCTTCCGCCTTCGACATAGCCGTCATAATGCTCGCGCAGTGGGACGCGATACGGGTAAAGCTGTTCAATATATCAGTAAAAATCGTCCCCTGTTCAAGCTCACACATTCCGCTGCCGAGCCTCTTTACATGGCTGTGCTTCAATTCGTCGCACAGACGGGTAATGACCATGCCGAGAGGCGCTACCTTCTTTGCCTCTTCCAGGTCGTTATTCATAAACGCTTTCGCGGTCACATTCATAATCTCACGCACAGCTCCCATCACAACATTCAGCTCATCCAGAGCCTCCGCGGAAAAAGCCGTCCGTTTTTCGTGCATCTCATTCGACATATAAGCGATATATGCCGCGTGGTCGCCGATTCTCTCAAAATCACTGATGGTGCTCAGATACAGAGACATCTGCCTTGTCTGCGCCGAGGTCAGTTCACGCTTCGTCAGCCGCATCAGATAGGTGCCGAGCCGGGTTTCATATTTATCGATCAGGTCCTCCTTGCGCTGCACCTTTTCAAAGTACTCCTGCCGGTAATCGTTCAGCAGATTCATGGCGCGGTTCACATTTTTGCGGACTTTCCCCGCCATCCCCGAGATTACCCGGTGGCACTGTCCGATAGCCAGCGCGGGGTAAACGACAAGGCGTTCTTCCAGCAGATCAAAATCCGCCTCTTCTTCCATCTCTTCTTTCGTATCCTTCACGAGAAGACACACAAGCTTCTCCAGCTTCGGAATAAACGGAAACAGCACGCAGACTGTAGCCACACGGAAAATTGTGTTTATAAACGCCACCGATACAGGCGTCATGATCATATCCATAAATCCGAAATGCACCGCCGCGTTTACCGCATAAAAAACAATACCCCAGAAAACCAGGCCAAGCAGATCATTCAGCAGATAAATCAGCGCAGTCCTCTTCCCGTTCTTATTTGCGCTGATCGAGGAAATCAGAACCGGACAGGCCGCGCCCACCCCGATTCCAAGCACAATCGGAAACGCACTGGCAAATGTCAGGATTCCGGTCGCCGAAAGCGCCTGCAGCACTCCGACCGCCGCCGACGCGCTCTGGAGAACCGCCGTAAAGACGATCCCGACGAGAATACCGGTCAGAGGATTGGAAAACATTGTGAGCATACTGATGAAGAACTCATTTTCCCTCAGCGGCTCCACCGCTCCGCTCATTGTCTGCATGCCCGTCATAAGAATCGCGAATCCGAGCATGATGTTTCCGATATTTTTATAAACCGACCGCCTGCAGAACATCCTGAGCACAATGCCGGCGATGGCGACAACGGCCGAAATCGTCGCGGTGGACAGAAGTTCCGCCAGACCGCCTGATCCGTCAATATAAGACAGGCACAGAATCCATCCGGTAATGCTCGTCCCGATATTTGCCCCCATAATAATGCTGATTGCCTGCCGAAGCTTCATCATCATGGAATTCACAAAACCGATCACCATAACCGTCGTCGCGGAGGACGACTGGATCACACATGTCACTCCCGCCCCCAGCGCGACTCCTTTCAGCGGTGTATTCGTCATCTTATACAGAAAAGCTTCCAGCTTGTCGCCGGCTACCATTTTTAATCCGTCTCCCATCAGAAGCATGCCGTACAGAAACATCGCCACGCCGCTGAGCAGGGCCAGGATCATTGAAAATATTTCCATAATTTTATCTCTCGTCCTGTCTTAAAATCTCATTCCCGGAATCATGCCGTCCCGCCGGCATAATCCTTTTTTTACGAGTAACCCGCATACCTCTCCGGCATCCGTTATAAAAACCGGACTACGGAAAAACATGCCCTGACGTCCATTATAGAATAAAATTCAGCCCCTTTCAAGAATTTTAACACCCCTTCAGCCTTAATGCCGCGCCGTTTTCTCTCCCGTATGCTCCCCGGCCGCCTCCTTTATCACTTCGTCATATCCTGTCAGCGCCGCGAACGGAGCGAACTGAGCCGCCCGGTCCGATACGGGCATATGCGGGCGGCCGGGGGATACATGATGCGGAAGTGATATAATATCTCCGTATTTTTTCTCCGCTTCTCCCGTCTTCACGCTCTGTGTCCTCCGATCTGGCTGTTCCTGTCTCTTGCCGTGGCGCCTTCTTCAAGATTCATCCCTCGTAATATCGCGTTTTTCCCGAACTTTCTCTTAATCTCCAGCACTGCCTTCTGCATCTTCTTCTCCTTTTCCCGCTCCGCTTTCTCCGCGTCCTGCTCTTTTTGAAGCGCTTCATAATCCGTAAAAAGCTCCATCTGTTCATACCGCTCCCCGCTCTCCGCCTGGCTTTCCGGTATGACATGCACCGCGGCCACACTCAGCTTCCTCACCAGAAGCCCTCTGTCGGCGATCTTTTCAAACAGTTCCGTGACCGCCTTCACGATCTGCCGGGCGGAAGACGTGTGCTCTTTCAGATGAATCGTACCATGAGCGTGTTTCGGAACCTTTCTGCCGTAGCGGTCCGTCTTAACCTCTCCGCTGTACCTGCCCCGGATGCCGGGATCTGTCAGATTTCCCCTGTCATATCCCACAGTCAGAACGATCCGGTCTGTCACAAGCCCTTTATCCGCCAGATCAAACGCCAGCTGGTCTCCCATCTCTTTCACTGCCAGCCTGGCCCTGTCAAAGGGATAGGGGCAGTGCAGCACCTGCCCGGACCCCAGGCTGCTGCTCTGCGGCTTATACGCCTTAATGTCAGCAATCGTGCACGGCTCCCAGCCCCATGCGTGATCAATGAGAAGCTCCGCGTTGACGCCGAACAGCCGGTACAGAAGATCTTCATTGTAATAATCCGCAGGTCTGCCAAGCGAGCAGCGCGCAATATCTCCCATGGTAAACATCCCGTATTCTTCCAGCTTTTTCGCATACCCTCTGCCGACTCTCCAGAAATCGGTCAGCGGCCTGTGATCCCACAGACGTTTCCGGTAGGACATCTCGTCCAGCCATGCGATGCGCGCGCCGTTTTCATCCGCCGGCATATGCTTTGCCTCTATATCCATGGCTACTTTACACAGATAAAGATTTGCCCCCAGTCCCGCAGCGGCAGTGATGCCGGTCGCATCATATACATCGTGTATTATCTCCGCCGCCAGCTGCCGCGCCGTCATTCCGTATGTTCCGAGATAAGGAGCCGCGTCAATAAATACTTCATCTATGGAATAAACATGTATATCCTCCGGTGCGATATACTTCAGATATATCTGATAAATCTCCGCGCTAACCTCCATGTAACGGGCCATCCGCGGAACTGCGACGATATAGTCCGCCGCCAGAGACGGATCACGCTCCAGTTCACGGACATGGCAGGAAGTTCCCGAAAGACAATGCCCCGGAGCGCGCTGCCGCCGCTCCGCGTTGACTTCTTTTATCTTCCGTGCTACCTGAAAAAGCCTTGGCCGGCCCGGAACGCCGAAATCTTTCAGAGGCGGGGAGACCGCCAGACAGATCGTCTTCTCCGTCCGGCTTCTGTCAGCCACAACCAGATTTACTTTCAGAGGATCCAGCCCCCGGTCCCGGCACTCAACCGAAGCGTAAAAAGATTTCAGATCAATCGCAATATAAGTTCTGTCTCCCATCTTTTCCGCCTCCTTTCCCGCTCTTCATATACAGGATATCACAGTTTTCAAAATCGAACAAGTGTTCTTTTTGTCATTTCAGGAACGACCGGAAGGATGAAGCAGGATAATCCTGTCATACCGCTGCTTTGCCGTTTCCGCCTCTGCGGGACTTAATGAGTCCGTCACATCGACATCCGGCGCCCACAGAAAATACCGGAACACATACATGATCTCTCCGCTGGCCGCCTCGCCGCTCCTGCCCGGAGCCACAATGAGATATTTTCTCTCATCTTCCTGTCCGTCTTTATACCAGTTGTCCCCCACTGCCGTCTGCGCCTGCCCCGGAATCGAATTCCGGTAATCCGCCCGGATCCCGGACAGCCCGCTGAACTCCGAGTAAAGGAAATTAAGCCCTACTGCCAGAGTGCCGAGAACAGTATACTGATATCTTCTCTTGGCGGCCGGAGAAGAATAGGCTTTGTACGCTCCTCTCACATCAATCCCTACCGCAAACGACTCTTCCATATCCGCTTCAGCCCCCATAAGAAGAATCCCCGCATACAGCACGGTTATGCTGCAGGCATATCTCTCAAATCCCGCCAGGCGGACAGCTTCCTGCGCAGGCATGGAAAAAAGATACATATACAGCATCCCCGCATAATACAAAGCGGTCAGCGCGAGAGCCGCGGGCAGAGCGCGGCGGAGGGCTTCCCGCCTTTTCTTTTTTATCCGGGCGTAAATGAGCGCGCAGACGACAGCTGCCGTGGCCAGAACAAACATCTGCGCCGCCCGTTCCGACAGATCGGTGAGTTCCCGGAAAAATGCTTCCGCCACCTGACCGTACAGTGATTCATCGACAGGAGCTCCGTAGACGGCCGCGGCATTTTCCGCGTTTTCCGCCGTCCGCACGCCGAATTTCCCTTCAAAACCCGCCAGTCCGAAGCGCAGATGATACTGCCATGCCAGAAAAGGCAGAAAACTCCCGGCCGCCATAAGCGCACTCCGAAAAACGCTCCTGGTTTTTCGGAAGGCATACAAAATCGCCGCGCCCGAAAAAAATATTCCCGTACCTTTTACAATTCCCGTAAATCCAAGAATCAGCGACTGCAAAAGACAGAGTTTCCCCGGCTCTTCCCCGCCGCGGCGGGATATGGCGACAGACGCCATTGTCAGAAGCGGAAGCAGAAAATCCACCAGCAGATTATTTATCCGGACAGTCAGATTCAGATAAGACAGAACCGAACATCCCATCCCAAGAAAAGAATAAAGCAGGAAACGCCTGCGCTCTTTTACAATGCCGAACACCGCGTAAAAGCACGCAAAGATCAGACTGTTCTGCGCAAGCAGCATAACTCCCTGCGAATGACCGGCGTATCTGCACACATAATAAATAAACAGACCGGCGCCCGGCGGATAGTCCCGAAACGGCACCAGTACCGTATCCGCTTCCGGCAGATGACCGGCGGACAGCAGATATTTTACAATCAGCGCCCAATGGGAAAAATTGTCATAATGCGTCAGCTTCATATTCAGAGAGAGCAGCGCGAACGCCCCCGCGCCGGCCGCAAAGAACCATTCGCACAGTCCCATCCGCGGCGGCCTTATCTTCTTTTGAAATGCGAAAACAAAAAACACGCAGGCGCAGACAATTCCTCCCAGATATATCAGGTCAGCCGCGGGCGCAAGCATTCCCGCAAGCCCCGCCCAGAACAGCACAAGCCCGATTCCTGTCATGGCAATAACCGGGACAAACCATTTTTTTATCTTTCCGAACCGGTATACGGCAAAAAAATATCCCTGAAATGACAGGATAAGCAGAACAGCCTTTATCAGAGTCAACATTGACTGCATTTTCACACCTTCCTTTTGTCTTCCTCTCCTTTATTGCGCCTGTATTTCCACTCTGCCCTGCGCATCCGGATATTGCGGCATACTTCGTCATAAACAGTCATCCATGGGTCAATTTCCCGCGGAAGCGAGTGCCGCCGGTCATGAATAATCTGAAGCCACTGCCGCCGGCTTGTTTCGTCTTCCGGGACAGCCGATGCCGCCACGAACTGGCCCTTCTTCCCGCTTTCTGCATTATGTTCCTCCCGGGCGTAGACGCAGACGCCGTTCAGAACAGCTTTATAGCGCTCTGTGCTGACAAAGATACGGAATTTCTCTCCTTTTCGCACGGGCAGGGGATCTGAGAGCCGGATAGCGATTCCTTCTTCCGACACATCTGCGGTCTTTCCTCTCCTGCATCCTTTCACGCTTTGTACTTCCGCCTGCACTTCCGCCCCGATCCTGTCGGAAATACGCCTGGATTCTCTTCCGAGCATAAAAAACACCGCGTACAAAAGTGACGTCAGATTGTATCCGAGCCAGAACAGAATTACGCTGCTGTACAGGAGCGCTGTCCCGTACTTTCCCTTTATAAATCGGAAAAACGCCGCGAGAGTAAGAATTATCAGGACACCATGCGGGATAAGATATCTGGCGGACGCAGTCTTTTCTTTCTTCTTTCTCTTATCAGTTACCTGAAATTTCTTCCGGTGAATCCCCACAGATTCCAGAAAAACAGGGATGACCAGATAGGGCGCCAGAATAGTATCGATTATCTGGTTCCAGCGCAGATTGCGGATATTCGTACTCAGATATTCCATCGCCGTACGGCCGCACAGATGAGCCGGCAGCCAGAACACAAGCAGTTCCCAGAATCCGCACTCCACCAGCTGTAATCCGGCCAGGGCGTAAAGCACGGGCGCCAGTACAAAGATTATTCTGCACAGAAAAGACCACCAGTACAGATACGAGTTCAGATAGGACAGCCGCGCCGCAGCCGTCAGTTCTTTTGAGAAGACCGGATGTGTATTCTGAATGCTCTGGATCACTCCCCTCGCCCAGCGGATTCTCTGTCTGATCATGGCGGATACTGTCGTCGTGGAAAGTCCTGCGGCCAGCACTTCCGACGAAGCATAGGTAATATATCCCGCTTTCTGGAGCCGCAGGCTGGTCTCAAAGTCTTCTGTCACCGTATCGCACGGGAACCCGCCGATTTCCTCCAGCGCCGCGCGCAGAATAACCGTATTGCTCCCGGTATATACGGCTGTGTTGGACGCATTCCGCATCACATTGATTTCCCGTGAAAAAAAGTCCTGTTCATTTGGAATATCTTTTTCCGAAAAAAGATTAAACTGAAACAGATCCTGATTGTAAAAACTCTGCGGAGTCTGCACCAGACCCATCTTTTTTTCCGGTATAAAAAAATAGGGGACTGTTTTTACCAGAAATTCTCTTCTTGGTATCATGTCCGCGTCAAAAGTAGCGATCAGAGGAGAATCTGTATGCGCAAGCGCGTAATTATAATTTCCCGACTTGGCCTGACGGTTATCCGCAGGGCCAAGATATCCGACGCCGAAATGTTCCGCGAGTTCCCGGATTTCCTTCCTGTTCCCGTCATCGCACACATAAATATGAACCCTGCCGGCGTCCGGGTACTCCAGAAAAGTGCATGCATTGATTGTTTTATAGAGAAGACTTTCCGGTTCATTGTGCGTAGCGATAAACACGTCTACATCCGGGAACTGTTCCGGGGCAGGCTCCGGCGGACTGAGTTCGCACCCGTTGCTTTTTATACGGCTGATCATCAGTTCCGCCGTCCCCAGAAATGTTACCGCCTCAGCCATAACAAGCAAAATCCCTCCCGCCGCCTGCAGAAATCCGGCGTTCCAGGGGATGGTAAAGAATATTCTCCAGAGAAGATATACCGCGGAAAAGAAAATCGTCAGCAGAAACCAGATGTTTCTCTTCTTCTCAGCCGCCATTCCCGCCGCGCTGCGCGCTTTCCACCTCCAAAACCGGTAAAATAATAATTCTATTCATTTTCCGTCTCCTTCCCCGCCCGGCTGTGCGCAAAATCTGCCAGCTATTCTTTCCGCATCTGATATAAAAGCAGTCTTTCCCCGTATACTTTGAAATATACAGACCTGAAAATTATAAAAGAGAACCCGGATCGACAGTGTAATCTGCCGGTCCGGGTTCTCTCTTAAATTTCTTTATTCATCAAATTCCAGAGTAAGATATTTGAAGCGGTCGTCATGCCATTTCTTTACAACTCTGCCCGACCGGGTTTTCAACCGTTCCCGGTTGGTAAAATTACCGCTGGCTCCATATGCGTGCTCAAGCATATACCAGTAAGACGTGGGGAGTTTATTTTCCTCCACCTGCAAAATATCGCCGATCTCACAGCAGTCCGGCGTTTCCGTCGTAAAATCCATCTGCCTTGCCATTTTCTTTCATCCTCCTGCGTTTTCGTTTTCCGTATGTCCGTCTCCTTTTTTTATGGCTTCCCCTACATTTTTCCTGAACTGATTCCACGCGTCTTCATTTTCCACAAAGTACTTCGGACAGTTCTTTCCCGTCACGTCATAGTGCCGGATCACCTGATCTTCTGTCAGGTCGAATTTTACGCAGAGCCATGCTGTAAGCTGAACAAGAGAGACGTACGTCTCGTCCGTAAACTTTCCGGTATCATCCGGATGACAGCACTCAATGGAAACCGTATCGATATTTCTGGAATTTGAGGCATACGCCATCTCCCATGTCGGAACACATTGTATAATCTCTCCCTTAAGCCCTACGATAAAATTACTGCTGGCCTCCGTCTCATGAGAGTCTTTAAGTCCGTTAAAATAATCTCTGTTATTCTGCGCCGTACTCCCCGGATTCGCCGTATAATGGACCACAATTCCCGTAATCTTTTCAGTCGGTGTTCCCGGCCTCGAATAAGGATTCACATCCAGCAGCTGCACGTCGATCTCCGGTTTGGAAGCGTCTGTATCGATAAGCCGGAATTCTCCGCCGGATCCGGATATGCACCTTCGTATGCCAAGCGTCACTGTCAGGACAAGCAAAACCGCGATCCCCGCTCTGACACACAGCGCCCATTTTCTGAGTTTTCGCCTTCTTCTGTTCTTCTGTCCGCCATATCCTCTTTTTTTATTCATCTTTGGTCATCCGGCCTGTCCTTTCTTTTGTCACTGCATCAATCATAACATATTTTCCGGATAAAATTATGAATAAAATCTTAGAATTCTTTAAACGCAAAACCTTTCATGCATAAAACACAATTGAATTTAAGCATTAGACATCTGACAAGAGTTCTTTTCCCGGAAGGCGAAAACGGGAAACGAGCACTTCTGTTTTTTTGTACGTTTACTTTCCGCTTTGCTGTTCCAGATATTCCTCCAGGCACAAATTTTTCCGATACATTTCCTTCGCCGCCGCCTGTCCTACGTACCGGTAATGCCAGGGCTCATAAATAATCCCGGTAATCTTGCTTTTTTCTGTGGGATAGCGGAGAACAAAACCATATTTCCAGCTGTTTTTCATCAGCCATCTCTGAACCGGCGTATTCTCCTGGGCTGTATCGAGCTGCTGATATCCCATATCGACAATATCCACTGCCAGGCCAAGCTGATGCTCGCTTGTGCCGGGGCGGGCTACTGTCTTTGCCGCTTCTTCATCTGCCTTATCTTCCCGGCATCCTTGTGCGGCGACCTGTCTTCTTTTATCGTCAAAAAGCGCCTGCTGTTTCTCCTGCGTCCGATAAGATGCACAGATCAGGGGATCTAACCCTTCTGCCCTGCAGTCGTCCATCATCTGCTGAAGCTGAGGATAGCATCTTGTGTCAATCGCCTGATTATTTTTCAGCCGGGTCAGACGCACTTCATAGCCTTCCGGAACTTTATTCCATGAATTTACAAGAATCAGACTCCATTCATCCTTCCTCCCTGCTGTCTGCTTCTTTTTCTCCTCCAAATCAGAACCTGTCTGACCTCCTGTCTTTTCTCTCCTGTCATCAGAGGCAAAAACCGTTTCGTGTTTTTCGCCGGTTCTTGGCAGCATTCGGGACATATCTTCTCCCGCCTGTAAAAATGCGGCTCCGCCGAAAAGAAAAAAAACTGCGCCTGCTGCAGCCGTTTTGCAGATAATAATATGTCTTCGCCTTGCCCTCTCTTTTCCGGACCGGTATTCTCCTTTGTTTTTTATCGTTCTTCTGTAAAACATTGTCTTCACCCCGCTGTTGTTTTCTGAACAGTATTATATTCCGGCATGTCTTACTTCCGGCAATCTTCCGGCATCAGAACAGCATCATTTTCTTTAACTCCACCAGCAGTCTTTCATCCATGGATCCAGTGAAAAATGAAGCGTAATTCTGCTTCCTTCTTCATCAACAAACGATAGCTGAGCAGACGGAATGCTGACATAATCCTTATCTTCCTCGTATTCCCCTCCGATCGCCTGCAGCCCATAATAATCCTCACAAAACTTCCGCATTTTTTCCGCTTCTGTCCATATATCCGCAGTGCCCGACTCATTCACCGGCGTCTCTTCGCCGTTTCCATAATACAGAAACTTCAGCATTTTCCCGCTCTCATCATCAATAATGACGGTCATTCTGACCCCGTATTCATCTGACAGGGTACATCTCCAGAGCAGCGCCACATCCAGATTCTCCGAAGAAACAGCCATAAAAGGATCTGCAAAGCGTTCTTCACAGGATATGGGAGCCACAATTCCGTAAAGAGCCAGCTCCTCTGTTATTTTATCCGCAAGCTGTTCAGCCTCTCCCCGCTCAAGTATGCTTCCGTCTGCCACATTAACATACATTTCCTGATCATAGGACTCCGCAAGCTTCAGCCGATCCGTCAGGCGAAAAGAAGACACAGTTCCTGTCTCAAATTTTTCCTGTTTGTTTTCACTCTGCCTGTCCGCAATCCGCGCCGCGGCTTCCGGCATCAGAATTCCCGCCGACAGGATCACACAGAGAAGCAGAACCGACAGGCTTATCATTTTTATTCTTTTTTTCACAGCGTCCTCCTTTCAGCTCAGCCGTCACTTTTGTACCTCTCCCTTCCTCACTTTCAAACGAGAGTTCCCCATTGTGAAGCTTTACAATTTTCTCACACAGGGTCAGTCCCAGACCTGCGCCGCCCTGTTTTCTGGACCGGCTCTTATCCGCCCGGTAAAAGGCTTCTGTCAGATGTTCCCTAGCCTCTCCGGGAATTCCCGGCCCGTCGTCTTCCACGCAGAGCCGGCATCCCGCATCGGTCATCCTTACGGTCACCCGGATATACCCCCGGGATCCCACCGCCTTTCCGGCATTGTCCACAAGATTCAGCACTAGGGAGCAGAACAGATCCGAATCCAGCATGCAGACTCCTTTCTCACACCGGGCAGTCAGTACAATCTCCCGTTCCTTAAGTCCAGGCCTGAGATGATCCGCTATATCCTCTACAATTCTTCCGGGACTGTGAGGGGACATCGAGATCTCTGTCTGCTCCGCCGCATAGATATCCAGCAGTTTCAGGGACAGACGCTCCAGACGCTTTCCCTCCCGGAATATATAATCCGCCGCTTCCCGTCTCTCCTCGCCGCTTAACTCCCGGCTCCGCAGCAGATCCGCGTATCCGATTACCGAAGTCATAGGCGTCTTCAGTTCATGGGTAAAGTTCCCCACAAACCGTTCCTGACGCGCTACCGCCTCTCTCAACTCCCGGACATTCTTTTCAATCTGTCCCGCCATACGGTCAAAATCCCTGGACAGGCTCCCCACCTCATCGTCTGAGCGCACCCGGGAACGGAAAGCGAAATTGCCTTTTCCGATCTCCCGGGCACCCCTGGCCAGTCGGGAAAGGGGAGCTGTCAGGAACAGAGCCATGCTGTAGGCCATAACAGCACACAGCAGCATCAGAACGGCAAATACGATCCGGTACACTTCCTGCATCCGGTCCCGGTTGCGGTACAGATCCGAAATATCCCGGGCCGCCGTCAGAGAGAATCGCCGGTTTCCCGCTGTAAACGTACCGGTTACACAAAGATTATTTTCCCCGCTGTCATCCCGGACCGATACAATGCTCCCCGTTCCTTCTTCCGGATATTCCTTTGTATCTGCAGAATCCCGGGTTCTTAAAAAGGCGGTCTCTTTTCCGCTGCTGTATATCTCTTTCCCGTCCGCCGTCAGCAGGATATGATCCCAGTATCCTCCGTTCTGTCTGATACTCTGTCCGATCACATTACGGATATCGCCTGTCTTTGAGAGCAGTTTCTGAACTCCGGATATCTGCAGCGTATACTGAAGCATTTTATAAGTATTTTCCGCCGTAACCTTTTCCTGCTTCATGGTGTCCCGGAAAGAACTTACAATCAGTACGCTGCCTCCGATTCCGAACAGAATGCTCAGAAGCGCCAGCATGCAGAAGGTAATCTTCAGCCTGAATTTCATTCCTTCACCTCCAGCCGGTATCCTACTTTATTTACCGCCTGCAGTTCCCGGATCCAGCCCGTTTTTTTCCGCAGCCTCTGGACATGCAGGTCTACCGTCTTGCTGCCATATTCAAATTCCCCGCCCCACACTCTCTCATAAATCGTCTCCCGGTACAGAGCTGCATTTGGATTGCGGGCAAAAAACAGAAGAAGTTCATACTCCTTTCTGGTAAGAGCAATCTCCTGACCGTCCCTTGTCACACGCATGGAACGGGTGTCTATATCCAGCCCGCAGACATGAATCTCATCTTCCGAAAGCCGGTATCTCCGCAGGACTACGTCCACCCGGGCCAGCAGCTCGATAATCTCAAAAGGCTTTACGATATAGTCTTCCGCCCCCATCCGCAGTCCTTTTACACGGTCTCTTACCGCATTCTTCGCCGTAAGGAAAATCACCGGAATTTCCAGAGGCCGAATATATTCCATCAGTTCAAATCCGTCAATTTTCGGAAGCATCACGTCCATCAGAATCAGATCATACGCTTTTGTACTGATCTTCTCCGCCGCTTCTTCCCCGTCAGATGCACACTCGCACAGATATCCCGCCTTTTTCAGACTCAGCTTTACCAGATTCGCAATGGGCGCCTCGTCTTCTGCAATAAGTATTCTGATCACCTTTTTCTCCCCTTTTCTGGTCTGTTGCGCAATTACCGAAAACGCCTCAACGGCACATTCCGAGATTGTAAACGTTCGCCAAAGTCTCGGGCAGACCCGGACTTCGACTCATCGCCGCGCCAAGAAAAACAGTCCGCTTTCCGGTATGAAAACGGACTGTTTTTATATTAGCATATTCAGGCATCAAAGTGGCATCCTGTTTTTACACATTCGCCCCGTCTCTCAGATAAACGACCCGGTCGCAGTACTCCGCCACCTTGCTGTCATGGGTAACGATAATGATGGCCCGGTCCTTCTTCTTCAGGCGCTGGAACAGCTTCATCACATCATTTCCCGTATCTTCATCCAACGCGCCGGTAGGTTCGTCGGCCAGGATGATCTTCGCATTTTTTACAAGCGCCCTAGCTATGGCCGCCCTCTGCTGCTGACCGCCGGAAAGCTCGCCGGGATAGGACTTTGCCTTCTCCTCAATTCCCAGATTGTGGAGCATCTTTGTGGTCCTCTTTCTGATCTTTGCCCGCGGAATTCCCTGGTATCTGAGAGGCAGGGATACATTTTTATACACGTTCATATCGTCAATCAGGGCAAAATACTGAACCACGAATCCCACTTCTCTGCGGCGGTAGTTGAGCAGATATTTCTTTTTCCGGAAATCCACCTTCTTCCCGTCCACATACAGCTCGCCTTCATCCATAGTCATCAGGCCGCCCAGGATATTGAGCAGGGTGGACTTGCCGGAACCGCTCTTTCCCATAACCGCTACCATCTCTCCCTTGTCCACCGACAGAGACGCTCCCCGGAGCGCGTGCACCGCGGCATCCCCTTTGCCAAATGTCTTATGAATATTTTTCGCTTCGATATATGCCATTATTCCTCACTCCTTATGATCTCTTCAATATCAACCTTCATCAGCTTCCGTACGAAAACCGCGGATACGATCAGCACCGCCAGGAGCGCCATCCCCAGGATCACCCACAGAAACATCCGGTTCCACCGCATCATATCCGAGAACTTCCACACATTAAAGGCCATCCCCGCCGCAATCACAAGCAGGATCTCCAGAAGGAACGCCCCCATGACCGGCCTGAGAGACTGGCCGTTCATAATCTCGATCCCGTACCGGTGTATGTTCCGGTTCAGCTTGGCAATCACACTCATGCAGATGCCGGAGATACTGAGCACACCCATCAGGATACCGGCTCCGAGAAGGATCCGCATGGTACTCCTGGACTCCGTCTTAAAGATATCCAGCCCGTAAGTGCCTCCCACAGTAGTAACCGGATAAAGCCCGTTTTTTGTGAAAATCTCACACAGCTTCTTCTCTATCCCGGAGACTTCAGACCGGGGCGTATCCGCGTCAACCACGATCATCCCGTCCTGCATGT
>CALWKB010000006.1 GCA_944381125.1 uncultured Mediterraneibacter sp. | reverse complement strand
ACTACCGGAAGATTCTGAAGGCAGACGTCATGGATCGTCTGGTCAAACGAGCGCTGAAGGAATGAGGAGTATACGGCAAATACAGGTTTCATTCCGCCCGCGGCAAGCCCCGCCGCAAATGTCATGGCGTGCTCCTCCGCAATTCCCACATCAAAAAACCGTTTCGGAAACATGCGCGCAAATCTGGACAGTCCGGTGCCGTCCGCCATTGCCGCGGTTATCGCGGCCACCCTGTCATTTTTTCTCCCGATGTCGGCCATCACCTTCGAAAAGACGTCCGTATAGGAGTCTTTCACTTCCTTTATTCTGGGCTCCCCCGTCTCAATTTCAAAAGGCCCGGTTCCGTGAAATCCGGACGGATTCTTTTCCGCCGGTTCATATCCTTTTCCTTTTTTTGTAATTACATGAACAAGAACCGCCCGGTTCACCCGTCTTGCCTCGTGCAGTACGCGCACAAGCGCGCGCACGTCATGACCGTCCACCGGTCCCAGATATGTGATGCCCATATCTTCAAAAAACATTCCCGGGACAAAAAGCTGTTTGATGCCGCTTTTCGTGCGTTTCATATGATTTATAATCCGGTCGCCGCCTCCGGGTATTTTCTTAAGAGTGTCTTCAACGCCTTTCTTCAGTCCTGTATATGCCTGCGCTGTGCGCAGGCCGCTGAGATAACGCGACATGCCTCCCACGTTTTCCGATATGGACATATTATTATCATTTAGAACAATGATAAAATTGCTCCTGAGATGAGACGCGTTGTTGAGCGCCTCATAAGCCATGCCTCCGGTCATGGAGCCGTCTCCGATTATGGATACCACACTGTAGTTTTCCCCTGTCAGGTCTCTGGCCGCCACATAGCCAAGGCCGGCGGAAACAGATGTGGAGCTGTGTCCTGTATTAAAAGCGTCGCACTCGCTCTCCCTGCGCTTCGGGAAGCCGCTCATGCCGCCGTATTTGCGCAGGCTGTCAAATCCTTCTTTTCTGCCTGTAAGCAGCTTGTGCGTATAAGACTGATGTCCTACATCCCAGATCAGTTTATCATGAGGGAGATCAAACTCCAGGTGAAGCGCCATAGTCAGCTCGACTACTCCAAGGTTAGACGCCAGGTGTCCGCCTGTCCGGCTGATCTTTTCTATGAGGAAGCGCCGGATCTCGGATGCCAGACTTCGAAGTTCTTCCGGACTGAGCTTTTTAATATCGTTTTCCTTCTGAATCTTTTCCAGCACCATACAGAGTCCTCCTTATTTTTCCCGGCAGACCAGAGATCTGAGAAGCTGTTCCAGAAAATCGTCCTGCTTCCTGAAGCCGCCAAGTTCTTCCAGCGCCTCTTCGGTCATTTGTTTCACGGCCGATGCCGATTCCTCCAGTCCTTTCCAGACAACATATGTCATCTTTTCATTTTTCTCATCACTGTGAACCGGTTTCCCGAGATTTTCTTCTGTTCCTGTCACATCAAGAATATCGTCCTGAATCTGGAACGCAAGGCCGATCTTAAGTCCGATCTGCCCGATGCGTGTTATTTCATCTTCTCCGGCTCCGGCGAGAACCGCTCCGATCATCATCGATGATTCGATCAGAGCGCCTGTCTTCAGGCGATAGATAAAATCAAGCACTTCTCCGGACACGCGGTGTCCGGACTCCTTTACATCTACCGTCTGACCTCCGATCATCCCGTAGATTCCTGCTTTTCCGGCAAGTATTTTGAGAGCCTGCCCGATGCGCGCGCTGTCGCCCGGGTTCTGGTCAAACGCCCGGCAGGCAGTTTCAAACGCATAATTGAGAAGCGCGTCTCCCGTCAGAATAGCCATATCCTCTCCGAATACAACATGGGTTGTCTTTCTTCCCCTCCTGTACTCGTCATTGTCAAGAGCCGGAAGGTCATCATGGACAAGGGAATATGTGTGAATCATCTCTATGGCAGCCATAAACGGCCGGATTACATCCCCTTTTCCTCCGAACAGGCGGAATGTCTCCATCATCAGCATCGGGCGCAGCCGTTTGCCTCCGGCCATCAGACTGTACTCCATCGCTTCCATGATAACTTTCTGGTATCCTTCCGCAGGCGGAAGATATTCTTTTAATATTTCTTCAATCTGATTTCTTTTTAATTCGTATTCTTCTTTAAAATTCATGAGTATCTCCATTCTCGTCAAGAACAAGCACCTTTTTTTCCACTTCGTCTATTGCCTGGCTGCACTGCTTCAGAAGATTCATTCCACGGCTGTACAGCTCGAAAGATTCTTCCAGAGAGACTTCCTCTCCTTCCATTTTTCCGATCACTTCCTCCAGCTGTCCGAACATCTGGTCAAGACTCTGGTTTTCTTCTTTTTCCACCGGCAAAACACCTCCATCTATATTTTCATGCGTCCGTTCTCTGTCAGACGTTTTTCTCATCTTCTTTGTCATACGACGGATAAACAGCCGGTTCGCATGAAACAGCCCTGGACTTTATCCGGCCGTCGGCAAGATACGCCGTAAACAATCCGCCCTCTTCGATCTGTCCGATCCCGGTTACGCCGCGGCCGTCTTCTCCCTGTATATACGCGTACCCGCTGCTCAGTCTGGAAAGCGGAGAGAGCATTTTCATTTTCTCCACGCACAGATCCAGTCGGTGTTTTTCCTGTGTAAGGCGCATATTCATCCGGTTTCTGAAACGGTTTTCAAGTTCCTGGGTATACAGCCGCTTCGAGTCAAGCTTCTGCCGGGGATGTGCGGCGCCAAGCCGGGCGGCGTCCCGCTGGAGCCGCATTCCTGCCGCGCTTATTTTTGCCGAAATCATCCTCCGCATGGCGCTTTTGTACGCCGCCATCTGTTCTTTTGCCGCCCCGGCCTCATACACAGCAAGCTCCGCAGCAGCGGAAGGCGTGGGGGCGCGGAGATCCGCCACATAATCAATAATTGTAGTGTCTGTCTCATGGCCTACGGCGGAAATAACCGGCACCCGGCAGTCAAATACCGCCCTCGCCACAATCTCTTCATTGAACGCCCACAAATCTTCCATGCTGCCGCCGCCCCGGCCTGCAATTATCACGTCCACGCCGTATTTCTCCAGCGCCTGAATTCCTCTGACGATGCTCTGCGCCGCGCCTTCCCCCTGCACCTGGGACGGATACAGGATCAGCTGTACATACGGGTTTCTCCTTGACGCGATATTTATAATATCCCGGACCGCGGCGCCGGTTGGCGCTGTCACGATCCCCACTTTGCGGACGTAAGGCGGAATCGGCCGCTTATATTCCGGGGCGAACATCCCCATCTCGGCCAGTTCTTTTTTCAGAGCCTCAAACTTTTCATACAGGGCGCCGGAACCGTCCCTCACGATCTCCCGGGCATAAAGCTGATATCTCCCGTCCCGCTCATACACGCTGACATACCCGAGAACAATTACCTGCATGCCTTCCTGCATACGAAAAGAAAGCCCTGACCTGGAGCCTGCGAACATGACGCAGGCAATCGTGCCGGACTCATCCTTCAGCGAAAAATATATATGTCCCGATGTGTGATATTTGCAGTTGGACACCTCGCCCTTCACATAGATCCGGTTCAGCATAAAATCCTGATTAAACATATTCCTGATATAGGAATTCACCTGCCGCACCGTGTAAACATTCTTCATTGCAAAGGCTCCGGTTCTGCCAGCTTCCCGAGGATGCCGTTCACGAACGACGGGCTGGCGCCGCCTCCGAATCTTCTGGAGAGTTCTACCGCTTCATTTATCGCCACCCCTGTGGGAATCTCCTCGTCCCACTTCAGTTCGTACACTGCCAGCCGCAGAATGCTCAGGTCCGTCTTATTCATCCTTGACACCTTCCAGCCTTTTGCGCTGCTGTTGATCATTTCGTCGATCTCCGGTATGCGGGACACTACCGCCTCATATTTTTTCTGTATATACTCTCTGTCCTTCTCCGAGGCGTTTTCCAGCGAATCGACATATAATCTCACGTGATCCGGCATGTCCGCCGGATCGTTAAACTCTATCTGAAAGAGCATTTTAAAAATGTGTTCTCTCTGTTCTCTTCTTTGCATCTGTGGTTCCTTTCTGCAAGCCATTTTACTGCGGCCTGTCCCGCAGTCTCATTTCCCCCTATCTGATAAAAGGGATGTCTTGCGACATCCCTTATTATACTATACGCCTGTCTCCTTTTGCAATGAAAAGTGGCTGCCGCGGCTCAGGCGGTTACTGTCCGTTCGGCGGCATCTCCACACCGGCTACTTTGATATTTACATCAGCCACTTCCAGGCCGGTCATGTTTTCTACCGCGTTCTTTACCTTTTCCTGAACTTTGGCGGATACGTCCATAATGCTGTAGTTATACTTCAGGTTCAGGGAAAGGGACACTGTCACAACGCCTTCCAGCACGTCAACCTTTACGCCTTTTGACAGATTCTTCATACCGAGTTTGCTGATCAGCTCATTGGTAATATTTCCCGCCATGGAAGCTACGCCTTCCACTTCCGTCGCGGCCAGCGCCGCGATAATCGCTACAACCTCATCCGCGATCTTGACTTCACCGAGGCTGGCGTCGCGCTGTATAGAATACGTATTTCTTTCGTCCTTTGCCATATTCAAAACCTCCCGTTTTGTAATCTCTTTTTTCATTATAGCAAAGATCATCCTTTTTGCAAAGGAAAAACTGCGCCGGTTCTATGACCTGCCGAACTCAGAGAGCTTCAGGCCCTCATTTCTCTCCACAGTCATGCGGATGCTCCACTCATGAGCGAAAAGCAGCAGCGGCCGTCCTTTCAGGTCTTTGATCTTTTTCATATCCGACGTTCCGCTCAGGCGGTCCAGGTCAATTTCCTCGTTTTCTATCCACCGAATATGTTCATACGGAAGATTTTCCAGAGATATTTCCACATTGTATTCGTTTTTCAGGCGGTATTTCAGCACGTCAAACTGAAGGACGCCCACAACGCCTACTATGATCTCTTCCATTCCGGTATTGTACTCCTGGAATATCTGGATGGCTCCTTCCTGGGCGATCTGATTAATCCCCTTTACAAACTGCTTGCGCTTCATCGTATCCACCTGGCGCACCCGGGCGAAATGTTCCGGCGCAAATGTGGGAATTCCTTCATATGCATACCGCTCTCTGGATGTGGTCAGAGTATCGCCGATTGAAAAGATGCCCGGGTCAAACACGCCGATAATATCGCCTCCGCAGGCTTTTTCAATGATTTTTCTCTCGCTGGCCATCATCTGCTGGGGCTGTGAGAGGCGCACTTCTTTCTGTCCCTGCACGTGATATACCGTCATCCCCGCTTCAAATTCTCCGGAGCAGATCCGCATAAACGCGATCCTGTCTCTGTGGGCTTTATTCATATTGGCCTGAATTTTGAATACAAACGCTGAAAAATCCTTCTCCGTCATAGGATCGATTTCACCGTGGTCCGACATTCTCGGGAGCGGAGAGGTCGTCATGGAAAGGAAATGTTCGAGAAACGTCTCTACTCCGAAGTTAGT
Source organism: uncultured Mediterraneibacter sp. (assembly GCA_944381125.1). Taxonomy (GTDB): domain Bacteria; phylum Bacillota; class Clostridia; order Lachnospirales; family Lachnospiraceae; genus Mediterraneibacter. The sequence continues at coordinate 6,780 of CALWKB010000006.1, read as the reverse complement.
CAGCGCCGATCCGAAAAATACCGGAGACAGTTCTCCCCTGTCTACCAGTTCCTGGTCAAATTCAGCCGCAGCGCCGTCCAGCAGTTCAATTTCATCTTTCAGATTAATCTTTGCCTCGGTTCCGATCAGCCAGTCGATTTCAGGATTGTTTATGCTGACTTTCTTCACCTCTCCCACCGCGGTTCCTTTTTTTGTATCCGAGAAGAGCTCTACTTCCTCTTTCTGCCGGTCATATACGCCTTTAAACGCTTTCCCCGAACCGATCGGCCAGTTCACGGGACAGGTAGCGATGCCGAGTTCTTTTTCGATTTCATCCAGCAGGTCAAATGTATCTCTTGCCTCGCGGTCCATTTTATTGATAAAAGTAAAGATCGGAATATGCCTCATCACACAGACTTTGAACAATTTGCGCGTCTGTGCCTCCACGCCTTTTGACGCGTCGATCACCATAACGGCGGAATCCGCCGCCATCAGAGTCCGGTACGTATCCTCCGAGAAGTCCTGGTGTCCGGGCGTGTCCAGAATATTTATGCAGTACCCTCCGTAATTAAACTGAAGAACGGATGAAGTAACGGAAATTCCTCTTTCTTTTTCTATCTCCATCCAGTCGGATACCGCATGTTTTGCGGTGGCTTTTCCCTTCACGGAGCCCGCCTGGTTAATCGCCCCTCCGTAAAGCAGAAATTTCTCCGTCAGCGTGGTTTTTCCCGCATCCGGATGGGATATTATGGCAAATGTCCTTCTTTTCTTTATTTCATTCGTAATATCTGACATAACCTTCTTCTCCTGTTTTTCTGATATCAGGCGGATATTCGCAGTCCGCTCTGACCGTTATGAATCAGAGGCTTCCCCGATTCAGTTAAACATGAAAGTGCCGGTGTGCACAGCCGAAATAAACCGCTTGCAGCACACCGACGGCATATCCAGTCTATCACAACAGCGCCCGGATGTCTATTCGGAAATTGGAGTAATTACAATATTTTCCGGAGCGACCTCGGTTTTTCTCGTGATGATGTCCTCTATCTGGGCCCGGTTGGCGTCTGTAAGCTCATCCGCCCTGACAACCACGTCTGCCGAGTCGTCAGTCAGGCTTACCACCGACTCGGAAAACCCTTTTGACGCCATAAGCGTTTCTATGGCCGCCTCCTGTTCTGTTATCTCGGTAATCTCTACCATCTGCGCCACCGCGTCCTGTTTCTGTGCGTCGCTCAGATCAGCATTGTCTATGATTGCCTGCAGGGTTTCCTTATTCTGGGCGCGCACCTGCTCCCTTGTCACTTTGGCCTGCGCAACTGTCGTCTGCGCGCTGCTGTTTGTAAGCACTGCTTCTCCGGGTGTTCCCTCGATATCGGAATCATTGCTCTCGATGTCCTCCGTCGACGTCTCTATGTCCTCCTGGGAAATATCAAGCAGTTCCTGCCCGGCCAGTTCCGCGTTCGCCTCGGCTGTGCCGTCTTCTTCCTCATTAAAAAGTCTGCCTGAATAATTCAGATATCCCGCGACAGCGATCATGACAGCCAGCGTAGCAATGATAATCTGATTTTTCTTAAACAACCGCTTCAACTGTTCATCCTCCTTTTTTATGTATCCGCCCGTTTCATTATTTTTATCTTATGCGCTTCGACGCCGAATAATGCCTGAACCGCTTCGGTTATATTCCGAACCACAACCGCATTGTCCCCGCCGTCAGCGATCACAACGACCCCTTCGATTTCCGGCAGGATTTCCCTGCTCACGTAAGGCGACTGTGAACCGTCGGAATGCTGTTCATAAATACTTGTTTTGTCCGAGGATATATCTTCGGATGTCCGGGCGCCGCCCTGGCTGTCTTCCTCAACTGTCGAACGGCTGGAGCTCTGCTGGTCTTTCTCTATAATTTTCTGGGTGCCTGACCTCAGAGTTATCATTACCTTTACTTTTCCCGTTCCTTCCACATACTGCAGGATACGGGCGGTTTTTTCTTCCAGATAAGCCTCGTACCCGCTTATATTTTCCACTGTTCTGCTGTTTTTATTCTCTGTTTCTTTCTCTTCCTCCTTTCCGTCCGGAACAGGGATTATAATTACCATCAGAAGAATCCCCGCAAGCAGGAGAATAAGAAGCTGCCTTTTTGCGGGAAGCTTTTCTCCTTTTTTCAGCCCGGCGAAGTATGCTTTCCACTTACTCTCCAATTCTGATCTCCCCCACTTCTATATTCCCCGCGCTTTCATCCTGTCCCTTTTCTTCATCATATGCTCCGCCGCCTTCTGTATATTCATCGGGAAGAAATTCAAGAAATTTTCCGTCCGCGAACCACTCCTGCGCTTCTTCGATCGCTCTTTTATCCAGCTCATATTCTCTGCTCTGATACATACCGTAAAAGCTTTCTTCTTTTCCCGCAAGTCTGAGAACAGGCGTAAACAAAAGCAGAATCAGTACAAGGCCGGAAAAAAAGCGCACATATTTTTCGTATTCTTTCCCCGGGACGGCGTGCATGACGGCCGCCGTCACAATCAGATATACGGATATATTCTGAATCCATCCGTAAATCTCTTTCAGCACATTTACTCCCCCTTCCCGTTTACGACGTGGACGCGGCCACTACCGCCACAGTCAGAAGAAACATCAGCCCTGCGGCGCACAAAATCTTTACCGTTATTTCATACCCTTCACTTATCCCGGAAATGCAGCCTGTGATCCTCTTATCGGAAACCGGCTGCACGACAGCCGCGGCAAGTCTGTACAAAAAAGACAGAATCAGAAGCTGTATGACCGGCGCCGCGCAGATCCCGACGACAATTACCGCTCCTGCCATACCGATCGCGTTTTTGATCAGGATTGCCGTACCCAGCGCGATCTCCGCCGCTCCTCCCACGGCATTTCCGATCCACGGAAGAGCCTCTGCTGTTCTTGTAAGCGCGCTTCTCTTTAAAGTGTCTATCGCGGGAGCCAGAAGTCCCTGCACCACATTAACGCCGATTACGCAGGCCGTCATTGTCTTCAGCGCCCACTCGACGCCTTTGCGTATCAGCTCCGCGAACTCCGAGAGGAAATCCTCTCCCGTCAGGTTTCCAAGCACCTTCACCATAATATAAATATGTACGGCCGGCAGCAGGAGGCGTACAATTACAATCTCCACCAGATAAATCAGAAACAGGATAATGTTGTAGAAAAAAAGAGAGGACGCGCTGCCCGAAGCGAACGCAACGGCCAGAAAATATCCCGGACAAAGGATCTGCATAAAGTCCACAAGAGCATCCAGTTTACTCTCCGCGCCTTCCACGCCGGTCTGAAACGCCGTCAGACAAAATGTAACCAGGAGCATATACAGCACGTAAAAACTGATTTCTGATATCCTTTTATTCTGAAACGCGCCGGCAAAATTTGAAAACACAGCCGCTGTCAGAGCCGTCAGCAGAATATACACAAGATTATGCCGGTTATACATGAATTCATAGGAAATCTGGTCCCTCACAAATTCCGCGAATACTTCTGCCGTCCGCCCCGGTTCTCCCGACATCATGGAAGAGACCACATCCTGAAAAGAAATCTTCTCCCCGGGGAACATATCATCCAGGCCGGACTGGATCTCTTCAAAATCAAACTGCTCCAGCAGCGCGTCCTCCACCTCCTGCAAAAGCGCGTCATTCTCCCCGTCTGACTGCTCTTCTTCACGCGCGTCTGCAATCCGGCTTCCCAGGCTGAAGATGAGAAGGACAAGCAGAAACGCAAGCAGGAGCTGTGATCGTTGGCGGCTCATCCGAGGAACTCCCGTATCGTGTCAAGAAGCGCAAGAAGCACCGGCATGCCAAGCACAAGGATCGTAAGCCTGCAGAAGATTTCGATCTGGGCGGCAATTGTCTGATACCCCGCGTCTCTGCAGATTCCCGAGGAAAACTCCGCAATATATGTTATGCCGATCATTTTCAGCATTGTGCTCAGATAGCCGGCGTTCAGGTCTATATATGAGCTGATCTGTTCAACTGTCTGTATAAAAATTTCCAGCCGTTCTGTGATGCATGCAAAAAGAAAGACGCACGCCGCCACGCTCATGTAAATCCCGTACTCTGCTTTCTGTCCTTTAATCTGAAGAGCCAGAAGCGCTCCGATTATGCCTGTAACAGCGATCTGTATCGTATTCAATCCGGCACCTCCTTACAGCGCGAAAAGCTGACGGATGGACAAAAAGAGATCATATATGTACGGCAGCACCCAGGAAAGAACAAGTATAAGTCCCGCAAGGCTTGCCAGAAACGCCTGCTCGTCTCTGCCGCTGTGTTTGAGCACCTGGCTCAGAATAGACACAAGGATTCCGACAGCCGCTATTTTAAAAATCAGATTTATGTTCATTTTCCCTCCCGGATCAGAGCAAAATTACGACCAGAAAGATACCGGACATGATTCCGAGCCATCCGCTTATTTTCTTTTTTGACGCCAGCCCTTCCCTTAATTTTTCTATCTCCAGATCCATCCGGTTCAGATACAGCTGCATTGACCGGCCGAACGTTTCCCGGTCCAGCTGTCCCAGAAAAGTGCCGGGTTCCTTCACCATCAGTAAATGTTCTTTTTTCAGGTTCAGCTCTTTAAGATAATGATCAGCGCATTTGTTCCAGATTCTCGAAAATCCGTTTTCATCTCTGCTCTGCGTTCTGACCGCGGTCTGCCGGAGCCATGTTTTATAAGGTTCCTTCACTCTCTCAGAGACAGAAAAAAATATTTCCGACAGGGGCGCCCCCGTATATTCGATCTCTCCTTTAAGAAGGCCGGCGATATATCTGAGGTACTGTATTTTCTCCAGATATTTTTTCAGCTCCGCGCCGTATATGTATCCCGCTCCCGCCGTAGCCGTAATAATCAGCACGCTTCCTATCAGTTTCTGCACAGCACGCTCCCCCGTTCATCATAAATTCCCCTGATTTCGCCCGGATGTTTCCTGCTCTCAAGAACAACGTACCGTTCGAACATGCGTCTGCGGATCAGTTCGCCCAGGACCGGTTTTCTTGACGCTTCCTCCATGTCAAGCCCGTGAACGCTGGCAATCAGCTTGCACCCGCACTGCATGGCGTATTCTACGGCGCGGATGTCCTCTCCTGTTCCGATCTCATCCACCGCGATTACCTGGGGCGCCATGGAGCGGATCAGCATAATCATGCCTTCCGCCTTCGGGCAGCAGTCCAGAATGTCCGTGCGGATGCCGAGATCATTCTGCGCGATCCCGAGACAGCATCCTCCCAGTTCAGACCGTTCATCCACCACTCCCACGGAACTCCCCCTGACATACTGGTTCCCGTTTGAAATCTGACGGATCAGATCCCGTATCAGTGTCGTTTTTCCGCACCTCGGCGGCGATATAATCAATGTATGGCATATCTGCATATTTTTTGTTATGTACGGCAGCAGACCGTCCGCGCATCCGATAATCTCATGCGACATTCTGATATTTACAGAGGAGATATGCCGGATATTTTTTACCTTTTCATTTTCCACAATTACCTTTCCTGACACTCCCACTCTGTGCCCTCCTTCCACTGTCAGAAACCCCTGTCTTAATTCGTTCTCATATGCATAAAGGGAGTAATGGCTTATATAATCCATTGTCTCCCTTATCTCCTCTTTTGTGGTAATATGCTGTTTTTCATTTTCCGGAAGCACCGCTTCTTTATTGCGGCAGATAATCATAAGTGGCTTTCCGGCCCGAAGCCGGATCTCCTGAAGTCCGGCGAAATCCGTAATCTTTTCCACCTCCCTGCGTATGCTTTTTGCAAGGATTTTAAGAATCTGTGATTTTCTGTCCTGTCTCTCCATCTTGTCCACCTCTTTACACAATATATGAGACAGAATCAGAAATATGCAAAAATTAAAGATGTACTGCGCATGCTACTCCCGGTCCGGATCCATGGCCATATCCCGCAGACGGTTTTTGATCTCCCGCAGCCTTCGGGCAGTTTCTTTTTCCTCCCCCTGCTCTGTGGGATGATAATAAGTCCGGTCTTTCAGGCTGTCAGGCATGCACTGCATAAGCGTCAGCTTTTCTTCTGTGTCATGGGCATACTGATATCCCTTCCCGTATCCCAGTTCTTTCATCAGCCCTGTCGGCGCATTCCGCAGCTGCATCGGAACCGGCTCCGCCCGGTGTGTGCGCACATCCTGCCGGCAGGCCCCGCAGGCCGTGTACAGGGCGTTCGATTTCGGCGCCATGGCCAGATATACAACAGCATGCGTAAGATGGACATCGCATTCCGGCATGCCAAGGAAATGACAGGCCTGGTATGCGGCCACGGCTACCTGAAGCGCCCGGCTGTCCGCCATCCCCACGTCCTCACTTGCGAAGCGTATCAGGCGTCTCGCGATATAAAGCGGATTTTCACCGCCTTCCAGCATACGCATCATCCAGTATACCGCCGCGTCCGGATCACTGTTGCGCATTGATTTGTGCAGCGCGGAAATCAGATTGTAATGTTCCTCGCCGTTTTTATCATACAGAAGAGATTTCCTGCTGATGCACTGCGACAGCGTTTCAGACGTCACATTTATGCCGTCGGCGCGGATCTCTGCGTTGAGTACCGCCATCTCCAGCGTGTTGAGCGCCATACGCGCGTCGCCGTTCACAAAAGCAGCGATGGCGCGGATGCTCTCGTCTGATATCCTCACATTCTGTCCGCCGAATCCTTTCGGGCTGTTCAGCGCGTTGTTCAGAAGTTTTACCAGATCTTTTTCTTCCAGTGCTTTCAGCACAAATACTCTGCACCGTGACAGAAGAGCGGCGTTGATTTCAAAAGAAGGATTCTCCGTGGTTGCCCC
>CALWKB010000005.1 GCA_944381125.1 uncultured Mediterraneibacter sp. | reverse complement strand
ATAGAAAGTGACAGCGGAGTGACATCCAGAAGAAGGATATCTCCTGCGCCTGCGTCGCCCGCAAGCTTGCCGCCCTGTACGGACGCGCCGAGTGCGACACATTCATCCGGGTTCAGAGATTTGCTCGGCTCTTTGCCTGTCAGTCTCTTAACCTCTTCCTGTACGGCCGGAATACGTGTAGATCCTCCGACCAGAAGCACCTGACCCAGATCAGCTGATGTGATTCCGGCGTCGGAAAGCGCGCGTCTTACCGGCTCTGCAGTTTTATCTACAAGTTCTCTTGTGAGCTCGTCAAATTTCGCTCTTGTAAGGTTCATGTCAAAATGCTTCGGTCCCTCAGATGTAGCTGTGATGAACGGAAGGTTGATATTCGTTGTTGTCGCGCTTGAAAGCTCTTTTTTCGCTTTCTCCGCGGCTTCTTTCAGTCTCTGAAGCGCCATCTTGTCGCCTGAAAGATCTACGCCTTCTTTTGCCTTGAAGTCAGCCAGCATATAATCTGTAATCTTCTGGTCGAAGTCATCGCCGCCGAGACGGTTGTTTCCGGCTGTGGAAAGAACTTCGATGACGCCGTCTCCGATCTCGATGATGGATACGTCGAATGTACCGCCGCCGAGGTCGTATACCATGATTTTCTGTTCTTTCTCATTGTCAAGTCCATATGCAAGCGCTGCCGCCGTCGGCTCGTTGATGATACGTTTTACGTCAAGTCCTGCGATCTTTCCGGCATCCTTTGTCGCCTGACGCTGCGCGTCGTTGAAATATGCGGGAACTGTGATGACAGCCTCTGTCACTTTCTCTCCAAGATATCCTTCCGCGTCTGCTTTCAGCTTCTGAAGAATCATTGCAGAGATTTCCTGCGGAGAATATTTCTTTCCGTCAATGTCTACTTTGTAATCCGTACCCATCTCTCTCTTGATTGAAGAGATTGTTCTGGATGCGTTTGTAACCGCCTGACGTTTTGCAGGCTCTCCTACCAGACGCTCTCCTGTCTTTGTGAATGCCACAACTGACGGTGTTGTTCTCGCGCCCTCTGTGTTTGCGATGACTGTCGGCTGACCGCCTTCCATAACAGCCACGCAGCTGTTTGTCGTACCAAGGTCAATACCAATTATTTTGCCCATTGTAAGCTCCTCCTTCTAAATGATTAAATATTTATATTCCGATGATTGGTTAAATTTCATTTACTAATGATGCGCCCCCGCGCCGCCCGGTGCATCGGGTTTCGCGCCGGACCCGGAAGGATCCTGTCGGACGCTCAATATCAGTTTGCTACTTTTACCATGCTGTGCCGCACGACACTGTCACGGTACATATAGCCTTTCTGGAATTCTTCGGTAATGATGTTCTCACCCGCCTCTTCGCTTTCCTCGTGCATGACCGCATTGTGGAAATCAGGATTGAATTCCTTCCCCACTGCCTCAATCGGCTTTACTCCGAGTCCGTCCAGTGTGGTCATCAGCTGTTTATAGATCTTTTCCATTCCCTCCGCGAAGGGATTGGTTTTTTCTTCTTCCGTCATGGAGGCCAGGCCTCTTTCAAAATTATCAACGACCGGAAGTATCTTTTCTATGATATCCTTCGCTCCAATCTCGTACATCTGGGATTTTTCCTTCTCCGTACGTTTGCGGAAGTTATCAAACTCTGCCATCTGACGGGTAAGACGATCGGTAAGTTCCTCGATCTTCTCATCCTTCTTGTCTTTCTTGTTCTTCTTTCCGAAAAGCTTCTTTTTTTCCGTATCAGAGGATGTTTCTCCGGATGCATCCTTCCCGTCGGACGCCTCTTCCTTCTCTTCGCCTTCCTGGCTGTCCTGCCCGTGCGTCTCTGTCCGGGTGTTTTCTTCCGCCGGTTCTTCCTCCGATGCGTTTTCCTGATTTTCTTCAGCCTTTTCCGCTTCAGCTGCTTTGGCTTTCGCCTCTTCAACAGCTTCTTTTATCATATCTTCTTTGCTCATCCTGTCATTCACCAGCTTTCTACCTTCCTATTCTTTCGGATTCTTATTGTAAATCGCATCCAGCTCTCCCTGGAGAGTTTTCAGCGTCTTCATGACGTGTTCATAATCCATACGCTTCGGGCCGATGATGCCTATTGTACCTTTCATCCCTTCGCCCAGCTCATAAGTAGCCGTTACCACGCTGCAGTCTTTCATCGTCTTCACAGGGGTCTCGTCGCCGATATATACCTGTATGCCGTTGCCGCTCTCGCTTGCGAGCGTCTCCGTGACAAGCTCTTCCAGCTGCTGCTTTTCCTCAAACGCGCTTATGATCTCCTGCGCGCTCTGCTTGTCGCTGAGTTCCGGATACTTGAAAATATTTGTCGCGCCGCTTGTGTAGATCTTCATGTCGTCCTCCACATGTATGATCTCAGCCACCGCGTCCAGCACATGTCCGACCACCTCGCTGTGTATACCGGCCTGTTCTTTCAGTCTCGCGATCAGACCCAGCGTAATCTGGTCGATAGGCATTCCGTTGAGCGTTGTATTCAGAAGCATATTCAGCTTCAGCAGCGTCTCATTGCTTAATGTTTCACCGACTTCAATGATTTTATTCTTAATCACATTGCCGCCCAGGACGATAACCGCGACAATCTGCTCTGAGTCAACCTGAGAAAGCTGAATGAACTTCAGTGTGTTCCGGCTGTTGACAGGCGCTGAAACAAGCGTCGCGTAATTTGTGTTTGAAGCCAGCACTTTCGCGGCCTGCTGCAGTACCTTTTCCACTTTGTCCGCCTTCTCAAGCATGGCGTTTTCACGTTTAGTGATTTCCTCTTCCTTATCTTCCATGAGCATATCAACATACAGACGGTATCCTTTGTCGGAAGGAATCCTGCCTGCGGATGTATGCGGCTGGAAAATATATCCCAGATCCTCAAGATCCGCCATCTCATTTCGAATTGTCGCCGAACTCAGATTCAGTTCCGTATATTTTGAAAGAGTTCTGGAGCCGACCGGTTCACCGGTCTCGAGGTAGTTCTGAATGATCGCTTTTAATATAATCAGCTTTCTTTCACTCAACGCTGTATCTTTCATATCAGTTCTGCCTCCTCTCCCTTCTATTAGCACTCCCTTGTTTTGAGTGCTAACACCTTTCGTATACTAAGATAGCACTCGCTTTTCGGTTTGTCAACCATGTTTCAGAATTTTTTCTCAAAATTCCCTGCTCATCCTTCCGCGTGGAGGCGGCGGGCGCCGGCTCCGTGTAACCGCGGACTGATCCGGCATAAGACGCCGTCTTTCGCTACAGAATAAATTCACTGAACACGTAGTTGCTGATATCCGTTCCTCTCTCTGTCAGACGCACATTCCAGCCGGAGCATGCGATCAGCCCCTGGTTTTCGAGCCTGCGCAGCTGTTCCCCGTATACGCTGTCGAGATCTTTTCCGAACGCCGCCAGAAAATCGCGCCTGTCTATCCCTTTCGTCTTCCGCAGGCCGAGAAACATGAATTCCTCCATCCCGTCTTCCAGGGAAAGAATTTCCGTTTCTCCGGCGGCCGCGCCGAAACGGGCGCCTTCGCTTTCATACAGGTTCATATATTTTTTAATATCCGGCGTATTGCAGAATCTCTGTTCGCTGATCAGCGAAGCCGCTCCCGGACCGAGCCCGAGATACTCTTTTCTCTCCCAGTATCCGACGTTATGCCGGCATTCATATCCTTCCTTTGCGTAGTTGGATATTTCATATCTGTGAAAGCCGTACTCTTTCAGCACAGAAGCGGTCAGCTTATACATGTCCCGCTCTTCTTCCTCATCCGGCAGCGGCAGAAGACCGTCTTTCTTTCGTCCTCCTTCTCCATACCATTCATAAAACGGAGTGCCTTCTTCTATAATAAGACTGTATGCCGAGATATGCTCAGGGCCAAGTTCAGCCGTTCTCCGCAGGGTCTTCTCCCAGCTTTTTACAGTCTGTCCCGGCAGTGCGGACATCAGATCAACATTGACATTATTAAACCCGGTCCGGCGGATCAGCTTCCACGTATTAAGGAAATCACTGAATGTATGTATCCGGCCAAGCATTTTGAGCTCTCTGTCGTCCGCCGACTGCAGTCCGATGCTCAGACGGGTGACGCCGCATTGCTTCCATACGCCGGCCTTTTCTTCCGTAACCGTTCCGGGATTGGCCTCGACAGTAATCTCAGCCCCTCTGGCGATATCAAAACTTTCCCTCAGGGCATGAAAAATCCGGGCGGTGTCCTCCCCTGTCAGCAGGGACGGGGTGCCGCCGCCCAGAAATACTGTGCAGACCCGGTAATCTCTGCATGTTTCTTCACACGCCCGAATCTCATGGACAAGAGCGGACACATAAGCGCGTATTTCCTCCCGGCCGGCCGGGCCTGACAGGAAATCGCAGTATGCGCACTTTTTCACGCAAAAAGGTATGTGTACATACAATTCCAGATCTTTCTTATTCATAATGCTATAATGCTCCGAATCAGTCGTCATCCAGTTTCAGAACGCTCATAAAAGCCTTCTGCGGTATTTCTACGCTGCCCACCTGGCGCATACGCTTTTTCCCTTCTTTCTGTTTTTCAAGCAGTTTCTTCTTTCGGGAAATATCTCCGCCGTAACATTTCGCAAGCACATCTTTGCGCATCGCCTTGACAGTCTCTCTCGCGATAATCTTGCTTCCGATCGCCGCCTGGACAGGTATCTCAAACAATTGTCTCGGGATCTCCGCCTTCAGTTTCTCGCACATTTTTCTTCCGCGCTCATACGCGCTTCCGGCAAATACGATAAAGGACAGAGCATCCACTTCTTCTTTATTTATAAGAATATCAAGTTTTACAAGATCTGAACGCTGATATCCCATCATCTCATAGTCAAAAGAAGCATAGCCTCTGGAGCGGGATTTCAAAGCGTCAAAGAAATCATATATAATCTCATTCAGAGGCAGATGATAGTGAAGCACCGCTCTCTTTTCCTCAATATATTCCATACTCTGATATATGCCTCTGCGTTCCTGACACAGATCCATAATCGCTCCGATATACTCGGAGGTCACCATAATCTCCGCCTTGACCATAGGTTCTTCCATGTACTCAATTTCGGCAGGATCGGGCATATTGGTCGGATTGGTCAGATCTTCCACCTCTCCGTTCGTTTTGTGCACTTTATAAATAACACTCGGAGCGGTGGTAACAAGATCAAGATTATACTCTCTCTCCAGACGCTCCTGAACGATTTCCAGATGCAGAAGGCCGAGGAATCCGCAGCGGAATCCAAATCCAAGAGCTGCCGACGTCTCCGCCTCAAACTGAAGCGCCGCGTCGTTTAACTGCAGTTTTTCCAGGGCGTCTCTCAGATCCGGATATTTTGCTCCGTCTGCCGGATAAAGACCGCAGTAAACCATGGGATTCACTTTTTTATATCCGGGAAGAGGCTCGGCGCAGGGATTTGACGCGTCTGTGATCGTATCTCCCACCCGGGTATCTTTTACATTTTTAAGGCTGGCGGTAATATACCCTACCATTCCGGCTTCCAGCTCATCGCACGGAATAAACTGACCGGCGCCGAAGGTGCCCACTTCTACTACTTCCGCCCTTGCGCCTGTAGCCATCATAAGCATCGGCGTTCCTTTCCTTACCGTTCCTTCTTTGATTCTGCAAAATACGATAACTCCTTTGTAGGAATCATAGACAGAATCAAAAATCAGCGCCTGAAGCGGAGCGGCCGGATTTCCTCCGGGAGCCGGAATCTTCCTGACAATCTGTTCCAGAACGTCATGCACGTTCTGTCCGGTTTTTGCGGAAATAAGCGGCGCGTCTTCCGCGTCTATTCCGATAACATCTTCTATTTCTTCTTTTACCCGGTCCGGATCGGCGCTCGGCAGATCAATCTTGTTGATAACAGGCATTACGTCCAGGTCATGGTCCAGAGCAAGATATACATTTGCCAGTGTCTGGGCCTCCACTCCCTGGGCGGCGTCAACAACCAGAATCGCCCCGTCGCAGGCGGCCAGGCTGCGTGACACCTCATAATTGAAGTCAACATGTCCCGGCGTGTCAATCAGGTTGAATATATACTCTTCTCCGTCGTCAGCCTTATAAACGGTACGGACCGCCTGGGCTTTGATTGTAATTCCTCTTTCCCGCTCCAGTTCCATATTATCCAGTACCTGCGCCTGCATCTCTCTGCTGGTCAGAAGCCCCGTCATTTCTATGATACGGTCCGCCAGCGTGGATTTTCCGTGGTCAATATGCGCGATAATACAAAAATTTCTGATTCTGCTCTGATCTATATCTGACACTTTTATTCCTCCAATTAATCTGTTCTGTACTCTTATATGCTTTTTATATTGCGGCTCTGTATGCCGGCTTTGGGATTTCTGCCCGTTTTTATTTCCGCGCCGGACGTTTCTCTGCCGCGGCGGAATATTTGACAATAAACAGTTCCACCGCCAGGGTGTCCGCCAGAAGCCCGGTCTTTACATCCTGTTCAATCCCGGCCGCCTCCTCCATCACTTTGCGCAGCTCACCTTTTGTGAATTTCCCTGCCTGATCCATATATTTCCCCGCCACAAAAGGATGAAGCCCCTCTCTGGAAGCGATTTCCTTTCTGCTGTACCCCTGCTGCTGCATCGCCTTTACATGAAATAAAATCCGATACTGTCTCGTCAGCAGAAACAGTATCCGCATCGGCGGCTCTTTCAGCGCCAGCAGTTCATAATACAGATCCAGAGCCTTTTTCTGATTTTTCTCGGATACGGCGCTGACCATATCAAAAATATGGTTGGAAATCTGCGTCACACAGACGGCGTCTACATCTTCTCTGGTAATCGTCTGTCTTTCGATCCCGTAACAGATCAGCTTCTCCAGCTCTTTGCGGATATTTTCCATATCTGTGCCGACTTTGTTCAGGAAATACAGAATGTCCGGTTCTGACATTGATTTTCCTTCTTTTTTCAGAATGCTCTGAATCCAGCGTTTCAGCGTATTTTCATCCTGAGTGCAGAGCTCCGCGATATGGCCTTTTGCTTTTACCGCTTTATACAGCCTGCTCCTTTTGTCCAGCTCATTTTCAATAAAAATGTAGAAGGTCGTCTCCGGCATCTCTTTGATATAATCCGCCAGATCATTGCCGCCGGTTTTAAAAAATCCGGTATTTTCAAATACAATCAGACGGCGGGAAGCAAAAAAAGGCAAAGTCTCCGACAGATCAATTACTTCTTTTATATTTATTCCCTTTCCTTCATAACAGGCATAGTTCATCGTATCGCCTTCCGGAAGCATGGCTTTGACAAAGCGTTCCTTATACTGCCTTTTCAGATACCCTTCGGCGCCCCACAGCAGATATATCTGTTTAAAATTACCCGTTTTGAGATCTTCATTCAAACTCTTCATAACTTTTATATTATATAGGAAAAAGAGCCGCTTTGACAAGAGAAATAAAAGAAGAATCCGGTCAGTCAGCCGCAGGGCGCAGAAATCCGGTTATACGCGCGGTTTTCCCGTCCGTACGGACAGTCAGGGCGCCGCTGTCCTGAGTGGAATATATGCCGCATCCCGCCGCTTTGAGCCTCTCTATCGTTTCTTTATGCGGATGCCCGTATCTGTTGTCCTGTCCCGCGGAAATAATGGCGGCCCGCGGATTGATCTGTTCAAGAAACGCTTCGCTTCCCGAAGTGGAAGAGCCGTGATGCGCTGCCTTAAGGATCGTGTACCGCCCCAGCCTTCCGCTGTCTGTCAGCATCTTTTCTCCCATGCCTTCCAGATCTCCGGTAAAAAGCATGGAAAACTCCCCGTATGTAAGTTCCAGCACCATGGAAGCGGAATTGCTCCCTTTTTCCGCAGGCAGAGTTTCCTCCGGCGCAAGACATACAAGCCGGAACCAGCCGGAAGCCGCGCGGTCTCTGATGCTGTCTCCCGGCTTTGCCGTCACTACATTTGTGTCATTCTCCACGGCGATGCGCGCGGTCTCAAGAAGCGTCTCGTCAAGAAACTGCTCCGGCGGAAAAACAAGCGTCCTGATACGTATTCCCGTCTCCTGATTTTCCAGCATTTCTTTGATTCCGTTCAGGTGGTCTCCGTCTCCATGGGAAAGGAAAACATACTCCAGCGTATCCGCTCCTTCCGCGAGAAGAAACGGCTCGATCCGGTACGTTCCGACAGAAGAGACGTCGCTGCTGCCTCCGTCTATAAAAAAGCACTTTCCCGAATCACTCCGAATAAATATTCCGTCCCCCTGACCTACATCCATTACCGTAATCTGCAGTTCTCCCTGATATGTATGCCATGCCCGGCAGACAAAAGGCATGGACGCCCCCAGACAGAGAAGCAGAATTCCCGTACATCTCACTTCTGTCCGCCTTTCCCGAAACGTCCGCTCCTCCTGTTTTCTCCTTCTGTGCGCTTTCATAAAACAGTGCAGCAGATACAGAAGAACCGCGGCGCCGTAATAAAGCGCCAGCCACCACCGGGGCGGCCGTCCCGTCACAAAACGGCTGCCCGGAAGAGACCCTGCCAGACCGCACGCTCCGTCATACCCGATAAGAGCCGCCATGCATCCTTTCAGGACCAGGCCGCCAAGCGGATCGCAGAACATTGTAAGAAACGATCCCAGAAGTCCCGCCCCCATAACAAAAGGCATCACCGGGATAACAAAAAGGTTAAGAAAAGCGGAATACGGCGGCACTTCGAAATAATAATACAGAACCGGACCCATGAGAAAAAACGTGACGGCCAGACTGGAACTTAATCCGGAAAGCAGTTTTCCCGTCACATTCTTCCATTTTTCATTCTTCCCGCCTGTTTTCTCTTTTCCCGTTCTCCTTTTCAGGCCGAACATATCCTCAAATACCGGGGAATACAGCGCAATGCCGAGAATCGCCCCGTAAGAGAGCAAAAACGCCGCGTCCAGAAGATTAAGAGGCTGCCAGACGCATACAGCCGCCGCGGATACGGAAAGGCCGGTCAGAAGATCGTAATCCCGGCCGGACACATCCGCGCCGGCCCGGATCAGAAACATCAGCAGAGCCCGGACAGCCGATACGCTTCCTCCGATCATTACGGTGTATAAAATAAGAATCGCTCCTCCTGACACAGCGGCTCCGGAAAAAGGCAGGCCGGCCCTGCGCAGAAGTCCGTACAGGCCGGAACCGATGAATGACATGTGCAGGCCGGAAATGGCCAGAATATGACCGATTCCGTTTTTCTGATATATTTTTTTCATTTCTTCGTCCAGCCCGCTTTTCTCCCCCAGAAGAATCGCACTCATCGTTCCTCCGTAATACTCTCCGAGATGTCGCGTCAGCCTTTTTTTCCACTCTGATCTCAGCTCGTGGAGGAAATTTTTCACATGATCCGTCTCCGGATCTGTTACATGCGCACGGTCCGCCCGGACAAGCAGACGGATTCCCCTCTTTTCGTAATAAAATTTCTGATCAAAGTTGCCGGGGTTTCGCGCCTTCTGAAATGCCTCAGCCTCTCCTTTAACAAGAATCCTGTTGCCGATTTTTATCCCGGCCTGACCGTGTTCCATTTCAAGATACACAAGCAGTTCCGGCTCGCTGAAATTCTGACCGGATATTTCGATCCGGCAGTTTTCCAAAAAAACCGCATATACTTTCTTCTTTTCTTCTATTCTCTCCACAGTACCCGAAGCTGATATTTTATCTGCTTCATATCCATCCGGTACAGAAAGAGTCCCGGACAGCGCCGAAGTATTTTCCTTCTCGTCTGTCCGGGACTCCGTACATATGAACGCGCACTGAACAGCAAGATAAATCACACATATAAAGCACAATGGCCTTTTCATGTCTAATCTTCTTCAGCCGCGATCCAATCCCTGTTCTCTTCAAGAGGCTTGGACAAATCCACCGCCTCCATATATGTATTATCCGATTCTCCGTTAATTGTAATCTGCACCTGCTCTGCCTCTGTTCCCTCCACCAGAGAATTCACAATGGAATATACCGTCAGATCAGGTACAATGTCATATGCGCCGGTAAGAAATGTACTGTCGAAATTCACATAACAGATGCCGTCTTTGACAGTTACGCTCAGAAGATTGGTGTCCGGATTAATAACCGGATACGCGTCGCCGCTTTTCGGGCCCTGCATCAGTTTTTCAACAATCAGTTTTTCTCTGGACACGTTGCTGCTGTAACGTACATCCATCTTCTGCTCTACCAGCTTATCCCCTGCTTCATTCGCAAAATACAGGACAAGCGTCGCCGTCTGGTATGAACTGGGCGATGAGGCGGTATTTTCCACAAAGTCATCCTCATTCATAAGACCTACCGGACTTCCGTGCCCGTCTTCCAGACTCTTGCCGTCTACCGTAAAATATACCGCGTTAATTCCGTCTATTCTGACCAGCGACTGCACGACCGCAGCCCGGACAAGCTTTTCCTCGATGCTGTCCATCATAAGATAGGCGCTGTTAAAATCGACCGTCAGTATCACTCCGCTGAGCTCACATCCTGTCACTTCCACGTCTTCCGGGAATACTGTCGTGTACTCAATCTCGGAAGCCGGCTGCTTCATCTCCTCCAGCACGGCCGAAGCCTGGCTGAGAGGATCGCCGTCACCGAAATCACAGGCAATTTTCACCAGTCCTGTTCTGTCTGTGTTCAGGCTGTAAATATAAGAATCATCTTTGCCTACATCCGTCCGTTTTGCGCATGAGCAGAACAGAACGGATAACAGAAGCAGAAGAACCGGAAATAATGTTTTTGCTTTTCTCATATTCCCGCCTCCCTATGCAGCCACATACGTAAGAGGAATTCTCACCGTAAAAGTGGTCCCTTCCCCCTCGCTGCTGTGAACTTTAATTGAGCCTCTGTGCACTATAACCGCGTTCCGCGCTATCGCAAGTCCGAGACCGGTTCCTCCGATCTCTCTGGAGTGGGACTTGTCCACCCGGTAAAAACGTTCGAATATATGATCCTGATCTTTTTCCGGAATGCCGATTCCGGAATCTTCTACCTTGATATAGAAAAACTTGTGGTCCGCGTTCAGCGAAACATGCACCCATCCGTTGTCCACATTATATTTGATGGCATTCTCAACAAGATTTGACACCGCGAGAGAAAACTTTGTCTCATCTATCTCGGCAGTCACAGGACGGAAGCTCTCCATAACCATCTCCACATTTTTCTTTTCGGCGATCGGTTTCAGCCGCTTCAGAATCTGCTCCAGGAGCCCGTTGATATTTACCGGACGGATATTAATATTCTGACCCGTCTTATCCATCTTAACAAGAGAGAGGAGATCTGTGATGATCTGATTTTCACGGTCGATTTCTTTTGCGATGTCTTCCATAAACTCCTGATACATCTCAACAGGCAGATTTTTCTGTTCCAGCAGGGAATCCGCCAGGACTTTCATGGACGTCATGGGAGTTTTAAGCTCGTGCGATACATTGGAGACGAATTCTTCTCTTGACTCATCAAGAAGCTTGAGCCTTCCCAGCATTTTGTTAAACGCCTCGCTCATCTGCTTTGTCTCGGTAAATGTCTCTACATGCAGTACATCGTCCGTATACCCTTCCGTCACACTTTCAATAGCTTTGGTAATCTTATGAAGAGGACGTACTACACGGTCCGCGGCAAACACCCCTGCCAGGGCGAGCAGAATCATGGCAATGCCTATGATTACGCCTCCCTGCGTATACAGCTCGCTGATTGTCGTTTCAATTGTATCCGTGGATACACTGGCCTGCATAACTCCGGCGATGTTTTCGCCGTCAGAATCCGGAACCGGTGTTGATACCTCGATATAATGATTTTTTTTGTCATAATAGCTGACTGTCTCGCCTTTCATACTCCGGACTACATTTTCCGACACATCTGTCTTGCCCTCATCCAGTCCGTATGTATCCTTAACCACTTTTAGCTGGCTGTCGACAACAATGACACGGCCGTTGTAAATATCCGTCAGCTGTGAAAGATTCGCGTTGATAACATCGGACGAAGTATTTTCAAGATATCCTCTGCCCGCGAACTGATTGCACAGAATCGTGCACTGATTCTTGATTTCCGCCGTCCGGAGTTCTACCGCCCCGGCCTCATAATATTTAACAATGCCGAAAAGCGCGGCAAGACAGGGCAAAAGCCCTGCCAGCATAAAGATCACAATCATGCGCACCCGCAGATTGCGTAATATTCTGTCTCTTATTTTGAGCCGAAGCTTACCCCTGGAAATAATAACCCACTCCCCACTTTGTATGTACGTATTTCGGTTCGCTTGGATTTACCTCGATCTTCTCCCTCAGTCTCCGGATATGCACGTCCACGGTTCTCGCGTCTCCCGGATAATCATATCCCCAGATCAGATTCAAAAGATTCTCCCTGCTGTATACTTTGTTCGGATTCATGGCCAGAAGTTCCAGCACATCAAATTCCTTCGCCGTAAGATTGATCTCCCGTTCTCCGATAAAGACTCTTCTGCTTTCACAGTCGATCTTCATATTCCCCTTTATAAGAACCGGGCTTCCCGCCGGCTCCTTCCGCTTGGTTGTGCGGCGCATAATCGCCTTGATGCGCGCCTTTACCTCCAGTATATTGAAAGGCTTTGTTATGTAATCGTCAGCGCCGTACTCAAGTCCCAGAATTTTGTCCATATCTTCACTTTTTGCCGTCAGCATGACGATCGGCATGTCTGAAAATTCTCTGATCTGCTGACATACTTCGAATCCGTCCTTTTTCGGAAGCATTACATCCAGAAGCACAAGGTCATATTCGCAGTTTCTGGCATACTCCAGCGCTTCTTCGCCGTCGTACGCGCAGTCGACTTCCATCCCCTCCTGCTCCAGACTGAAACGGATTCCTTTCACGATCAATTTTTCGTCATCCACAACCAATATCTTTTTACTCATACTCCAATCTCTCGTCTCCCTGCTTAAATAGTTATGTTATCTTTTATCTTATTATATACTCCCTCTTTGATTCCCTCAATCTGCATCAGCTCCTCCGGACTCCGGAATCCGCCGTGTTCTTCGCGGTAATCCAGAATGCTCTGCGCCTTTGCTTCGCCGATCCCGTTGAGCTGCATGAGTTCCTCTTTTCCGGCCGTATTAATATTTATCTTTCCCTGATTTTTCCCGTCCGTACCGTTGGTTATTCCTTTTATTTCAACCCCTGCTCCCGACTCCAGCGCTTCCTCAAGAGTGGGAACATAAATCCGTCCGCCGTCTGTCACGGTCTCGGCCTGGTTTACATACTCGCCTGCCGCGTCGTCTGTCATGCCTCCCGCCAGGGCGACTGCTTCAAACACACGGGCGTCTTTTTCCAATTTATATACTCCCGGAGTTCTGACCGCACCGCACACATAAACATAGGCGGCCTCCTCCTCTTCTTTTTCACCGATATCTTCCTGTCCGTCCGGATCCTGCTCTTCTCCGGAGACTTCTGTCAGATCCAGCTCCCCGAAAGTCTCCTCCTGCCGGGAACCGCAGCCTCCGGACAGAAACAGCGCTCCCAACAGCAGCAGTATCCCGAATATCTTAAATCTGTCTCGCATATTTTCCTCACAATCCGCAGACTGCAAGCATACCCCTTTTATGCCGGACATAAAAACGGAACACATAAAAAACTCAGAACACGGAGGTTCTGTTTTTATACTGTGAACCGGGCTGAATAGACAGCCTGTTACTATTGTAACGAATTTCTGTCAAAAAAACAATAGACAATTACGGCTTTGTTACAGGTTTATTGATTGTTTATTACAGTTTTTACCCGTCCCGGTCACTTGTCCGCCCCCGGCGCGGAATCCCGGCACGGACCGGCGGCGTAATTTTTTCTTTCCTCTATTCCCACTGAAAAACCGCAATTCCTGCCGCCGCAAGCAAAAGTCCGCCAAGTTTTCGCCAGTCGAACGGCTCGCGGTCCATTCCGAACAGCCCGAAAAGTTCAATAATATAAGACATTGCAAGCTGAGCCGTAACGATAAGCAGCGCGGATCTTGCAGGTCCGAGCGCATTTATGCTTTTAATTACCGTCCATGTAATTCCCGCCCCGATCACACCGCCAAGCAGCATGTATCTTGGCTCTACCTTTCCAAGCGCAGCCACACTGTCCCGCCCCGCGGTAAACCATACGGCCAGGCAGACGGCAAACGCGGTCAGCTGCACCCAGCCGCTGCTGACCCACACGCCGGTTGTTTTTGTTACCTGCGTATTAAAAACCCCCTGCACACTCATCAGCGCTCCCGACAGAAGCGCAATTAAAAAACCAGTCATCGACCTACCTCCATATGCTGTATCCAGTCATATATTTCAGTATATCCGACAACCGGTTTCTTTATTCCGCCCGCAGCTCTCTGTATTACCGGAGCGCTCTTTTCATTTTCTCTGTCATTTCATCAATATGTTTCTCCTCCACAATCAGCGGCGGCACAAAACGCAGCACATTTCCCTGCGCCTGAATGATCAGCAGACCTTCTTCAATGGCACGCCGGTTCACCTCCGCCAGCGGTTTTGTCACTACGATGCCCTGCATCAGTCCTTTTCCTTTGCGCTCCGTCACACAGTCCAGCTCTTTCACAAGTTCATCCAGCTTTGCCGAAAGATACGGCGCCACCTGATTTACATGATCTACGATCCTGTCTCTTTCAAATATTTCAAGAACTTTTTTCACGGCAGTACATGCAAGCGGGTTCCCGCCGTATGTCGCTCCGTGATCGCCGGGCTGAAGAGAATACTTCGCCACTTTTTCAGTCATAGCGAACGCTCCCACCGGAATTCCGTTTCCGATCGCTTTGGCCATTGTCATAATATCCGGCTTCACACCGTAGCCCTGCCATGCGAACATACTTCCGGTTCTGCCCATGCCGCACTGTACTTCATCACAGATCATAAGTATATCGTTTTCATCGCAGATCCGGCGGATTCCCTCCATGAAGTCCTGAGTCGCCAGATTAATGCCGCCCTCTCCCTGCAGCGGTTCCAGTATAATCGCGCATGTCCTGTCGTTTACAAGAGCTCTCACGCTGTCCAGATCGTTAAATTTCGCGAATTTCACCCCCGGAACAAGAGGTTCGAAAGGCTCCCGGTACGGGGTGTGCCCGGTCACGGATAACGCCCCGAAGGTCCTGCCGTGGAAGGAATTTTCCATGGCGATGAATTCATACCGCCCCGTTTTCCTTGTATACGCGTATCTTCTTGCCGCTTTTAACGCGCCTTCGTTCGCTTCGCCTCCGCTGTTTGTAAAAAACACCCGGTCCATCCGGCTGACGCGGTTCAGTTCCCTGGCCGCTTCACCGCAGCTCTCGTGATAATATAAATTGGACGTATGATACAGCCGGTCGATCTGCGCCTTCAGCGCGTCGTTTAACTCCCGGCAGTCGTAGCCAAGACCCGTCACGGCAAACCCCGCCGCAAAATCAAGATATTCTTTTCCCTCTGTGTCGTAAAGATACATGCCTTCGCCATGATCCAGGGCGATCGGGAAACGATTGTATACATGTATAAGATTTTCTTCCGCCGCCTGTATTTTACTGTTCACCATAATAATACCTGCTTTCTTTACTGTTTAATATTGCTGTTCCGATTCCTTTGTTTGTGAAAATCTCCAGGAGAAGGCAGTGAGGAATCCTTCCGTCAAGAATATGTACCCGTGAAACTCCATGAGCGATGGCATCAATACAGTTCTGAAGTTTCGGGAGCATGCCTCCTCCGATATTCCCCGAAGCCATCAGCTTCCTGGCGTCATCCACCCACAGTTCGGAGATAAGGGTAGACGGATCATCCGGATCTTCATATACGCCTTCTATGTCCGTCAGGAACGCCAGCTTTTCCGCGCGCACGGCACGGGCGATGGCGCAGGCCGCGTCATCCGCATTTATATTATAAGTATTATACTCATCGTCAAGTCCGACCGGGCATACGATTGGCAGAAAATCATTTTCCAGCAGATCAAAAAGCACCGGCGCGTTGACATGTTTGATTTCACCTACATATCCGATGTCCTGTCCGTCCGAATATTTTTTATCTACCCGCAGAAGTCCGCCGTCTTTTCCGCTGATGCCGATCGCGCGCACGCCCAGGCTCTCTACAAGCTGTACCAGACTTTTGTTGACGCGTCCCAGCACCATCTCCGCAATTTCCATTGTGTCTTCATCGGTCACCCGAAGCCCGTTGATAAACCGCGGCTCCATTCCTGTTTTTGTGACCCATTTACTTATTTCCTTGCCGCCGCCATGAACAATAATCGGCTTAAATCCGACCAGCTTCAGCAGGGTAACGTCTTCGATAACACGTTTTTTCAGTTCTTCGTCAACCATGGCGCTGCCGCCGTATTTCACTACGATAATTTTTCTGTTAAAGCGCTGAATATATGGCAGCGCCTCAATCAGAACCTGTGCTTTATCCAGATACTGCTGCATATTCTCATTCATTTTCCCGTCTTCCTCCTTCATTCAGCCTTCTTTTTCGTCCGCCGGATATATGTCTGATTCAGTCTTCCCGTCCGCCTTCCGGATGATTCAGCTCCGGTAGTCCGCGTTAATGTTAATATATTCATGGGTCAGGTCGCATCCCCAGGCTGAAGCCTCTTCCTGCCCTTCTCCTATATCCGCAGTAACTGTCACCTCCGGCCGGGAGAGTATTTCCGTTGCCTTCTCCTCGCTGTACTCCACTGCCACTCCGTTTTCAATAATTTTAATCTTTCCCGCGCTGCTCTCAAAATACAGCGCCACCTTTTCCGGATCAAACTCTGCTCCCGAATAACCCATTGCGCAGAGAATTCTTCCCCAGTTTGCGTCATGTCCCGCAATGGCAGTCTTTGTAAGATTAGAGCATACAATGGATTTTGCCAGTATTTTTGCCTGCTCTTTCGTCTTCGCGCCTGTAATTTTCGCCTCAAAAAGAGCGGTTGCTCCCTCTCCGTCTCCCGCCATTTTTTTAGCCAGTGTTTCATTGACATAATGGAGCGCCTCGCAGAATTTTTCATATTCCGGCGTGCCGAAACGGATCTTTTCATTTCCCGCCATGCCGTTTGCCAGCAGAAGCACGGTATCATTTGTTGATGTGTCTCCGTCGACTGAGATCATATTATACGTGTCTTCCACATCCGCGCGCAGCGCCCTTCTCAGAGCTTTTCCGGATATTTTCGCATCGGTTGTAATAAAAGAGAGCATGGTGCACATGTTCGGATGGATCATGCCCGAACCCTTGGCCATTCCTCCGATGGTCACCGTTTTCCCTCCGACATCAAATGTAACAGCCGCCTCTTTCGGCCTGGTATCCGTTGTCATTATGGCTTTCGCCGCCGCCGCGGCGCTCTCACGGCCTCCCTGTTTTTCAGCTGCAAGAAGCCGTATGCCGTTCTCTATGCGGTCCATGGGGATCTGCATTCCGATAACGCCGGTAGAACCGACCAGCACGCTGTCCGCTTCCACATCCAGCGCCTGTGCCGCGGCCTGCGCTGTTCTGCGGCAGCATTCCATCCCTTCTTCCCCGGTGCACGCATTTGCGATTCCCGAATTCACGATCACTGCCTGCGGGCGTAGCTTCTTTTCCACGATCGCCCGATCCCATTTCACCGGCGCCGCCTTCACTACGTTTGTAGTAAAAGTTCCCGCCGCCCTGCATGGCTTTTTACTGTAAATCAGGGCCATATCCGTCCGGTCCTGATATTTGATTCCCGCCGCTGCCGCCGCCGCTTCAAATCCGTTCGCCGCCGTCACGCCTCCGTCAATTATCTTCATTTCCTAGCTCCTTTTCTCTTCTACTGTTCATTAAATGCTGTTATGTTTTCTTCGTTCAGTGTAAAGTCGTAATAATTCAGATCAAGCCTCTCTGTCCATCCGATCGTATTCCAGAACGCGTTGCCTATATCATTTTTCGTAAAAGCAATCAGAGAAACCTTATTAATCTTTTCTTTCTGAAGCGCCTTCATTGCAAAAACAACCATATCTCTTCCGATTCCATGTCTTCGGCAGGCCTCGTCCACGCAGACGTGATACAGGCAGCCCCGTCTGCCGTCATGGCCGCACAGGATGCTCCCCACTATTTTCCCGTCCTTCTCCGCCACAACACTGGTGGTCGGATTCCGCTTCAGGAAACGCTCCACCCCTTCCCGCGAATCATCAATACTGCGGATTCCAAATCCCTTTATCTTCTTCCAAAGGGCATATACCTGATCGTAGTCCTCAATAGTCATTACTCGAATCATAAATCCATATGCACTCCATTCATCCTTCATTTTGGGACACCCTTATCTTTGATTGGGGACGTAGTAAAACCCGGTTTTACTACGTCCCCAATCAAACTACGGAAACATCGGCACCAGTTCAAGGCCTTCGCTTTCTTTTTCTCCGAACATCAGATTCATGTTCTGAACCGCCTGCCCGGCCGCTCCTTTAACCAGATTATCGATTGCTCCCATCATTATGATGCGGTTTGTTCTTGGATCAATCCTGAATCCGATATCCGTGTAATTGCTGCCTTCCACCCATTTTGTCTCCGGACATGCGTCTGTTCCGAGAACGCGGATGAATTTTTCTTTTCCGTAATAGCTGTCGTATACCTCTTTTATCTCTTCCGCCGTAACTTTCCGGGTCAGCCGGGCGTACTCTGTGGCAAGAATTCCCCGGTTCATGGGAACAAGGTGGGGAGTAAAGCTCAGTGTCACCTTTCTTCCGGCCGCGTAACCAAGCTGTTCTTCGATTTCAGGGGTATGCCGGTGCGTCGCCACTCCGTATGCCTTGATATTTTCATTGACTTCACAGAAAAGGTTCGCAAGCTTTGCTCCCCGTCCCGCCCCTGAGGTTCCGGATTTTGCGTCAATGATCAGGCTGTCCATATCAATCAGCCCTTCTTTTGCCAGAGGGTAGGCTGTCAGGATGGAGCAGGTTGTGTAGCATCCCGGATTTGCCACAAGACGGGCTGTTTTTATTTTTCCCCGGTTGATCTCGCACAGACCGTACACCGCTTCGTCGAGAAACTGCGGCGCTTTATGCTCAATCTTATACCACTCCTCATAGACGGATACGTCTTTGAGGCGGAAATCCGCGCTTAAATCAATTACTTTTGTTTCTGACAGTATGTTTTCATTAATAAGAGACGCACACAGTCCCTGGGGCGTAGCCGTAAAGATCACATCCACTTGTGACGCGAGTTTTTCCATATTGTCATCCATGCATGTGGCGTCCACAATCTGGAACATGTTTCTGTATACGTCTGCATATTTCTGATCTATGTAGCTTCTGGAACCGTACCATTCAACCCGGGCGTTTTTATGTCCCGCCAGTATTCTTACAAGTTCGGCGCCCGCATATCCGGTGGCTCCGATAATTCCAACTTTTATCATTCTGAATATTCCTTTCCTGCGCCAGGCACGCTATTTTCTAATAATATACCACATCTTGCCGGAAGTAAAGCATCTCCGGCATCCTTTCCCCTGCGCTTGCATAATAATACATCATTTTTGTATAATATGCAAGTCTTATTCACCGACAAATGAAAAACCGGAGATATAATCTGAAAAGAAGCCTGTTCGCCGCCTTCTTTTTCAGACATATTCTCCGGTGTCTGTTATTGTTTTTCAGCTGAAATCAGAACCCGCGTTATTTCCGGATCTGCCCGCTGCCGAATCCGATATACTTTGTCGTTGTCAGAGCCTCCAGCCCCATGGGGCCTCTCGCGTGGAGCTTCTGCGTGCTGATGCCGATCTCCGCGCCGAATCCGAATTCGAACCCGTCCGTAAACCTTGTGGACGCATTCACATATACCGCGGCCGCGTCTATCTCATCCAGGAACTTCATCGCACGGGCATAGTCTTTTGTCACAATCGCCTCTGAATGGCCGGTGTTATATTTATTAATATGGTCAATGGCCTCGTCTATTGAATCAACCACTTTTATGGAGATAATAGCGTCCAGATATTCTGTTCCCCAGTCTTCTTCCGAAGCCGGAATAATATCCTCGCTGACAGCTCTTGCCCGCTCGTCGCCGCGCATCTCGATGCCGTGGCCTTTTAATTTTGCCGCAATTCTCGGAAGAATCTCTTCCACTGCCGCCGCGTGGATTACCAGAGATTCGCATGCATTGCACACGCCCATTCTCTGTGTTTTCGCATTCTCTACAATATCCGCCGCCATAACCGGATCCGCCCCTTCGTCCACATAGACGTGGCAGTTCCCCGTACCTGTCTCAATAACCGGAACCGTACTGTTCTGAACTATATTCGCGATCAGGCCCGCCCCTCCTCTGGGGATCAGAACATCGATCCAGCCATGCATCTTCATCATCTCATTGACTACTTCCCGGCTTGTATCCTCTACAAGCAGAACAAGATCCTGATTGAGTTTCATTTTCCGAAGCGCCGCCTTGATGGCCCGTACAATCGCCTGATTGGAATGGATCGCGTCGCTTCCGCCGCGCAGAATAACGGCGTTCCCTGTCTTAAAGCAGAGTCCGAACGCATCCGCCGTAACGTTTGGACGGGATTCATAAATAATTCCCACAACCCCGAGAGGCACCCGCTTCTGTCCGATCCGCAGTCCGTTCGGACGGGTCTTCATATAAAGCACTTCCCCTATCGGATCGTCCAGAGCCGCGATCTGCCGGAGTCCTTCCGCCATATCCTCAATTCTTTTTTCCGAAAGCGCAAGACGGTCGATCAGCGACTGCTTGACCCCTTTTTCTTCTGCGGCTTCCAGATCTTTTTTATTTTCTTCCAGGATCATTTCCTGCTGGGCGATCAGTTCTTCCGCCACCGCAAGAAGCCCCTTGTTTTTTTCATCTGTACCGAGCTTTGCAGCTTCTCTTGATGCATCTTTTGCATGTTTTGCAAGAGTTTCCATGTAAGTTCCCATTTTTTGTTCTCCTTTCTGCACCCGGCATAACCTTATCCGGTTCAACAGATTTCCGCGCGACATTTGTCTTATTTTACCATCATTCCGTCCCTGGCGCCACATTTTCTTTTCGCCCTTATATTGATTATCTCATACGCTCCGCCAAGTCCTGCAAAAGAAAACCTTTCACGATTCTGCCTTACTGTTTCTACCTTACATATACAATATAATCTTCTTTTCTCGGCTTCGCTGCCGGAACCGCCCCCTCTGCCGGATAGCCCAGGATGCAGTGGCCCACGCCGATATAATCGCCTTCAATGCCCCATTTTTTTAACAGCGCTTTGCCTTCCTCTGAATCGAATACTTCTCTGGCCCTGTGAATCCAGCAGGATCCCACGCCTGCCGCGTATGCCGCGTTCATCAGATTTCCCAGCACAAGAGAGCCGTCTTCCACGCAGGTTGGACGTTCTCTGTCCGCAAGCACTACGAGAACAGTCGGCGCGCCGTAAAACGGATCCGATCCGCCGCCTCCCGGGAAATATTTTGCGTTCAGTTCCGACAGATAATCTCTTGTTTCCTTATCCTGTACAACTACAATCTTCGGAGACTGTTTTCCCATTCCGGTAGGCGCATATGTACCTGCTTCCAGAATCTTCTGCAGTTCCTCCTCTTTGATCTGCTCCGGCCTGTAGGCGCGGATGCTTCTTCTCTCTTTCAGATCTTTTAATGTTGCTTCCATATTCATCTCGCCTTTCTGTAAATCTGATACATATCTTCTTTGTCCAGTTTCTTTACACATCCCACAGTACGTTTTCCGAAATGACTGCATTTCTCGGCCAGTTCTCTCATCTGTTCTTCTGTAAGATCAATGTCCATATCGCTGATGCACACCGGCATCTCGATCTGACGGTAGAACTCTTCCATCTTTTCCACGCCTCTGAGAGCTGTAGCCATGTCGTCTCCCGCCGGCTCCACGCCCATTACATTTACCGCAAACTTTGCGAAACGCTCCGGTCTTGCGTCCATCACATATCTCGCCCAGCTTCCCCAGACAGCGGCAAGCCCTGCGCCGTGAGCCACGTCAAACATGCCTCCCAGCTCATGCTCCAGCTGATGGCACGCCCAGTCTCCACCGTCTGTTCCGCATCCGGTCAGCCCGTTATGAGACAGGCTTCCCGCCCACATCACTTCCGCGCGCGCCTGATAATTATCCGGCTCAGTCATAAGAATTCTGGCATTATCCATAACTGTGCGAAGCAGATGCTCGCTGATTCCGTCTGTCAGCTCCATATTGCCGGACTGGTTAAAATACCGTTCCATCGTGTGCATCATAATATCCGTGCATCCGCAGGCTGTCTGGTACTTCGGCAGAGTCATGGTAATCTCCGGATTCATAACCGCGAATTTCGCACGGCAGATGTCATAATTACATCCCCGTTTCAGCCATCCTTTTTCATTTGTAATAACGGAAGAATTGCTCATCTCGGATCCCGCAGCGGAAATCGTAAGGACAACGCCCACCGGAAGGCACGCTTTCGGTTCTCTGATCTTCTCATAAAAATCCCATACGTCTCCCTGCTCCGCATCGGCCACTCCGTATCCGATAGCCTTGGCGGAGTCTATTACACTGCCGCCTCCTACAGCCAGAATAAAATCCACGCCTTCCTTCCGGCACAGATCAATCCCTTCATAAATCAGAGAAAGCCTGGGGTTTGGCACGACGCCTCCCAGTGACACATAAGAAATGCCCGCCTCGTCAAGAGAAGCGTAAATCCGGTCCAGAAGCCCGGTTCTCTTTACGCTTCCGCTTCCGTAGTGAACAAGAACTTTTCTGCATCCCTGTTCCTTTACCAGTTCTCCGGTCTGCTTCTCCGTCCCTTTTCCAAACACCACTTTCGTAGGCGTGTAGTAAGTAAAATTCTCCATAATGAGTTCCTCCTTAAATAGAAATCTATATTATTGCAATCTGGCACATCCGCATGGCGTTCAGCGCCTGCTCATGGCTCTTAGGCGTCACTCCCGCGCAACAGGAGGCCTCCACCCGGATGGGCACTTCAGGAAGGTATGCTTTCAGCAGAAGTGCGTTTGAAATTACACAGATATCGGTGCAGAGACCGATCAGTGTGATCTCCTCCACCGGATCGTCCGTTTCATTCAGTTTCCTTATATATTCTCCCAGCTCCACGCTTC
>CALWKB010000004.1 GCA_944381125.1 uncultured Mediterraneibacter sp. | reverse complement strand
TGTATGCGGCCACATCACGTTTGTTTCCGCCTTTTCCCTCTTTCTTTCTGCGCTCCTGGAAGGATGAGAGCTTTTCTTTATGTCCGCAGGAGCAGACAAATCTCTGAGAATCTCCTTTTCCCGTCAGTTCCATTTTTTTGTGGCAGACGGGACAGCGGGCGTTTGTGCGGCGTGATATGGTTTCCCGGTATCCGCACTCTCTGTCCTGGCAGACGAGCAGACGACCGTGCTTTCCGTTTACTTCCAGCATCAGTTTCCCGCACTGGGGACATTTGTGCCGGGTCAGGTTATCGTGGCAGAATGTGCCGTCGGCGTCCCGGATGTCGCGGATCAGCCGTTTTGTGTAATTTTCAGTTTCATCCATAAATTTCCTGTCTGAATCCTGTCCCTTAGAGATCGCCTGCAGGCGGAGTTCCCATCTGGCGGTCAGCTCCGGACTTTTCAGATCCGGGGGGACAAGGGAGAGCAGCTGCCGTCCCTTGGATGTAAGGTGGATTTCATTTCCTTTCTTTTCCATGAGAAAGCTGTTGAAAAGCTTTTCGATGATGTCGGCGCGGGTGGCGACGGTTCCGAGGCCGCCGGTTTCTCCGAGAGTCCGGACGATGGTTTTATCTCTGTTTTTCATGTACCGGACCGGATTTTCCATTGCTGCGATGAGCGTGCCTTCCGTAAAATACGCCGGGGGTTTTGTGGCGCCTTTTGTAACCGAAAGACCCTGGACGGAGAGAACCGCGCCCGGGCAAAGCCGGGAAGAATCCAGATCGGACGGAATATTTCCTGCGCCTGGGGCGCCGTCTGTGCCGGAATAATCTCCGTCTTCCTCCTCTTCCATATCTGTCCAGCCGGAGTCATATATCTGACGCCAGCCCGGTTTTTTTATAACGCTTCCCTTTGCGGTGAACCGTTCTTTTCCGATCATGCCGGCGACGGTAAGCTCTTCGGACTCGCAGGCGGGGGAGAGGACGGCAAGGAAGCGCCGTACAACCATGTCGTAGATTTTGCGCTCGTCAGAGGACATATTTTCCAGCTGCACATATTCTTCGGTGGGAATAATGGCGTGGTGATCCGATACTTTTGCGTTGTTCACGAAAGATTTTGAAGGCCGGATCTCCTGCTTCGCAAGAAGCGACGCGCTCTTCCGGTACGGACCGGCCGCGCAGGCTTCCAGGCGTTCCTTCAGAGTGCCGACAATGTCTGTGGTCAGATATCTGGAGTCTGTCCTGGGGTAGGTGAGGACTTTGTGGTTTTCATACAGACGCTGCATGATATTGAGCGTTTCTTTCGCGGAAAATCCGTATCGCTGGTTGGCTTCCCGCTGAAGAGCGGTCAGGTCATACAGTGCCGGCGCCGGGCTTTTTTTAGGCTTTTTCGTTACTTCCGTAATTTTCATTTTATTTTCCGCATTCCGGTATATGGAGTCGATCCGGTCTTTGTCAAACGTGCGGGCGGAGCCGGAAGCGGCGTCTGTCCATACAAAAGAAATCCCTCCGGCCGCGGCTTTCAGACCGTAGTATGGTTTCGGGACAAAGTTTCGGATCTCTTCTTCGCGCGCCGCGATCATGGCAAGCGTAGGCGTCTGGACACGGCCGCAGGAGAGCTGGGCGTTATATTTGCATGTGAGCGCACGCGTGGCGTTGATCCCGACTACCCAGTCCGCCTTTGCGCGGGCCACGGCCGCATGGTACAGATTTTCATAATCTTTTCCGGGGCGGAGATGTGAGAAGCCCTCCCGGATGGCTTTGTCGGTGACAGAGGAAATCCACAGACGCTTTACCGGCTTCGCGCAGCCGGATTTTTCCAGGATCCACCGGGCGACCAGTTCTCCCTCACGGCCCGCGTCTGTTGCGATTACTACGTCGGCCACATCTTTGCGGAAGAGCAGCTCGCGGACGGTGTGGTACTGTTTTGCCGTCTGGCGGATTACGGTCAGTTTCCACTGCGCGGGGAGCATGGGAAGAGAGTCCAGGCTCCAGGTCTTATATTTCTCACCGTATTCTTCCGGGTCTGCAAGAGTTACCAGATGGCCGAGCGCCCAGGTTACAATGTAGTCTTTTCCCTCCATGCAGCCGGCTGATTTCCGGCCGCAGTTGAGGACGCGGGCAATGTCCCGGGCAACGGAAGGCTTTTCGGCGATTACAAGATGTTTCATAGATAAAAAGCTCCTTTCATAGAACGATGCCTTGCGGCATATTGTTTTTTTCAGAATAATTCCGCAGCAGATAGTCGGATCTGCTGCGGAAGCTGTCAGATGCTGTGAAATCCTTTTCCGATAATTTCACTCGTATTTGAAATCAGGATGAATGCGTCCGGTTCTTCATTTTTGATAAAATTTCTGAGTTTTACGGCCTGCACCCGGTTCAGGGCGGTCAGGATCAGATATTTGTCCTTCCCGGAATACGCGCCTTTTGCAAGACATACGCTGGCGCTTCTGCCCAGTGTGTGAACGATAAAATCGCAGATCGGTTCCGGACGGTCGCATACGACGTTAAAATATTTGGACAGGTTAAAACTTTCAATAAAGTTGTCGATCATAAAAGAGCGGATCGCAAGGCCCAGGAATGAATAAAGGCCTGTCTCAATGTCAAATACAAAAAAGCTGGCGGTTGTAATGACCGCGTCCGAGATCATGAGCGCTCGCCCGATGTCAAAGCTGGAATATTTCTTCAGAATCATGGCAATAATATCTGTCCCGCCGCTGGAAGAACCGATATTAAAGAGCACCGCACTGCCAAGAGCCGGAAGAGCGATGGCAAAACAAAGTTCCAGCATGGGTTGGCTGGTCAGAGGTTCTGACATGGGCCACAGACGCTCCATGACGGAGAGGGCAATGGAAAGAAGGATGCTGCAGTAGGCTGTTCTGGCAGCGAATTCTTTCCCGAGGATAATCAGCCCTGCGATCAGAAGAAGCATGCTGGCCGCCAGGTTGAAATCTCCTGCCGACATCAGGCCTGTTTTGGCTACAAGAACGGCAAGACCGGTAATTCCGCCGAAAGTAAAATTATTCGTAAATTTGAAAAAATATGTTCCGAATGCCATGAGCAGCGTGCTGGCAGTCAGAAGAAAAAAGTGTTTCAGATTCCATTTCATCTTATGTCTCTCCCCGCTTTAAAATCCTATTCGAATTGTAATCTCTGGAATATAAAAAGTCAACGCATTAAGCCAATCTGACAGGGAAATACTGTGTGTTACAGCCGGTACGTGCACAGCGGCGGATGCGGGCGGGCATGTACAGACGATAATATTTATGTTTCTGAGAAGGAGGCACATATGGACCGACAATTACCGATTCGGGATATATTTGCAAGAGAAATTCTTGACTCCCGGGGAAACCCCACACTGGAGGCGGAAGTTCTGGCAGGAGAAGATATTGTAGGCAGGGCCGCGGTCCCCTCGGGCGCTTCGACAGGCAGATACGAAGCCCTGGAACTGAGAGACAGAGAAAAAAGATACGGAGGCCGGGGCGTGGAGCGGGCGGTGGAAAATGTGAACAGTATTCTGGCGCCCATAGTGATCGGAAGAGATGTATTTGATCAGGAAGGGCTGGACCGGGCTATGATCGAGGCGGACGGTACGGGGGACAAAAGTAATCTGGGGGCAAATGCTATTCTGGGTGTGTCTATGGCTGCCGCGCACGCCGCGGCGGGAGCGATGAAAGTTCCGCTGTACAGATATCTGGGAGGCGTGAGGGCAAAGCAGATGCCGGTCCCCATGATGAATATCATAAACGGGGGAGTGCATGCAGACAATTCTCTCGATATTCAGGAATTTATGATCGTACCTGCACAGGAGGCCGGATTCCGGGAGCAGCTCCGGGTCTGCGCGGAAGTCTATCACGCTCTGAAATCTTTGTTAAAAGAGAGAGGGCTTCACACGTCTGTGGGAGATGAGGGGGGATTTGCGCCGGACTTTAAGGATGCAGAGGAAGCGCTCCGCGCCCTGCGGGACGCGGTGGAAAAGGCCGGATACAGAATGGGCCGGGACGTGCGCATTGCGCTGGACGTGGCCGCCTCGGAGCTGTACGATCCGGACAGAAAGGTATACTGCTTCCCGGGAGAAGGAAGGCAGAAAGGAGAAGAAGTAGTCCGGACTGCGGAAGAAATGACCGACTATTATCTGGAGCTGATTTCTGAATTCCCGATCTGTTCTATTGAAGATCCGCTGGATGAGGAGGACTGGGACGGCTGGCGCGTGCTGACGGAAAAAATCGGAGACAGAGTGCAGCTTGTGGGAGACGATCTTTTTACTACAAATGCAGAACGTCTGGAAAAAGGCATCCGTCTGGGGGCAGCCAACGCGATTTTGATAAAGGTCAATCAGATCGGCACGCTTACCGAGGCTTTCGAGACAATGAAGCTGGCGCTGGAGGCCGGGTATAATACGGTGATTTCCCATCGGTCCGGAGAAACGGAAGACACGACGATCGCGGACATTGCCGTGGCTTTTAATGCCGGGCAGATCAAGACGGGGGCGCCCTGCCGGTCCGAGCGGGTGGCGAAATATAACCGGCTTTTGCGGATAGAGGAAGGCCTTATAAAAGAAAGTATGAAAAGGACGGATTCATCTTCTGGCTGCTGCGGGAAAAGCCAGCTATGATATTCCTTATTTTATGGATGGGACGGAAGAAAAAATAAAAGAGGGAATGCCTGGAGGAAGGGACTAAGAGAACCCTTCCTCCTCTTTTAAACTGTTTGAATTAGTGATATACTGTGTAAAGCATACGTCTCTTCAAATGCCCGGCCGCAGTGTGCTTTCCCTGGCGGGTCTGGCATTCCGGAGGCAGAAATGACAACATAAAATAAGGAGATTTGTATATGAGTATATATGAGCTGGAAGCATATCAGGTGATGCAGAAGGCGGATTTATCAGATATTAAGTCCCGCGGAACCCTTCTGAAACACAAAAAGAGCGGAGCAAGAATTCTTCTGATGGAAAATGACGATGAGAATAAAGTTTTTGCCATCGGATTTCGCACTCCGCCGTCAGACAGCACGGGGGTGCCGCATATCATGGAGCATTCCGTGCTCTGCGGTTCCAGGGAATTTCCGGTGAAGGACCCGTTTGTGGAACTGGTAAAAGGTTCTCTGAACACATTTTTAAATGCCATGACATATCCGGACAAAACTGTTTATCCGGTGGCAAGCTGCAATGATGCGGATTTTCAGAATCTGATGCATGTGTACATGGACGCTGTATTTTATCCGAATATTTACCAGCATGACAAAACATTCCGCCAGGAGGGATGGAGTTACAGGCTGGATGAGCCGGACGGGGAGCTGACGCTTTCCGGCGTGGTTTACAATGAGATGAAAGGAGCGTTTTCCTCTCCGGACGGCGTGCTGGACCGGGTGATCCTGAACTCTCTTTTCCCGGATACATCCTATGCAAATGAATCCGGAGGAGATCCTGAGGCGATACCGGAGCTGACATATGAACAGTTCCTGGATTTTCACAGAAAATTTTATCACCCGTCCAACAGCTACATTTATCTTTACGGGGATATGGATATGGAAGAGAAGCTGAGGTGGCTGGATGAGAAATATCTGTCGGATTTTGATACTGTTCCTGTAGATTCCGCCATTCGTTTTCAGCAGCCTTTTGATCAGATGAGGGAAGTGGTTCAGGAGTATTCGATTGCCAGCGAGGAGAGCGAAGAGGAAGGCACCTATCTCTCCTACAATAAAGTGATCGGCACATCCCTGGACGAGAAGCTTTACCTGGCCTTTCAGATTCTGGATTACGCGCTTTTGTCCGCTCCCGGGGCGCCTCTGAAAAAAGCGCTTCTGGACGCGGGAATCGGGAAAGATATTCTGGGCTCCTATGACAATGGAGTTTATCAGCCTGTTTTTTCCGTTATTGCCAAGAATGCGGAAGTGGAGCAGAAAGAAGAATTTATCCGCGTGATCGAGGACACTTTGAAAAATATCGCTGAAAATGGAATCGACCGGAAAGCGGTTCTCGCCGGCATCAATTACCATGAATTCCGGTTCCGGGAAGCGGATTTCGGCAATTATCCAAGGGGACTGATGTACGGACTCCAGCTGTTTGACAGCTGGCTGTATGACGAGGAAAAGCCGTTTATCCATATGCAGGCGCTGCCTGTGTTCGCATTTTTGAAAGATAATGTGGGCACCGGATATTTTGAGGAACTGATCCGGACCTATCTTCTGAATAACACGCACGGTTCGATTGTTATTATCCGCCCGGAAAAAGGGCGGACCGCCCGCATGGACCGGGAACTGGCCGGGAAGCTCAAAGCATATAAAGAAAGCCTTACGGAGGAAGAGATTCAGGAGCTTGTGCGCTCCACAAAGGAACTGGAGGCTTATCAGGAAGAAGAGTCTTCTCAGGAAGACCTGGCAAAGATACCGGTTCTTAAAAGAGAAGACATTTCCCGGGACCCGGCTCCTGTCTTTAATAAGGAAATGGATGCGGACGGCGTGAAAGTGGTGCATCACGATGTTGAGACAAACGGGATCGGCTACGTTTCGCTTATGTTTGACCTTTCCGGAATTGAAGAGGAACTTCTTCCTTATGTCGGAATTCTTCAGAGCGTGCTTGGCATCATTGATACCGCGAATTATGAGTACGGTGAATTGTTCAACGAGATTAATATGAGCACTGGCGGGATCGGCACTTCTCTTGAGCTTTACAGTGATGTGACCAGAGTGAGGGAAAAAGAATTCAGGGCTACATTTGAGATCAGAGGAAAAGCTCTTTATCCGAAGATGGGCGTGCTCTTCTCGATGATGCGTGAAATTCTGATGGAATCCAGACTGGACGATGAAAAGCGGTTAAAAGAAATCCTTGCCATGCTCAAGTCGAGACTCCAGACGATTTTCCTTTCATCGGGGCACACTACAGCGGTGCTCCGGGCGCTGTCCTATACGTCGCCGGCCGCGAAATTTAAAGACGACACGGACGGAATCGGTTTTTATGAAAAAGTAAAGGAGATTGAAGAAGACTTTGACGGCCGCAAAGAAGAACTGATCCGGAATTTAAAAGAAATTTCCCGGAGAGTTTTCCGCGCGGACAACATGATGATGAGTTACACTTCATCAGAGGAAGGGCTTGCGCCGGCGCTGGACGCTCTGGCCGCGGTCAGAGGAAGTCTGAACCATGCAGATGAGAAAC
The DNA here is from genome assembly GCA_944381125.1 of uncultured Mediterraneibacter sp. Classification (GTDB taxonomy): domain Bacteria; phylum Bacillota; class Clostridia; order Lachnospirales; family Lachnospiraceae; genus Mediterraneibacter. The sequence continues at coordinate 5,201 of CALWKB010000004.1, read as the reverse complement.
AGGATACGGCATGTGTAATTCACTGCAGGAAGCGCAATGAAGGATTCAAAACATCATCAAAAGTCCAGTATGTGGCGAGATGCGGAAACTTTATCGATAAAGGCAGGGAGTATACCGGAGCTTTGCAGATTTTGAAAGTGATCTTAAGCTATGACTACCTGTGGCAGAATATCCGTGTAAAAGGCGGAGCGTACGGCTGCATGAGCAATTTTAACCGGGCCGGGGAAGGATATCTTGTCTCCTACCGCGACCCGAATCTGGAAAAGACGTTGGAAGTCTATGAAGGCGTCGTGAATTATCTGAAAAACTTTGCGGTGGAAGACAGAGACATGAACAAATTCATTATCGGAACCATGAGCAATCTGGACCGTCCGATGAATCCGGCGGCGAAAGGAAGCCGTTCCATGAATCTGTATATGAATCATGTGACTGAAGAAATGCTTCGTCAGGAACGGGCTCAGATCCTTGACGCAGGCCAGGAAGATATCCGTGCTCTCGCGGACATTGTGAGCGCCGTGCTTGAAGACGGACTGATCTGTGTGATCGGAAGCGAGGAAAAGATTGAACAGCAGACGCAGCTGTTTGACGAAGTAAGAACACTTAGCTGAAAAGAGACGGCGAACTGTCCCGCCGTCTCTTCTGGAGGGAAAATGAACGAAAAATATAAATCTGGATTTGCAACATTGATCGGCAGGCCGAATGTAGGGAAATCTACATTGATGAATCATCTGATCGGCCAGAAAATAGCGATTACGTCAAATAAGCCCCAGACGACCAGAAACCGGATTCAGACGGTTCTGACGACGGAAGAAGGTCAGATCGTATTTGTGGATACTCCGGGCATCCATAAAGCGAAAAATAAGCTGGGCGAATATATGGTAAATATCGCGGAACGTTCTCTTAATGAAGTGGATGTCGTACTCTGGCTTGTGGAGCCGACAACATTTATCGGAGCGGGAGAGCGGCATATTATCGAACAGCTGAAAAGAGTGAAGACGCCGGTTGTTCTCGTGATTAACAAAGCAGATATGGTGAAGCGGGAGGAGATACTTCCGGCCATCGACGTTTACCGGAAAGAATATGATTTTGCCGATATTGTTCCGGTATCCGCGCGCACGGGGGATAATACGGACGAACTGGTGAAAGTGATTCTGAAATATCTTCCGTACGGCCCGCAGTTTTATGATGAAGATACCGTCACGGATCAGCCGGAGCGCCAGATCGTTGCGGAGCTGATCCGGGAGAAATCGCTGCACTGCTTAAATGAGGAGATTCCCCACGGAATCGCGGTGGCGATTGACCGGATGAAGATGGAAAAGAAAGTAATGCATATTGACGCTACAATTATCTGCGAAAGGGATTCCCACAAAGGCATTATCATCGGGAAGCAGGGAAGCATGCTGAAGAAAATAGGAAGCACCGCCCGCTATGAGATTGAAAAAATGCTGGGATGCAGGGTTAATCTGAAGCTCTGGGTAAAAGTGCAGAAAAACTGGAGGGACAGCGATTATCTGATGAAGAATTTCGGATACCGCGAAGAAGAATAGAAAAGCAAAATAAAAATCCACTGTACTGATCTGATTTTCGTACAGTGGATTTTCAGCTTATGCCATCCATTGGTTTGCCCTCCTTATTTTATTTTATCTATGTAAAACTATTCTTCTGAATAGTGTTTTCCGGTTGTTAATCACTTTCCCATTGGACTTTACCTCTCTTTTCTTAAATTATTGGAGTTACGATTAAGTTTTCGGTGGTCCGTCCTCCTTTTCTTTTGATGTAACTATAATAACTTATAATTCCAGATATGTCAATAGGAAATCTGATAAAAAATACATATAATATAAATATACAGAATATTCAGAAAATAAAACGCCGGGAAGATCATGGATTATCCGCAAGTGCAATGACGGACTTGCGGAGCGGGAAGACGACGGAACGCAAAGATAATATCTGGCGGGAATGTCCGCCCGGTGTTATAATGAACCGGAACAATCAGCCGTACTGCAGGCGGCTGTCAAGGCTTTCCCGGGAAAAAGGCCTGGTATTTTTTGCGGGGTATAGAGCCTTCTGAATCGGACAACCTAAAATATATCAGAAGAATAAGACACGTAAGAAGAGGTGAGCCGATGAAGGAAGCATACTGGGATCAGTTTATGATGACGGGAAAGATAGAGGATTATTTGAGTTATAAAATGAATCAGCCCGGGAGAGAGGTCGCGAGATTTTCCCCGGACGGAAAGGAAAAGCGTGAATCAGATTGTACTGACAGGGATGGTGCTGTCCACGGCGCCTGTCGGCGAATATGACCGGCGGGTGGTTATACTGACTAAAGAGCAGGGGAAAATATCTGCTTTTGCAAAGGGCGCCAGACGCCCGAACAGTCCGCTGGTCGGGGCGGTGAATCCAATGTCTTTCGGAGAATTTACAATGTTTGAGGGCCGCACTTCCTATACGATCCAGTCGGCGAATATTACAAATTATTTTGCGGAGCTGAGAAAGGACATCGAGGGCGCCTACTATGGTTTTTATTTTCTCGAAATTGCCGGATATTATACAAAAGAATTTAACGACGAGCGGGAAATGCTCGGGCTTTTGTATCAGTCCATGAAAGCGCTGCTGAATCCGCACATTCCAAATCTGCTTGTCCGGTACATATTTGAGCTGAAAAGCCTGTGCGTCAATGGGCAGGCTCCGCAGGTGTTCCAGTGTGTTCTGTGCGGGGACAAAGAGCGCCCGGCCGTGTTCAGCGCGCGGAAAGGCGGGCTTGTCTGCAGCGAGTGCGGCTCCGCGGTGAAAGGCGGCATCGCCCTGGACAATTCAACATTATTCTGCATGCAGTTTATTGAAAGCAGCAGAATTGAAAAACTGTATACATTTAATGTAACGGAACAGGTGCTGAGACAGCTGGGGAGTGTTATGAGAGAACTGATGGATATTTATGTGGATAAAAAATTTAAATCGCTGGAGATTTTAGAGACACTGGTTTGAAATTTTAAAATCCTGAGCGCGGATTCCGGATGTGAAACGCGGATTCTGCGCGGGAAGTGCAGTTTCCGTGCGATGCGTGGTTTACAAAAACGCCAGTACCCGTTATAATCCCATCTTTGACAGTTGAAAGAGTAAAAAACGGCTACAAACCCAGCAAATATGGGCAGTGTAGCCGTTTTCTATCTTGCATCGATATGTGCTATATTTCTATTTTCTGCACATTTTTTGTGTTTTTAATAATCGTCCGCATAGCGGATTTCGTAATGATCTCGAAATCTGTACGGAAACCAAAAACCTGATGCAGTGCATCTGTGAGTTCTGTGCGGGTATAGGAAGGAATATAACTACTGGCAGTATTTATAAGGGTCATATTCATAGACCGCAGGGTTTGGATGATCTGGTCACAGGTGAATTCTCCACCGATTTTTTTCTCTAAAAGCCGGTAAACGATCAGGCTGATATAGCAGGTCATGAAATGAGCTTTAATCCGGTCCTCCCGGCGGACATAGGCTGGGCGGGAGGCGAACTCGTCCTTCATGATACGGAAGTTTTCCTCGATTTGCCAACGCTGCTGATTGATCCGGATAATTTCGCTGACATCCCCTTCCAGGTTGGTCACGACTGCGTAGAATCCATCATACATCGCTTCTTTTTCAATCTGTTCCCGGTCAAGATCATACACGTTTTTTTCAGCTACTTCTCCATCGGCAGTAACCGTCGTGCGTTTTACAAAGCGCATTGGATCGTTTGGATTTTTCCCTGTCCTCTTTTTCCCTGGTGAATTCAGGATCTTTTGCGCGCGTTCAATCTGACCTTCGCGGATCTTTCTCTGGTAAGCGGCGTATTTCGGAGAATAGGTGACGATCAGTGTCTCGTCCATATCTCCTGTTACAAGGGGGTATTCCTTGTAGTAAACAGAGTTGTAAACCTCTTCATCCGTTTCATCCAGTGTACGGAGATCGATAAACTTCTGCGATCCTATCTTACGGAATTGTGTCGGATTCATTGCTATTTTCCGTTCTTCCTCTTTCATTTTTTTCAGAGAGTGTGTGATTACATAAGCCCTGCGGCCGAAGCTGTTGAACCGGCGATTGTTAAGGGAGCCTAATCCGCTGTCCGAGCAAAAAATGAATTCGCTGCAGTTGAAGTCCCGGATGATCTTTTGTTCCAGTGGTTTTAAAGTGGTCTGTTCATTCTGGTTTCCGGGAAAAATATCGAAGGATAAAGGGATCCCATCCGCATCCATGAACAATCCCATAGTCACGATCGGATTTGGCCGGTGTTCCTTGCTTTTGCCGTACCTACGCAGTTCGTCCTCCTGCTCGATCTCGAAATAGAAGTTTGTACAGTCGTAGTAGAGGATTTTTTTGTTTCTGGGATGGACAAAGTTAGAATTCAGGTAGAGCTCACTCTGTATAAAATCGGATTCCGCAGCAATGACAGAAAGGGCACGGTAAACATCCTGTAACTGATACTTTGGCGGCTCCAGCAGTGTCTTGCAGTACTCATAGCTTTTACGTTTGCTGGAAGGATGCAGGATGCGGGAATAGACCAGATCCGTAAGAATAGCGTGCAGGTCATACTGATACTTATGGCGTCTTTTGATCGACCGGCAGATCTTATCCAGGCGGAGCCCGGTAACAAGAGACTGAAGGAAGAGATAGCCGACACCAAAGAGGCGCTGTTCATTCTTCGTGATATATGCCCCCTGGGAAAAATCGACAGATACTTTTCCGTTTTTCTGATTGTAGAGTTCGGTTTCTTTTTTTGCCTCGTTTTTGGCCCAGGCCATCAATCTATCTGCATCACCATCGAATTGTTTTAAAAGCGTGTTGTACTTTCCAAGCTTTTTGTAAATGCAAGAAGAGGCCTTCCCATCTTCTTTTCGAAATGATCGGTAAATGTACATGTCTTTATTATTTTTACTACCTGTAATTGCAATATACATGATAAAAAAACCCCTTTTCTTTTTATTATAACACACTATTACAAACAAGTACATACAAAAACAAAAAATTTGACAAAAAAATACAGGTACTATAAGGCCTGCAAGGTATTTTTCTATTATTCAACTGTCAAACTACCGTCCCGGTTCCGGATTACCGAAAACGAGCTGAAAAACCGCCTGGAGAGCGGCGAGGAAGCCATCCGCGGAAGGTTTCGGCAACCTTTACAAAAATATTAAGAATGCTCATGGAAAGTTAAATCATTAG
>CALWKB010000003.1 GCA_944381125.1 uncultured Mediterraneibacter sp. | reverse complement strand
CAAGACATTCAGCCGCAAACTGTTCTACTGACTCCGCCCGGGCGGCCGCCCTGCGCCATTGCCCCAGAGTATCCAGATCCCTTTCTTTGAGAATCCTTGCCTTCACATCTTCCGGAACTGTTCCGATATCCTCCAGAAGTTCCAGTATAAACTCTGCCTTTCCCTCGGCTTTACTGATTCTCCTCGTTTCCTGCACATCATATGTTTCAAAATTTTCAAACAGCATCGTAAAATCCCTCCGTTCCACGCGATCTGTAAAATCCGCCACTTCTTCTTTCGGAACATTCATCCGCAGCAACAATACTGATATGATTTTGCCAATCAACTTTAATACTGATTCCGGAGAATTTTTGCTGATACTTTCAAAATATTCTGCCGGTATATCCTTAAGCTTCTGAAAATCTGCTGCATTCCGGAGTTTATCAATCAACATAATCAGAGACAGTTCGTCCCCTTTATCCACCAGTTCCTGATTCGTATACTTTGACAATGGCACTACCAAGTATCTGAAATCCGGAATAAAATCTCCCAGCACATCATTCAAATACACTCGGGCTTTAAAATCTGTTTCGGCGGTCCAGTTCCCTATACCATCATAAAAAACTACAGGAAGAATCGGCGGATAACGGAACTCTTTTGTTTTCGTAACTGATTTTTGCTTTTTCTCCTGTTCATCCGCATAATCTGTCAGCACCTGTACAATATATCTCAGGATTCGAAAAGCCATATCGTAATCTACAGACGACTGATGTTCGATCAAGGCAATAAGATACAGCGTTTCTTCTTCTGCTGCTCTTTTCAAATAAATTTTCTTTACAGAGTCGGAGTCTCTCCCTTCCTGCCACATCCACAGAAATCGTTCAGATATATCTTCAATATCCTCCGGCTGTATGTCTCTCAACAGTTCTACGTCTGTATAACCTCTCAAAAACTGGGCGCATAAAATATGATTATCAAAAATCAGTTTCGCCCCGCTGTCCTTTACCTTTGTGTTCCGAATCTGATTAACTTTGCTGCTGCCTTGTTCTTTTTTGTCTTTCATGTACTTCTCCTTTCCTGACTGAGGATACATGAAAGACGGTCTCTACTGTCATTGTAGCAATATATAGCAGGAAAAACAAGCTGACAGACAGTAACTGCCGCGCTCCATATATCCCTCACCGATATTCTTTTGGCGCTTACTTTATTAAATCTTTGAATCCCTCTGGCCGAATGGCCTTGAATTACCTGATCAGGAGAACGAAAAACCGCTCTCCTGCAGAACCTGTTGAAGAATAAAACAATCGTTGTCCCGATCTTTTATGTCAACTTATTATACGCTGAATGTATATAGTTTGCAAGTATTTTATTTTATGATTTATTTTGAGTTCACAACGCTGGATAATTCCAGGGGCCGGATATGGGGAATCTCTATCCGGCCCCTGATGAAAGGTGTGTAATATCTCAGTTTATCTGTCGAAGTTTCCGAATGTATTCCGAAGTTCTCTGGAAACATCACCGGTCGCTATCATAACATACTGCCTGTTTACAGTTTCGGCTGAGATGGGGCCTACTGTTTCGGCAGGTCTGGTTTCTGTTTCAGGAAAAGTAAAGCCGATACAGCCTCCTGTTGCCAGTGCGTCATATGCGGAGGAGTCCGTATCATATTCATAGATTTCCACATTGGAATCCTGATAGCCAAACCCGTCGACCGCTCCGACCTTCTCTGCGTCTACTTCTGTTCTCTCTCCATCCAGGACGCCCTTTTCGAGAAGATATGCCTCCAGATCAGCCAGGGTGGTATTACTTCGGTACACCAATACCTGTTCTTCCACAGAAGTCCCGGCTGTATTTTCGTTCCCCGGCTTTTCTTCTGTATTGCTTCCACAGGCTGACAGCGCCGCTCCCAGCAGGAATGCGGTTAATAATAATGAGATCTTTTTTTTCATAGCACTTCACTTCCTTTCTTTCCGGCGTTCGTTTGATTTTTCAGCGCCGCCGGTTTTCTTACATATCTTTTTTTGTATTTTTATAATATATAAGAACTGTATCTTTTCTGTATCCTTGTATCAATCTATTAAAAAATTCCATCTTTCTTTTCCCGAGTTTGCTTTATCATAACGCTTCTCTTTTATAGTTGTTTCGAGCTTCTGGTATAAAAGGAAATCCTGCCTGTCTTCAGACAGAAGAAGAGCCAGAGTATTTCTTCATTCCTCTGGCTCTTCTTTATACATTCCGCCCCTGATACTGTACAGTCACAACATGAACGGTTTTCTTTGATTCATCAATCTTGAAGATAGCAATATAATTATCTATGAGTAATTGCCGGTATCCTTTTCCGGCATATCTTCCTTCGGCCCGTTCCTGATACGACTGAGGAAAAGTGTCTAGTTTGTTTTGCAACCTCATCCACGCTTCACAGCCTATCCGGACAACTTTTACAGGCCAGTAGTTTGCCTCCGGCTTCCTTCAGCCCCCTTTCTCACGATGACGCCCTTGCCATTGGCTACACTTTCCCACTACCGGGCGGATCTGGGACTTTCACCCGTTAGAACGTGCGCCCGCCGGGCGCATAAAAAGACCGGGAGTCCGCTCAGGGATTCCCGGCCCGGTAAGGTTCTTATCTATTAAAATTCTTAAATGCGTCCACAAGTTCCTGCGACACTTCTCCAGTCGCGATCAGGACATATTTCCCGTTTACAGCCTTCGCTGAAAAAGGACCTGCATTATCAAATCCTATGCTTGCTCCTTCTGCCAGACTATTATACGTATCGGAATTTATATCATACTCATAAATCTCAACATTGGAATTCTCATACTTCACGCCGTCTTCCGCTCTCATCAGTTCCGCATCCGCCTCCGCTTTTTCCCCGGACAGCACGCCTTCATCCAGAAGATAAGACTCCAGATCTTCCAAGGTAGTGCCGTCTTTCTGATCGTCAGCAGAATCTTTGGAATCTTTTCCGCAGGCCGCGAACAGGACAGCCAGCATTGACACTACAATCATCACAATCCATTTCTTTTTCATTACATATTCCTCCTCGCATTCATCCCGTCCCGCAGATACACGACCCGATCACAATACTCTGCCACTTTGTTGTCATGGGTTACAATAATAATCGCTCTGTCCTTCTTCTTCAGACGCTGGAACAGCTTCATCACATCATCCCCGGTGCCCTCATCCAGCGCCCCGGTGGGCTCATCCGCCAGGATAATTCTGGCATTTTTAACAAGTGCCCTTGCAATTGCCGCCCTCTGCTGCTGACCGCCGGACAGCTCACTGGGATAAGCCTTTGCCTTTTCTTCAATCCCCAGATGCCGGAGCATTTTTGTTGTCCTCTGTTTAATTTTTGCTCTCGGAATTCCCTGGTATCGCAAAGGCAAAGAAACATTCTTATATACGTTCATATCATCAATCAGAGCGAAATACTGAACCACAAATCCCACTTCTCTGCGGCGGTAGTTGAGCAGATATTTCTTTTTCCGGAAATCTACCTTCTTCCCGTCCACATACAGCTCGCCTTCATCCATAGTCATCAGGCCGCCCAGGATATTAAGAAGCGTAGACTTGCCGGAACCGCTCTTTCCCATAACGGCTATCATCTCACCTTTGTCCACCGAAAGAGATACTCCCCGGAGCGCATGAACCGCGGCATCTCCTTTACCGAACGTTTTATGAATATCTTTTGCTTCTATGTATGCCACTATTCCTCACTCCTTATGATCTCTTCGATATCAACCTTCAAAAGTTTCCGGATAAATATTACCGATACGATCAGCACGGAAAACAGCGCCAATGCCAGGATCACCAGCAGAAACACCGGATTCAGCTGAATCAGCTCCATAAATTTCCATACGGTAAACATCATGGCGGCAGCGATTACAAGCAGGATTTCCAGCAGAAACGCTGCCAGAATCGTGCCAACGGACTGCCCGTTCATAATCTCGACACCATATCGCTTCAAGTTCCGGTTTAATTTCGTGATGATGCTCATACAGATTCCGGAAATGGTAAGCGCGCCCACCAGGACGCTTGCCCCCAGAAGAATCTCCAGTGTTTCCTGTGACTCCGTCCGGAAAATATCAAGTCCATATGTGCTGATCACCGTAGACACCGGATATAATCCGTTCTTTACAAAGATCTGACTCATCTCTTTCTCGATCTCATTTACCTCTGACCTGG
>CALWKB010000002.1 GCA_944381125.1 uncultured Mediterraneibacter sp. | reverse complement strand
TTGTTCGGAGCGGCCGCAGCCGTTGATTTTAACGCGGTATTTGTCAAATTTCATCATATTTTCTTTGACAATGATCTGTGGCTGTTTGATCCCGCGGAAGATTATATGATACGTATGCTGCCGGAAGGGCTTTTTGCCGACATGGTTCTGAGAACAGGCGTCATTTTTGCGGCGGGACTTGCGGTTCTGCTCGCCGCAGGCATCATATCGGACAGATGTGCCGCGAAGAAAAATAAAAAACAGACAGGATAATTAGTCTTGCTTATCAGATATTTAAGTTATATTAATTGTACTTATGATGAAAAGTGTGGTACGATACAATCAGACAGTTTTCAATAGATGTATGGAAAAGGAGAGATATAATGAGTGGTGTAAAACGCGTATATGTTGAGAAAAAACCGGAATATGCCGTTGCGGCCAGAGAACTGAGACATGAGATCAGACATTATCTCGGAATCCGGGATGTTGAAAATGTCCGGGTTCTGATTCGATATGATGTCGAGAATATTTCAGACGATACTTTTGAAAAAGCGTGCAGGGGCGTGTTCGCTGAGCCGCCGGTTGACATTCTCTACAGGGAAGAGTTCCCGGCCGGAGAAAACAGCAGATCATTTTCTGTGGAATACCTTCCCGGACAGTTTGACCAGCGCGCGGATTCCGCGGAGCAGTGCATCCGTTTTATTAAAGAAGACGAAGAGCCTGTAGTCCGTACCGCGACGACCTATGTAATAGAAGGAACCATTTCGGAGGAAGAGCTTTCCGCAGTCAGAAACCACTGCATCAATCCTGTCGATTCAAGAGAAGCGGCTCCGGAAAAGCCGGATACGCTTGTGACCGTATTTGATGAGCCGGCGGATATTATTACATTTGACGGATTTAAAGATATGCCGGGAGACGAACTCGAAAAACTTTATAATTCGCTCGGCCTTGCAATGACGTTTCAGGATTTCCTTCATATTCAGAAATATTTCTGCGGTGAGGAACACCGCGATCCTACGATGACGGAGATCAGGGTGCTGGATACTTACTGGTCGGATCACTGCCGCCATACGACATTTTCCACAGAACTCAAAGATGTGGTTTTTGATGAGGGCGATTACAGAGAACCGATTGAAAATACGTATAAGGAATATCTGAAGGATCACAGCGAGATCTTCGCGGGAAGAGAAGACAAGTTTGTCTGCCTTATGGATCTTGCTCTGATGGCAATGCGCAGACTGAAAAGAGAAGGAAAGCTGGAAGATCAGGAAGAATCGGACGAGATTAACGCATGCAGCATTGTTGTCCCCATCAGTGTCGACGGAAAAGAAGAAGAGTGGCTTATTAATTTCAAAAACGAGACACACAATCATCCGACTGAAATCGAACCGTTCGGCGGCGCCGCGACCTGCCTCGGAGGAGCGATCCGTGATCCGCTTTCCGGACGTACTTATGTATATCAGGCGATGCGCGTGACGGGAGCCGCAGATCCGACCGGTTCTGTGAAAGATACGCTTAAAGGCAAGCTTCCCCAGAAAAAACTTGTCCGCGGCGCGGCGCACGGCTACAGTTCATACGGCAACCAGATCGGGCTTGCCACAGGACTTGTAAAAGAGATTTATCACCCGGATTATGTCGCGAAACGTATGGAAATCGGCGCTGTTCTCGGCGCGGCTCCCAGACGTGCCGTTATCCGTGAAAATTCAGATCCGGGAGATATTATCATCCTTCTGGGCGGACGTACGGGACGCGACGGCTGCGGCGGAGCGACAGGATCTTCCAAGGTTCACACGGAGGAGTCGATAGAGACGTGCGGAGCGGAGGTTCAGAAAGGAAATCCGCCTACAGAGCGAAAGATCCAGCGCCTTTTCCGGAGAGAAGAGGTAAGCCGCCTGATTAAAAAATGTAATGATTTCGGCGCGGGCGGAGTATCTGTCGCGATCGGGGAGCTGGCTCCCGGGCTCAGGGTGGAACTGGATAAAGTTCCGAAAAAATACGCCGGACTTGACGGGACAGAGATCGCTATTTCTGAATCACAGGAGAGAATGGCTGTTGTCGTTGATCCGAAAGACGCGGATCAGTTTATGAAATACGCGAAAGAAGAAAACCTTGAGGCGACGGAAGTCGCTGTGGTAACGGAAGATCCCAGGCTTGTACTCGTGTGGAGAGGCAGAGAGATCGTCAATATATCCCGCGCATTTCTGGATACGAACGGAGCTCACCAGGAGACTTCCGTAGAGGTGGAAATTCCGGACCGGAGCGGAAGCCTTTTCCGGAGAGAAGAAATATCAGACGTAAGAGAAAAATGGCTTGCTGTTCTGGGAGACCTTAATGTATGTTCCCAGAAAGGCCTTGTGGAGATGTTTGACGGTTCGATCGGCGCAGGCTCCGTATTCATGCCGCACGGCGGCAAATACCAGCTGACCGAGATCCAGGCGATGACGGCGAAGGTTCCGGTTCAGAACGGCACGACAGACAGCGTGTCCATGATGAGCTACGGATTTGATCCATATCTTTCAAGCTGGAGTCCGTATCACGGCGCGGTTTACGCGGTTGTGGAATCAGTGGCGAAGATTGTCGCAGCCGGAGGAGATTACAGCGGAATCCGCTTTACGTTCCAGGAGTATTTCCGGAGAATGACAGAAGATCCGAAGCGCTGGAGCCAGCCTTTTGCGGCGCTGCTTGGAGCGTATGCGGCTCAGATCGGATTCGGCCTTCCGTCGATCGGCGGAAAAGACAGTATGTCCGGAACTTTCCAGGATATCGACGTGCCGCCGACACTTGTGTCATTTGCGGTTGATATGGCGCATCAGCAGGAGATTATTACTCCGGAGCTGAAAAAGCCCGGAAATAAGCTTGTGTGGCTCAGGGCGGACAGAGACGGTTACGACCTTCCCGTATACGGAAAAATTATGGAACAGTACGGGAAATTCACGGAAGATATCCGGGCGGGACGCATTGTATCCGCGTACGCGCTTGACCGTCACGGCGTGATTGCCGGCGTCAGCAAGATGGCGTTCGGAAATAAAATGGGTGTGAAGATTGAGCACAGTATGGATCCGCGGGATATGTTCGCACCGGCATTCGGAGACCTGATCGCGGAAGTCGAAGACGGTCAGGTTGGAAATCTTCAGATCAGTTATACAGTGATCGGTGAAGTGACAGATGAAAACTGCTTTGAATACGGCAATGCCCGGATCGGCATCGACGAGGCGCTTAACGCATGGACAGGCACACTGGAAAGTGTTTTCGCCACAAAATCTTCTGCGGATTGTGACGAGAAGGTGGAGGAAAAACCGTTCCATACATCCGACGTTCACATCTGCAGCCACAAAATCGGTCAGCCCTGCGTGTTTATTCCTGTATTCCCGGGAACAAACTGTGAGTATGACAGCGCGCGCGCATTTGAACGCGCCGGCGCGAAGGTGATTACAAAAGTATTCCGCAATCTGAACGCTGAGGACATCCGTTCTTCAGTGGAAGAGTTTGAGCAGGCTATCGGCCGGGCGCAGATGATCATGTTCCCGGGCGGATTCAGCGCGGGAGATGAGCCGGACGGATCCGCGAAATTCTTTGCGACCGCGTTCCAGAACGCGCGGATGAAAGAAGCCGTTGAGAAGCTTCTCAATGAAAGAGACGGCCTTGCTCTTGGAATATGCAACGGATTCCAGGCGCTGATCAAGCTCGGACTTGTACCTTATGGGAAGATTACCGGCCAGACGGACAATTCTCCGACACTGACCTACAATACAATCGGCCGCCATATTTCGAAGATGGTTTATACCAAGGTGGTTACAGACAAATCGCCGTGGCTGATGGAGGCAAAACTCGGAGGCGTATATACAAATCCCGCGTCCCACGGAGAAGGAAGATTTGTAGCGGATAAAGAATGGCTGGAAAGACTGTTCGCAAACGGACAGGTGGCGACACAGTACTGCGATCCGGAAGGAAATATCAGTATGAATGAGGAGTGGAATATAAACGGTTCATACTGCGCGATCGAAGGCATTACAAGCCCGGACGGACGTGTACTCGGGAAGATGGCGCATTCGGAGCGCCGCGGAGATTCTGTCGCCATTAATATATATGGAGAACAGGACATGAAAATATTTGAATCAGGAGTTAAATACTTCAGTTAGTTCTTTTTGTCCGGAATAATATATGAGAGAAGCCGGTGCTTTTTCGCCCGGCTTCTCTCTTTATCCGGCCGTAACCGGGCCGGAGCGCGCCCGACAGAAAAAATAAAAAAAGGTGTTGACATTTGGCGAAGGATAATAGTATAATAGCAAAGCGGGTTGAGGACAGGAAAGTTTTTAACCGGTAGAAAGTATGGGGTCTTAGCTCAGCTGGGAGAGCATCTGCCTTACAAGCAGAGGGTCATAGGTTCGAGCCCTATAGGCCCCATCACAATTCAATACGGCGGAATAGCTCAGTTGGCTAGAGCATACGGTTCATACCCGTAGTGTCGCTGGTTCGAATCCAGTTTCCGCTATTTCGTTCGGCGCCGGATTTATCCGGCGTTTTTGCTTTATCAGGGTGGTTTTACCATTTTGAGTGTGATAAAATAGAGAAAGACATTGCAAAGGCGCGGATATGGCAGAGAGATATCTGATTCGGGCGCCTTGAAGAGAGAGTTACGGAGGATAAGCGGCATGAATAAAAAAGGCGGGGATGTGCTCAGAATACTACTGGGATGTTATCTTGTATTTATCGGAACAAGTCTCTGGATTCAGGTTTCAAAAGCAAATCCGAATAATGAACGGCTGCTGGTCCTTGCTTCGGTCGTTATGATCGTTGCCGGACTTGCATACGGACTGTTTTCACTGAAGAGAATTACAGGTTTTTCATTTAAGTTTATGAAAAAGAGAACTGACCGCGGCGCGCAGGATGAGACGGAGACGAGTGAAAGCGCGGGCGTCCGGAAGAAACAGGATATAAAGCCGGAAAAACCGGAGGCTTATCCGGAAAAATCCCCCGATATGCCCGACAATATTCTTTCATTTAAAAGAGGCGCCGCTTTCGCTGCTGAGACAAGAGTAATCGAGAAGATTGAAGATCTGTGGATCGCGGCGGAAGGAGAGGCGGAGGAAGAAACCGTCGTACAGGAGCAGGATGAAGAAGCTGAAAACGTTCAGCCGGATGAAGCAGAGACAGATCAGGAAAATAAGGAGAATTAAAATGCGCGCAGGCATGGGATATGACGTTCACAGATTAACAGAAGACAGAAAACTGATTATAGGAGGAGTTGAGATCCCTTTTGAAAAAGGGCTTCTCGGGCACTCGGACGCCGACGTCCTGCTTCACGCAATTATGGACGCGCTTCTCGGAGCGGCGGCGCTTGGAGATATCGGAAAACATTTTCCGGATACGGATCCGGCTTACAGGGGCATTTCCAGTATGAAGCTTCTGGAGACCGTCGGCGAACTGCTGGATCAGGAAGGATATGTGATTGAGAACATAGACGCCACGATCATCGCGCAGCGTCCCAGGATGAGGCCTTATATAGACAGGATGACCGGAAATATTGCAGAAGCCCTTAAGCTTGAGAAGGGACAGGTAAATGTCAAGGCGACAACCGAAGAAGGGCTCGGGTTTACCGGGAGCGGGGAGGGCATTTCCGCTCACGCGGTGTGTATGATTGAGAAATATACGAATTACGCAAGCACGGATGCCGCAGATATGGTCGGAAACTGTGCCGGATGCCGGGCGGAAGCGGGCGGATGCGCAGGGAGAAAGCCGGAATGAATCTTCGGAAGCTTGAACAGGAAGAAAACGGAAAAACCCGCAGACTCTGGGAGACAGTTTTCCCGGAAGATACAAAGGAATTTCTGGACTATTATTATTACGTAAAGGCGCGGGAAAATCAGATTTATGTCGTGGAGGAGGACGGAGACATCCGTTCCATGCTGCATCTGAATCCGTACAGAGTACGGATCGGCGCAAATGTTTTCCCGTCATATTATATTGTCGCCGTGGCGACTCAGGAAGAATACCGCAGCCGCGGGTACATGGGCGCGCTGCTGCACCGCGTTATGCAGGAAATGTACGGCAAAAAGGTGCCGTTTGCCTTTCTCATGCCGGCTGCGGAAGCAATATACACCCCCTATGATTTCCGTTTTATCTATTCGCAGGCCACAGGAATCGTTGAGCCGGGCAGTGAAAATAAAAGCGCGGGCGTCAGCTGTTCCGACGCAATGATATGGGAGGCCGGGCAGCTTGCGGATTTTTTTGAGGAAAATTTCAGCGGCAGGTGGCAGATTTACGCGGAGCGAAGCGATGAGTATTACAGAACAATGATACTGGAGCAGCAGAGCGAGCGGGGCGGAGTAAAGATTTTAAGAGACGGGAACAAAATAACAGGCATGTTTGCGTATGCCGATGAAGGAGAACCGGAGGTGCGGGAACCGCTGTATCTTCCGGAATATGAAGAAGCATTTGCCGCAGCCGCGCAGACGATGCAAAAAGATAATTCGAAGCCGGTGCGGATATACGGCGCTCCCCCGGCATTTTGCACCGGTCACCGGCCTGTGATTATGGCCAGACTGATCCGGCTTGAGACGTTTCTTGCAGCGCTTGAAACGGATGAAGAAAAAGAACTGAACTGTTCCTTCGCGGTGATCGATCCTGTTGTCACGCAGAACAGCCGGATCTGGAGACTTCGCAGCGAACCGGGAGAGAAGAAAATTCATGTCCGCGAGACAGAAGATTCTGAAGGGGTGATTCCGGTTGCGGAGCTGACGGAATTTTTGTTTGGCGGAACGCCTGCGGAAGAGATAAAAAAGAGGCAGGGCGTGATCCTTACAGATCATCTGGAATCGGAAATGAAAAAAATAATAAAACCGGAGCGAGTGTTTTTAAATGAGATCGTCTGAGTACGCCGGGGATTTAAAAACCCGCTCCTGTGATTTTGAGGAGAAAAGAATGGGAATTATATCTTATATTCGGGAAGAAATACAGGTGGTCAGAGAGAGAGACCCGGCGATCAAATCCAACCTGGAAGTATTTCTGTATCCGAGCTTCAGGGTCATACTGAGATACCGTCTGGCCCATAAACTGTATCTGAAGAAACACTATTTTCTCGCGCGGTGGATATCCCAGAGAGCGGCGAGAAAGACAGGGATAGAGATTCACCCCGGAGCAACTATCGGAAGAGGGCTGTTTATTGACCACGGCAGCGGCGTGATTATCGGCGAGACGACGGTCATCGGAGACAACGTAACGCTTTATCAGGGAGTTACCCTGGGCGGAACGGGAAAAGAAAGCGGAAAAAGACATCCGACGCTGGAAGATAATGTAATGGTAAGCGCGGGCGCAAAGATTCTCGGTTCGTTTACAATAGGCGAAAATTCAAAAATAGGAGCCGGATCAGTCGTTCTGGAAGAGGTGCCGCCCAATTGCACCGTAGTCGGCGTGCCGGGCAGGATTGTGAGGATGGATAACAAAAAAATTCCACGCACAGATATGGATCAGATACATCTTCCTGATCCGGTGCTCAATGATATCAGAAGTCTTCAGGAGGAAAATATCAGACTCCATGCACAGCTGAGAAAACTGGTAAAAAATATAAGATGCATAGAAAAGGAAGGAGCAGCAGATGAAGATTTATAATACAATGACAAAATCAAAGGAAGAATTTGTCCCCCTGGAAGAGGGAAAGGTTAAAATGTACGTGTGCGGGCCTACCGTATACAATTTTATCCACATCGGAAATGCGCGTCCCATGATCGTATTTGACACCGTGCGCAGATACTTCGAGTATAAAGGCTATGACGTAAATTTTGTTTCAAATTTTACCGATGTGGACGACAAAATAATTAAAAAGGCGATCGAAGAAGGCGTTACGGCGGATGAAGTCTCCAAACGCTATATTGCCGAATGCAGGAAAGATATGGAAGGAATGAATGTAAAGCCCGCCACAAAACATCCTCTGGCAACAGAGGAAATCTGCGGCATGGTTGAAATGATTCAGACACTGATTGACAAGGGATACGCGTATGAGAAAAACGGGACGGTATATTACCGGACGCGCAAATTTAAAGATTACGGAAAGCTTTCCCATAAAAATCTGGACGACCTTCAGTCGGGCGGAAGGTCTCTTCTTGTGACAGGCGAGGATGAAAAAGAGGATTCTCTTGATTTTGTGCTCTGGAAACCGAAAAAAGAAGGGGAGCCGGCATGGCAGTCCCCATGGAGCGAGGGACGTCCGGGGTGGCATATCGAGTGCTCTGAAATGTCGAAAAAATATCTGGGCGAACAGATAGATATTCACGCGGGCGGCGAGGACCTTATTTTCCCTCATCATGAAAACGAGATCGCGCAGAGCGAAGCGGCAAACGGAAAAGAATTCGCGAAATACTGGATGCACAATGGATTCCTTAATATCGACAACCGCAAAATGTCAAAATCGCTGGGAAACTTCTTTACGGTAAGGGAAATAAGCGAGAAGTATGATCTCCAGGTACTTCGCTTCTTTATGCTCAGCGCGCATTACAGAAGTCCGCTTAATTTCAGCGCGGAACTGATGGAGGCGGCGAAAAATTCTCTGGAGAGGATCATAACCGCGGCCGGGAATCTGAAATACCTTATGGAAAATACGAAGACAGAGTGCATGACCGGGGAAGAAAAAGAGAAATATGCCCGCTCCGCACTGTACAGAGAAAGCTTTGAAAAAGCAATGGACGATGATTTCAACACAGCGGACGCTATTGCCGCGGTGTTTGAATATGTTAAATTCATTAACACAAATACCGCCGGGGACAGCTCGGCAGAATATCTCCGTCTGCTTTATGACAGACTGGAAAAACTTACGGATGTACTCGGGATTATTATTGACAGAAAAGAAGAAATGCTTGACAGCGATATCGAAGCGCTGATCGAGGAACGCCAGGCGGCAAGAAAAGAGAAAAATTTTGCGCGGGCGGACGAGATCAGAGCGGAGCTTCTTGCAAAAGGTATTATTCTGGAAGATACAAGAGAAGGAGTAAAATGGAAAAGAGCGTAGAACACGGATTGGAGTATTATATCGACAGAATGCCGGGAACCGGCCATGCGGACGCAAAAAGCTGCTCTTCACTGGTGCTTGCGTATATCGGCGACTGCGTTTTCGATCTTGTGATTAAGACAAGAGTCGCGGCCCGGGGAAACCGGCAGGTACACGCGCTTCATGAAGAAACAAGCCATTATGTGCAGGCTTCCGCGCAGTCATATATGATGCGCGGGATCCAGGAGCATCTGACGGAGGAAGAACATGCCGTCTATCGGCGGGGAAGAAATGTTAAGAGCGTGTCCGCGGCAAAAAACCAGTCGATTACGGATTACCGCCGGGCGACCGGATTTGAGGCTCTGATCGGATATCTGTATCTGGAACACAGATACGAGAGGCTTACCGAGTTAATATCCATCGGGCTCGCGGGTATTGAGAAGAGGGACAACGATCGCGGAACAGAATAGAAAACAGCAGTAGAAAAGGAACAGGAAAATGCAGGAAAATAAAAATACGGAAAAAAGAGAGGAAACCGGGCGGACACTTGTCATAGAAGGACGAAATGCCGTGCTGGAAGCGATGCGTTCGGGAAAAGCGATCGATAAACTCTTTGTCCTTGACGGATGTCAGGACGGGCCGGTTCGGACAATTGTCCGCGAGGCGAAAAAAAGAGGGATTGTTCTGAACTTCGTAGAAAAAGAACGCCTTAATCACCTTTCGGAAACAGGAAAGCATCAGGGGGCCGTCGCGTTTGCGGCGGCATATGAGTACAGCAGCGTGGATGATATGCTGAATCTGGCGCGGGAGAGAGGAGAAGATCCTTTTCTGATTCTTCTTGACGGGATAGAGGATCCCCATAATCTCGGGGCGATTATCCGTACCGCGAATCTTGCCGGGGCGCACGGAGTAATTATTCCGAAGAGAAGGGCGTCCGGGCTTACCGCTACCGTTGCAAAGACTTCAGCCGGCGCCCTGAATTATACGCCTGTGGCAAAAGTAACAAACCTTGTGAGTACAATGAAAGAACTCAAGAAGCAGGGACTCTGGTTCGTGTGCGCCGATATGGACGGAACTCTGATGTATCAGACAAATCTGACCGGTCCCGTCGGACTTGTAATCGGAAATGAAGGGGAAGGCGTAAGCAGGCTTGTAAAAGAAAACTGTGATTTTACCGCGTCGGTTCCCATGAAGGGAGAGATCGATTCTCTCAACGCTTCAGTGGCGGCCGGTGTGCTTGCGTATGAGATTGTGCGCCAGCGGCTTAAGGCAGAGTAAAAAAGAGGACCGGATTATGGAAAAATATGAGAGAATGACGGACGAACAGCTCGTCCGCGAGCTTCAGAACGGGGACAGGGGCGTGATGGACTACATTATGGTGAAGTATAAGCCTGTGGTCAGAAAGAAAGCGCGCGCCATGTATCTGCTCGGAGGAGAAAACGAAGATCTGATCCAGGAAGGAATGATCGGACTGATTAAGGCGGTCCGTGATTATGATCCGGAACAGGGGGCGTCTTTCCAGAACTTTGCGGAACTGTGCGTTTCACGTCAGATGTACAGCGCGATTGAAGCGTCGAAAAGGAAAAAGCACATTCCTTTGAATTCATATATTTCCCTGTATGAGGAAAGCGAAATACAGAAAGACGGAAAAAAGATGCCGCTGATCGACACGATAGAGCCGGAACAGGAGAACGATCCGGAAGCCCTGTATTTCAGCAGGGAGTATACAGAGGCGTTTATTGAGCAGCTTAAGGAAAAACTGAGCCCTCTGGAAAATCATGTGCTTTATCTGCATCTCATGGGAACAGACTACAGGCAGATTGCCGAGCTGCTGGAGAAAAGCCCGAAGTCTGTAGACAATGCGCTGCAGCGGATCCGCGCAAAGGCCGGCAGGATGGCGGACAATATAAAATAACACGGAAGAAACAGACTGGAGGGACAAAGATGAGATTTGTCATACAGAGAGTAAAAAAGGCGGAAGTCCGCGTGGATGAAAAATGTGTCGGAAAAACCGGAAAAGGATTTCTCGTCCTGATCGGAATATCAGACAGTGATACAGAGGCGACGGCGGATAAAATGATCCGGAAGATGCTGGGCCTGCGTATTTTCGAGGACGAAAACCAGAAGACAAACCTTTCGCTGGCGGATGTTGGCGGGGGACTGCTTCTTGTTTCTCAGTTTACCCTCTACGCGAACTGCAGGAAAGGAAACCGTCCCAGCTTTATCGAGGCGGGATCGCCGCAGATGGCGGAAAAATTATGTGAATATATAATTTCCGAATGTAAAAAATCTGTACCAGAGGTACAGACCGGAATATTCGGAGCGGAAATGGAAGTAAGCCTTATCAACGACGGCCCGTTCACCATTCTGCTAGATTCTGAAAAACTGTAAAAAAATAAAGCTGTCTAGGGGACTTGAACCCCCGGCCTCCGCCTTACCAAGGCGACGCGCTACCGACTGCGCCAAGACAGCTTATGCGTTATATATCACACGCAACAAATAATATACACTACAGAACATCCTGTTGTCAATAGAAAAATGCAATAAATTAAGGCTTTTATCTCCGTTTTCACGAAATACAGCCATGGTATACTGAAATAATACAAAGGTGTTTTCCCGGCGGTCTGCTCGGGGGAAATTAATATGAAAATCAAAAGAGAAGAACTAGGAAAACTTAGAGATGAGCTGGAAAAACTGACACAGTTTATCGCGCTGGTGGAGAGGGGACGGCTCCCGGAATTTTACAGGTATTTTGATGCGATGAAAAACAACATTGAAATTTTTATCTGCATCGGATGCGATAATACGGAAGATATTGTTCCGGTTCTTGAGCGGGACTGGGAAGCTTCCCATACGATGTTTATCGGCGTGCAGGATTATGACGTAAGAGAGAACAATCCGGACGCGGATCCCGCGCTGTGCCTGCATTTCGCCAGACTGCTGTCAAATGTGGGAAAATATTTCGCGCGCACGTAACAGACAGAAAGACAGGAGGAATACAATGCCGTCATTTTTAAAAGATCTGACACCGTTTTACGGAACCGGGGAGAAAAATTCCGACGGAAAAACACTGGAACAGTTTCTTGAAGAATATGATCCCGGCCGTTATCCGTCGCCCGGCTGCACGACAGACGCGGTTGTATTTTCGTACAGCGGCCGGAAGCTGACAGAAAACACATCGTTTAAGGTTCTTCTCATAAAAAGGAAAAATCATCCGGGCATCGGTTTCTGGGCTCTTCCGGGAGGGTTCGCGGACATGAAGGAAAATCTTGAGGAAACCGCCCGCAGAGAGCTGGAGGAGGAAACCGGAGTAAAAGGTCTTGCTGTGGAACAGTTTGCCTGCTACGGAGACTGGGACAGAGATCCGAGGACAAGAGTAATCACAACAGCATATATGGCGCTGACTGATGAAGAAAGCATCCGGGTGCGGGCGGGAGACGACGCGGCTGACGCGGCATGGTTCCGGGTGAGCGTGGAAGAGGAGCGCCGCTCGGAAAATGAAAAAGAGACAGAGATTTGTTATGTTCTTAACGCGGAAAACGCTGAAAACAGAATCCGACTGAAAGCGCGTGTCGTAAGGCGCGAGACAAAGGGTCTGATCAGGGAAAAGAAATATACCGTATCCGACGGGGGCGGCATTGCGGTGGACCACGCCGCGATTATCGTACAGGCATTTCTCCTTTTAAAGGAACGGCTTGCCGGCTCTTGTGGACAGATATAATTTGTGGTAATATTACTTGAATGAAATGAGTGACAGAGGAGGAGACAATGGAAAACGAAACTGTTTCAAAAAATTTTATCGAACAGGAAATAGATAAGGATCTTGCGGAAGGCGTATACGACCACGTGTGCACGCGGTTCCCGCCCGAGCCGAACGGATATCTTCACATCGGACACGCCAAGTCCATTCTTTTGAACTACGGACTTGCGCAGAAATACGGCGGCACGTTCCACATGAGATTTGACGATACAAATCCGACGAAAGAAAAGATGGAATTCGTTGATTCAATCAAAGAAGACATCCAGTGGCTGGGCGCTGACTGGGGCGATCACCTGTATTTCGCGTCAGACTATTTCGACCAGATGTATGAATGCGCGGTCGGACTGATCAAAAAAGGAAAAGCTTTCGTCTGCGACCTGTCTGCCGAGGAGATGAGAGAATACCGCGGAACGCTGAAAGAACCCGGAAAAGAAAGTCCGTACAGAAACCGTTCCGTTGAGGAAAATCTCGCTCTTTTTGAAGAAATGAAGAACGGAAAATATGAGGACGGCGAAAAGGTTCTCCGCGCGAAGATAGATATGGCCTCCCCGAATATTAATATGAGAGATCCGATTATTTACCGCGTGGCTCATATGTCCCATCATAATACGGGAGATAAATGGTGTATTTATCCGATGTATGATTTCGCGCATCCGATCGAGGACGCAATCGAGGGAATTACACATTCCATCTGTACACTCGAGTTTGAGGATCACAGACCGCTCTATGACTGGGTTGTCAGCGAATGCGGATTTGAGACGCCGCCGAGGCAGATTGAGTTCGCAAAACTTTATCTGACCAATGTGGTAACCGGAAAACGGTATATCAAAAAACTTGTAGAAGACGGAATTGTAGACGGATGGGACGACCCGAGGCTGGTGTCCATAGCCGCGCTCCGCAGAAGAGGATTTACGCCTGAGTCCATCAGAATGTTTATTGATCTCTGCGGCGTATCAAAAGCGCAGAGCTCTGTGGATTACGCGATGCTGGAGTACTGCATCCGGGAAGATCTGAAAATGAAGAAGTCCAGAATGATGGCCGTACTCGATCCGATCAAACTTGTAATTGATAATTATCCGGAAGGCCAGGTGGAATATCTGGATGTGGCGAATAACCTCGAAAACGAAGAACTCGGCACGAGAAAAGTTCCGTTCTGCCGCGAACTCTACATCGAGAGAGAAGACTTCATGGAAGAACCGCCGAAAAAGTATTTCCGCCTGTTCCCGGGGAATGAAGTGCGCCTGATGCATGCGTATTTTGTAAAATGTGTAAGCTTTGTCAAGGACGAAAACGGCAATGTTACGGAAGTACACTGCACCTACGATCCGGAGACAAAGGCCGGAAGCGGATTTACCGGAAGGAAGGTAAA
This sequence comes from uncultured Mediterraneibacter sp., assembly GCA_944381125.1. Taxonomy (GTDB): domain Bacteria; phylum Bacillota; class Clostridia; order Lachnospirales; family Lachnospiraceae; genus Mediterraneibacter. The sequence goes on along the minus strand of CALWKB010000002.1, from coordinate 11,584 downwards.
GGGAACAATTCACTGGGTTCCGGCGCCTTACGCGCAGAAAGCCGAAGTACGTCTTTATGAGAATCTGATTGACGAGGAAAAGGGCGTTTACAATAAAGAAGACGGCTCTTTGAATCTTAATCCGGATTCTCTGAAAGTGATCAGCGACGCCTGGGTAGAACCGAGTTTTGACGGCGCCGCGGCATATGACAGTTATCAGTTTGTACGCAACGGATATTACTGCATTGACGCAAAAGATTCAAAGCCGGATCATCTTGTATTTAACCGTATCGTATCGCTCAAGAGTTCTTTCCGGCTTCCAAAATAAAACGGAGTAAATATGTACGAACTGACGATACATCTGAAAGCCGGATCAAAAATACCTCTGTATGAACAGATTTACCGGTATATAAAAAGCGAAATTCAGGAGGGCAGGATAGCCAGCGGCGAAAAACTGCCCTCTACCCGCGTCCTGAGCAGGCATCTTGAAGTAAGCAGGAGTACGGTAGAGATGGCGTACGAACAGCTTCTGTCCGAAGGCTATATAGAAGCCAGGGCGTGCAGGGGATATTATGCCGCCAGACTTGACGGGCTGTACCGGCTGGCCGAGCCGGACGGGCGCGTACCCGAGATAAAAAAATCCGGAGAAAAGCAATATGATTATGATTTTACACCGAACGGTGTTGATCTGAAAAGCTTTCCGTACAATGTATGGCGCAGGCTGTCCAGAGAATGTCTGACCGACGACCGGGCCGGCCTTTTCAGGCTGGGCGATCCCATGGGAGAGTACGGACTGCGCAGCGCGATCAGCAGCTACCTTCACCAGGCCAGAGGCGTAAACTGCACGCCCGAACAGATTATTGTCGGGGCGGGGAACGATTATCTGCTCATGCTGCTCGCCGCGGTGATGGGCGAGGGACACAGGGCCGCGCTTGAGAATCCGACATACAGGCAGGCATACCGGCTTTTTGAAAATCTGTCTTATGAAGTGATTACCGTCGATATGGATGAAAAAGGAATGCGGGTGGATGAACTGAGAAAGTCCGGCGCCGACATCGCCTTTGTCATGCCGTCGCATCAGTATCCGCTTGGAATCGTCATGCCTCCCGGGCGCAGAATGGAACTGCTGAAATGGGCGAATGAAAAAGAAGGACGCTGCATCATTGAAGATGATTACGACAGCGAATTCAGATATAAAGGAAAGCCGATTCCCGCGCTGCAGGGTTATGACGCCTGCGGAAAAGTAATCTATGTGGGCACGTTTTCAAAATCAATCGCTCCGTCCATACGTATGAGCTATATGGTTCTCCCGGAACCGGTGCTGCGCAGATATAAGGAGCGGTGCGGATTTATAAGTTCGACCGTGTCCCGGGTCGACCAGCTGATCCTGCAGAAATTCATAGAAGAAGGGTATTTCGAGAGGCATCTCAACAAGACAAGGGCGCTTTACAGGAGCCGGCATGACCTGCTTCTTTCCTGTCTGAAAGAGATCGGAGCGGATTTTACGGTTTCCGGAGAAAACGCCGGCGTACATCTTCTGCTGCATTTTCATGACGGCAGAACCGAGGAAGAGCTGATCCGCGCGGCTGCAAAAAAAAGTGTGAAGGTATATGGCCTTTCCGGTTATTATGTAGGGAAAAAAGAAAGAAATAAGCACAAAGACGCAGTTATACTGCTCGGATATGCCAATATGACCGAAGAAAATATCCGCATGGCCGCCGGCCGTCTGAAAGAGGCCTGGGGCGCGGCTGCAGATACCGGTCAGTAAGAACAAAAGGAGTGCCGCCGCACTCCTTTTTATCATTTCTATTCCGTTTTTTCCGGCTTATCCGGTTCTTCTTCGACGCTTTTTCCAAGGGATACATATTCACGGTCAGAAGCGGGTCTGAGATCCGCATCCAGATCAAAATCTTCATCTTCAGTAAATTCAGAGCCGTCCCCGTCGCCTGTATCGGCGCTGCTTTTGCAGAAATACGCGATTACAAGTCCGATCGCTGTACCGGCCGCGGCAAGGATACCGAACCATTTCAGAAATTTCTTCAATATTACCGTCTCCTTTCTGTAAGATGATAGCAGCAGTCCGGCCGCAGGCGGAAGAACTGCCGCAGATGCTCCTCTCTGCTGAAAAGGTGCTGAAAAAGGGCATCCGGAACCTGACTTTTATTGTAATACTTTTTCATTTTAAATACAATAAAAAAGAAATAACATTTTACAGAATGAGAAAATTATAGTATAATTCTTACGGCGGCCGGCAGGAGATCCGGCCTGTAATATTTACAATTGCAGTACGCAGGAGGTTTTGAAATGGTAAAAGCAGTAGTTGGTGCAAATTGGGGCGACGAAGGTAAAGGCAAAATAACGGATATGCTCGGAAAAGAAGCGGATATTATTGTCCGGTTTCAGGGCGGAGCAAACGCGGGCCATACGATTGTAAACAACTATGGCAAATTTGCGCTTCACACACTGCCGTCCGGAGTGTTTTATGATCATACGACCAGCATAATCGGCAATGGTGTTGCTCTTGATATTCCGGTTCTTTTCAATGAGATCCAGTCTATTGTGGACCGTGGAGTACCGACGCCGAAGATTCTTGTTTCAGACCGCGCCCAGATCGTAATGTCTTATCATAAGAATTTTGACGCGTACGAAGAAGAAAGACTCGGGAAAAAGTCCTTCGGTTCCACAAAGTCAGGCATCGCTCCGTTTTATTCTGATAAATATGCGAAGATCGGTTTTCAGGTAAGCGAGCTCTTTGACGATGATCTTCTCAGAGAAAAAACAGTCCGCATTGCGGAACAGAAGAATGTGCTTCTGGAATATCTGTACCACAAACCGCTGATTGATCCGGAAGATCTCTATAAAGAACTGACAGGATACAGAGATATGATCGCTCCTTATGTCTGCGACGTATCGCTTTATCTTCACAATGCGCTGAAGGAAGGAAAGAATATTCTTCTGGAAGGACAGCTCGGTTCCCTGAAAGATCCGGACCATGGCATTTATCCGATGGTTACATCCTCATCCACACTGGCGGCTTACGGCGCGATCGGCGCGGGAATTCCGCCCTATGAAATCAAACAGATCATTACCGTATGCAAGGCTTATTCCAGCGCGGTAGGCGCAGGTGCGTTTGTCAGCGAGATTTTCGGTGAAGAGGCGGATGAGCTGAGAAAACGCGGCGGAGACGGAGGAGAGTTCGGCGCCACCACGGGACGTCCCAGACGTATGGGCTGGTTCGACTGCGTAGCGTCAAAATACGGATGCAGAATGCAGGGAACTACGGACGTCGCGTTCACAGTGCTTGACGTTCTCGGATACCTGGATGAGATTCCGGTATGCACAGGCTATGAGATCGACGGCAAAGTAACGACGGATTTCCCGGTTACACATCTTCTTGAGAAGGCAAAACCGGTATTTAAGAAACTTCCAGGATGGAAAACAGATATCCGCGGCATTAAAAACTACGACGATCTGCCGGAAAACTGCCGCAATTACATTGAATTTATCGAAAAAGAGATCGGCTATCCGATTACAATGATAAGCAACGGACCGGGAAGGGACGACATTATCTTCCGCAGCCGTTAAAATCAAATCACAGAGAATACCGGGAACCGGCGTCGGTTCCCGGTATTTTTGCGTCCGCGCAATTCGGTATTTTAATAAACGCATAAGAAAAATTTCAGAAATTCTCCATTCTGAGGACACAATTAAGGCATATTCTTAACTCATCGAAAATATAATATAAGGCTGAGATTTGATAAAAAGGAGGTATTTTATGCGTCATGACAGCAGTGGAAAAATCAGGGCCAATATTTCGATGGAAGAATACCTGAAAAAAAGACAGACGGAAAATATGGAAAAGAATACGAAAAAATCAGGACAGCCGGAGAAAACGGCCGTCCTGAAGCTGGCGGAACTACTTTATGTCTGATGAATCGTCCGGCCGTTCACGGTCTTTTTTCAAAACCCGGGCCATAAGTATCATGCCGTACAGGAGTACGGGGATCAGTATGGTGGCCCCTGTCGATGCCTTAAGCATGAGATCTGACCACGGAGAACCGATCAGCGCGAAGACAAGTGTGCAGGCGTAAAGAACTACAAGGAGAAGAGCTCCGATCAGTGATAATATACGTTTCAGCTTCTGCATGATTAATCCTTTCTTTTATGGATGTTTTGCGGACGAAGGATATAACGCGCGCGGCTTATGTCCCCGCAGCGGATATCCGCCGTCTCCCTACAGCAACAGTATACCTGAATTAATGGTTTACGGCAAACATAAATTAGTATATAATGAACAGGCAGGCAGGACGACCCTGCGGATGCGTACAATTTAATATAAAGGAGCAATATACAATGAGCGAAAAAACTTTGTTGGATCAGTGGCATGCGATTGCCTATGATGAGAAAAAGTCAAGAGATCAGCTGGAAAAATTCTGGGCTGTATATTTTAATATTGAAAAGGAAATTTATGAACAGCTTCTGGAAGATCCGGACACAGAGGTCAGAGGTACTGTAAGAGAACTTGCGGAAAAATACGGTCAGGATGTTATGACGATGACAGGTTTTCTCGACGGCATCAACGACAGTCTGAAGACACCGAATCCCATAGAGACAATGACCGAGGAGACTGAGGTGAGCCTTGGATTCGATAAGGAAAAGCTTTATAAAAATATGGTTGACGCGAAAGCGGACTGGCTGTATGAACTGCCTCAGTGGGAGAGGATTTTTGATGAAGAGACGCGGAAAAGACTTTACCGTGAACAGAAAGAATCCGGCACCATTCGCAAAGGCAAAAAGATCGGAAGAAATGACCCCTGTCCGTGCGGAAGCGGGAAAAAATATAAAAAATGCTGCGGAAGAAACGCGTAAATGAGATATTTTTTTCTGACAGCAGCAGCCATATGCGTATTTTATTATCTGATTCTTGCCGCTTATTCGCGTAAATTTACATCTACTTTTGCGGGATTCTGGCTGGCAGCAGGCGGCGTACATCTGGTTTTCGGATGTATGCCGCCTTTTTCAGCGGCGGGCCGGGCGGCGGCTGTCCTGACGATCGCCGCATGGCTTTTATTCTTCTGCGTCGAGCTGAGAATTATACGCTGCATGCTTGCCGAAGGCCGGGAGAAAGCGGATTATATTATCGTCCTCGGAGCTCAGGTAAGGGGGCGTAAAATTTCAGACTCTCTGAAGCGGAGACTGGACAGAGCGCTCGAATATACCCGTTCCTTCCCTGAAACAAAAGTGATTGTATCGGGCGGACAGGGGCCGGGAGAAGAGATCACGGAAGCGGACGCCATGGCTGAATATCTGATCGGCAGAGGTGTGGATGAAAAACGGATACGCAGAGAAAAGGAGTCTTCGTCCACGAGGGAAAATCTGCGGTTCAGCAGCAGATTCGCAGATATCCGGAAGGACAGGATCGGAATCGTGACAAACGGATTCCATATATACAGGGCTTCTCTGATCGCAAAAGAGGAAGGATACAGACGCCTCTGTCTGATACCGGCCTCCTCGAATCCGGTTTATCAGCTCAATTATCTTACGAGAGAATTTTTCGCGCTGCTTGAATTTTACATTTTTCGAAGAAAGCGGATAAAAAAGAAAAAAGGAGATGAACGCGGATAAAGAAAGGGTTGAAAATCCGCACGTATAAATTCTCCATGACAGGGCATAATAAAGCTGAATTCTGAAAATGAGGAGGTAATATTATGCCGGAATTAAAATGTACAGTGCAGACATGCGCGCACAACAATGATTTTTACTGCAGTCTTGACAGAATCCAGGTCGGCGGGGAAGGCGCGAAACATGCGGGAGAGACAAGCTGCGACAGCTTCTGCGAACGAAAGGAAGGCAGCTGCTCCAACTCGCTTGAGATGGCTTCCGACTGCGCCTGCGTAGATTGCAGCGCGAAAAAGTGCATGTACAATGAAAACAGCAAATGCCACGCTGGAAAGATCAGTGTGGAAGGCGGGGACGCGAAGAGCAGCAGCGGCACGGAGTGCGCTACTTTTAAGTGCTGCTGTTAGGTTCATGCCGGGGAAAAAAGAGGCTGTAATCCGGGCGTAAAGCCCGGATTTTGTTTGCTCTTTTATTGACGCGGCGGTGAGAACCGCGTTATAATCATCTGACAGGAAATGATATAACAAAGGGGAAATACATATGCCAATTCGAGTACAGAATGATCTTCCGGTAAAAGAGATACTGGAGCAGGAAAATATATTTGTGATGGATGAGTACCGCGCGGCGCATCAGGATATCCGTCCCATCAGCATCGGTCTTCTGAACCTGATGCCGCTCAAGGAAGATACGGAACTTCAGATTCTCCGCTCGCTTTCCAACACACCGCTGCAGGTGGACGTAACTTTTGTGCGGATGACGAGTCATGTGTCGAAAAATACTTCTACCAGTCATATTTACAAATTTTATGAGCCGTTTGAAAGCATACGGGGGAAAAAATTCGACGGCTTTATCATTACCGGCGCGCCTGTGGAGCAGATGCCGTTTGAAGAAGTCGATTACTGGGAAGAATTAAAAGAGATTATGGAGTGGACGAGAACCAACGTAACGTCCACGCTGCATCTTTGCTGGGGCGCCCAGGCCGGCCTGTACTATCATTACGGAATTGACAAGGCGGATCTGCCGAAGAAGCTTTCGGGCGTATACCGGCATCGCGTAAGAAACAGGAAGATTCCTCTTGTGAGGGGATTTGACGATGTGTTCATGGCGCCGCATTCGAGGCATACCGAGGTGCCGCAGGAACTTCTGGAGGCGGACGAGCGGATTACGATACTGGCGGATTCCCGTCAGGCGGGGGTGTTTCTGTGCATGGCCAGAGAAGGCAGACAGATATTTGTCATGGGACATCCGGAGTATGACAGAATGACGCTGGATTTTGAGTACAAACGCGACATGGACAGAGGATTAAATCCGCAGCTCCCGGAAAACTATTATCCGGACGATGATCCGGAAAACAAACCCGTTCTTACATGGAGGGCTCACGCGAACAATCTGTATACAAACTGGCTGAATTATTACGTATATCAGGTGACGCCGTATGATCTGTATGGAACGCCGTTTTAAAGGAGAAAATCAATTATGAAAAGAGTGGCGAAATTTGAAAAAGTCAGTCCGGGGCAGTTCTCAAAAGCGTGGACCGATACATTCGGTCCGTGCGCGGAAGACAAAATCAGAAAGATTTACGACAGCATACGGCTCCCGGAAAGAGCGACTGCCGGAAGCGCGGGCTATGATTTCTTTGCCCCGGAAGATATCTGTCTGGATCCGGGGGAGACTGCGAAAATACCGACGGGAATCCGTGTATGGATGGAACCGGAGTGGGTGCTGAAGTGCTATCCGAGGAGCGGACTGGGATTCCGGTACCGGCTGCAGCTGAATAATACGGTGGGGATTATTGACAGCGACTATTATTATTCGGATAACGAGGGGCATATATTTTCCAGGATTACGAATGACTCAAAAGAAGGCAAAACCGTTAAAATCAACGCGGGAGAAGGCTTTATGCAGGGGATTTTTACAGAGTACGGAATAACCCTGGACGATTGCGCCGACAGAGTAAGAAACGGCGGGTTCGGAAGCACAACCGGGCAGAAGCGGTAAAAGAGCCTTCCGGCGATATAAGCAGATACACAGGAGCGGGCAGTATATTTTCGGCTGTTTATGGGCAGTCTTAACCATAGAAAACGCCGTCTCGCAGGAGACAGAAAAGGGGAATTATTCTATGGTTGAAAAAGATAAAAGAAAGATCAGCGCGTCTTTTGAGGAAAATATTGCATATATGAATGAAGTCCTCCCGGTAAAGGAAAGCTTTGATGTAATCCGGAGGGAAATCATAATCGGCGGAAAGGAAGCCGTGTTCTTTTTCATTGACGGATTTATGAAAGATGAAGCAATGCTTAAGATCATGGATTCCTTTTTTTCTGTGTCCGAGCAGGACATGCCGGACGACGCGGATGAATTCGCGCAGAAGCATGTTCCCTATGTGGAGGTTGACATTCTGGAAGAATTTGATCAGGTTATCAGGAATGTTCTTTCCGGCGCCGCCTGCCTTTTTGTGGACGGATATAAAGAATGCGTCAGTATCGACTGCAGGACTTATCCTGCCAGAAGTGTGGATGAACCGGATAAAGATAAATCTCTGCGCGGATCGAGAGACGGATTTGTTGAAACGATTGTATTTAATACGGCTCTGATGCGCAGAAGAATCCGGGATCCGCATCTGATCATGGAAATGACGGAAGCGGGGCAGGCCTCACGTACGGACATCGCGATCTGTTACATGTCGGACCGTGTTGACCGGGAAATGCTTGATAATCTGAGAAAAAGGATCGGCAGTCTGAGACTTGACGATCTGAGAATGAACCAGCAGAGTCTTGCGGAAGCGCTGTTTAAAAGAAAATGGTTTAACCCCTTCCCGAAATTTAAGTATACAGAACGCCCCGATACCGCGGCGGCCTGTCTCCTTGAAGGCAAGGTGGTGATACTTGTCGATAATTCGCCGTCCGCAATGATTCTTCCGACTTCTGTCCTGGATATGATAGAGGAGGCAAATGATTATTATTTCCCGACGGTTACGGGCGTGTATCTGAAAACCACAAGGATTCTTATTACTGTGGCGACTGTTTTTTTTACGCCTCTGTATCTTCTGTTTATGCAGAATCTGGAATGGCTTCCGGAAGTTTTTGAGTTTGTTGCGGTGAGAGATACCGTAAACATTCCGCTCATATTCCAGTTCCTGATACTCGAACTTTCCATTGACGGCCTGAGGCTTGCGGCCATGAATACGCCGACCATGCTCAGCACACCGCTGAGTGTTATCGCCGGTATTGTGATGGGCGAATTTTCGGTACAGTCAGGCTGGTTCAACTCGGAAGTGATGCTGTACATGGCGTTTGTGGCGGTGGCAAATTACACGCAGCCGAATTTTGAACTCGGCTATGCGCTGAAATTTATGCGGCTGATGCTGCTGGTTCTTACCGCATGCTTCGATCTGGCCGGATTTATCGCCGGATGCGTGCTCGTGCTGTGCTTTCTGTTTTTTAACAAAACGCTTTCCGGGCGGAACTATATGAATGTAAAGCTGAACTGACGGCCGGGGACCGGACCGCGGGAATTCTGAATACGCGGCCGGTCGTATCCGCGTATGCGAAATTAAAAAAATTTTGCTATGAGACGGGAAAAATGGTATGATAAAGAGAGTGTAAAACGGGCGCCGGGAACTGCCGGCGTCCGGGCGCAACAGACAGATAAATTCGGGAGGGTTTTTATATGAGAGATTATGTGATTACAGTGAACAGTACAGTAGATCTGCCGTTGGAGTGGCTGGAAGAGAGGCACGTCCCGGTGGTTCCGCTCCGCTATACTATAGACGGCGAAACTTACACAGATATGTACGGTCTTTCCGGGAAAGAATTTTTCGCGAAACTCAGAGAGGGAAAGATGTCCGTAACTTCTCAGGTGAATCCTGAGGAAGCGGCCGCCATGCTGGAGCCCTTCTTGAAAGAAGGAAAAGATGTGCTCCATCTGGGATTCTCATCCGGACTGAGCGGTACGCTGAACAGCATGCGGGTGGCAGGAGAGATGCTGAATGAAAAATATCCGGAAGCAAAAGTTATCGTAGTAGATACGCTCTGCGCGTGCCTTGGCGAGGGACTTCTTCTGTATTACGCGCTGAAAAAGAAAGCGGAGGGTTTGACGATTGACGAACTGGCGGCATGGGCTGAAGAAAACAAGCTCCACATATGCCACAACGTTACAGTGGACGATCTGAACCACCTGCACAGAGGCGGACGCATATCAAAGACAACCGCTGTTCTTGGTACTCTTGTTCAGATCAAGCCGATCATACATATGGACAATGAAGGAAAGCTGCAGGTAATCGGAAAAGAAAGGGGCAGAAAACGTTCGCTGAATAAAATCGTTGATATGTCAGTGGAACAGGCGAAAGGATGGGAAAATGATATTATAATGATCACGCACGGCGACTGCATTGAAGACGCCGAATATGTCGCCAGGCTTGTGCGTGAGAAGATGGGAATCGACAATATCCTGATCAACAATATCGGTACTGTAATCGGAAGCCATACCGGCCCTGGAGTTGTAGCCGTATTCTGTATGGGAAGCCACAGATAGCGATATTTTCCGCTGCGTTTATTCTGAAGAAAAAAGAAAATAAATATTGACAACATATGGTGAGTGTGGTATATTCAACTTTGCGTAAAGCAAAAAACAAAGTAGAGTATCCACTCTCACCATAGCACAATCGGGTGACTATTGGTCTGATATTGATTGATCGGCTTCTGTGGTTCGGAAGCAGTGTTATTGATTGTCGGGTGGATATGATATTCACTCGTTTTTTTGTGTTTTCGCGTGAGAAACCTTAAGGAAATTCATTGACGGAGGTATACTACAATTAGCGATTTAATGATTAACGAGCAGATCAGAGACAGAGAGATCCGTCTGATCGGCGAGGATGGGGAACAGTTAGGCATTATGTCCGCAAGAGAAGCGATGAAGATTGCCCAGGAAGCAGAGCTTGATCTCGTAAAGATTGCGCCCACCGCAAAGCCGCCTGTGTGCAAGATCATTGATTACGGTAAATTCAGATATGAACAGTCGAGAAAAGAAAAAGAAGCAAAGAAAAAGCAGAAGACTGTTGAAATCAAAGAAGTTCGTCTTTCGCCGAACATTGATACGAACGATCTGAATACAAAAGTAAATAATGCCCGTAAATTTATTTCCAAAGGAAACAAAGTAAAGGTTACTCTTCGTTTCCGCGGAAGAGAGATGGCTCATGTACAGCAGAGCAGACATATTCTCGATGATTTCGCAGAACTGCTCGCAGATATTGCGGTTGTAGAAAAGCCGGCGAAACTCGAAGGCAGAAATATGAGTATGGTTTTAGCGGTAAAACGTTAAATAGACGCTCCGGAATGAATACCGGAAGGCAGCACAATAAAGGAGGAAATTATCATGCCAAAAATCAAAACAAACAGAGCGGCGGCAAAGCGCTTCAAAAAAACAGCTACAGGAAAACTGAAAAGAAATAAAGCTTACAAGAGCCATATCTTAACTAAGAAGTCTACAAAGAGAAAAAGAAATCTCAGACAGTCCGCGATTACAGATGCTACAAATGTAAAAAACATGAAGAAGGTTTTACCGTATCTGTAAATAATACGTCAGCGCCGCAGGCGGCGTGAAAAACGCTGCATTGCGTACGTCACGTCTGAACAGATGAGTACATCGGTTATTGATAATAGGAGGATTAAGAAATGGCAAGAATTAAAGGCGGAATGAACGCTAAGAAGAAACATAACAGAACACTGAAACTGGCAAAGGGCTACAGAGGAGCCCGTTCCAAACAGTACAGAGTTGCTAAGCAGTCTGTAATGAGAGCTCTTACTTCAGCTTACGCGGGAAGAAAACAGCGCAAGCGTCAGATGAGACAGCTCTGGATCGCGCGTATCAACGCGGCTGCAAGAATGAACGGACTGTCCTACAGCAAATTCATGCACGGCCTGAAACTGGCGAATGTTGAAATGAACAGAAAGATGCTGGCTGAACTGGCGGTAAATGACAAAGAAGGATT
>CALWKB010000001.1 GCA_944381125.1 uncultured Mediterraneibacter sp. | reverse complement strand
CATCTCCGTATATATTCTGAATGAAGGCGATCCCGAGGAGCGCCGCGCTGCTCCGGTAAGACGCCTGGATGAATTCGCCCTGGATGCTCTTATCTTTCCACAAAAAAGAAACTGCCGCGGCGAGCGCAATACAGATGAGCGTCGCCGCGAAGCAGAACAGTACGAACTTCAGATTCCACACCTCTGCGAAGTCCACCGTCGAGAGATCCTCGAAGAGGAGGACAGGCAGAGGCACGAGGAATACGAATTTATTCATTTTCGACGCAAATACGTCGTCGATCAGTCCCAGTTTCTTAAGAATGAACCCCAGCACCATGAGTAAGAAGATCGGCACAGTTGCATTCAGGCTGAAGATCAGATTTTCCATAAATATCCCCTGTTGTTTTTTATTTCCTGTGTTTTGTATTTATTTCTCTGTTAATTTTTTTCTTTCTTATATTACTCTCCGACGATGCAGACGCGGATCAGATTCGTCCTTCCGGGAATACCGAGAGGAATGCCGCCCGCAAACACGATCTCATTGCCGTCTTCCACAAGTCCGTGGGCTTTCGCGGCCTCAATCGCCCTCAGGCAGAGAATCTCAGAGCTGTATTCTTCTCTTACATACATCGGATATATTCCCCATGACATATTGAGCTGCCTGCACACCTTCCGTGAACTGGAGCAGCCTCCGATCAGACATCCGGGACGGTATTTTGAAATCATTCTCGCGGTACATCCGGTCTTGCTTACCGCCAGAATGGCATTCGCTTTCAAGTCTATAGCCGTCATGCATGTAGCATGAGAGATCGCGTTGGTCACGTCAGGATCTTCCGCCCTTCCTGATTTTCTGAAAATATCATTATAATCAATATTTTCTTCCATCCGCACCGCGATTTTTACCATCATTTTCAGGGCTTCCACCGGATATTTCCCGGCGGCTGTCTCACCGGAAAGCATAATCGCGCTTGTGCCCTGATAAATAGCATTTGCCACATCCGTCGCCTCCGCGCGGGTAGGACGGGGATGGGACATCATGGAATCAAGCATCTGCGTTGCTGTGATGACAACCTTGCCGGCCTGATATACTTTCTGGATAATCCTCTGCTGAATAACCGGTACGCGCTCCAGCGGGATCTCGACTCCCATATCTCCGCGGGCAACCATAATGCCGTCCGCCTCCTCAATAATGTCGTCAATATTGTCCACGCCCTGCTGATTTTCAATCTTCGCGATAATATTTATATTGCTTCCGCCATTGTCGTCAAGCAGCTTTCTCATCTCCCGCACATCATCGGCAGTCCTGGTAAACGACGCGGCTACAAAATCAAAATCTTCCTGAATTCCAAAGAGAAGATCCTCTTTGTCTTTCTCGCTTATAAATGGCATCTTCAATTCAACGCCGGGCACATTAACGCCTTTTCTGTCAGAAATATCTCCGGGGTTTTTTACGATGCAGACAATGTCCTTTCCCTCGATCCGCTCCACCTGCATTCCGACAAGCCCGTCGTCAATCAGGATCGAATCTCCGGGCACCACATCGCGGTAAAGCTCTTTGTAAGAAATCGTCACTTTTTCCTGCGTTCCCTCTGTCTCATCGTTTACAAGTGTAAATTCCTGTCCTTCCTGCAGAGTGATCCTGTGATCCTTAAAGCAGCCGATCCGGATTTCCGGTCCTTTTGTATCGAGAAGCGCGGCTATCGGGACATCCGTTTTTGTCCGAAGTTCTTTGAGCTTTTCCAGCCTTGCCTTCTGTTCTTCATGTGTACCGTGGGAAAAATTGAACCTCGCCACATTCATTCCTTCGCGGATAAGGGCCTCAAGAACGCCTTCTTTGTCGGTTGACGGGCCGAGTGTGCAGATAATCTTTGTCTTCCTCATAATTATTTCCTTTCCGGATAAATCCTGTAAATCATAATATCCCGCAGCGATAAACGCAGCCCGCAGTTTTCTGACACATTTCTGCAGTTCCCGGTTTATTCTGCCAAAAATATTATATCATCATTACATGAACAATATCTACAGAAAAATACAGATATTTCTATTTCAATTTATCCAGCACCGACGCGCCGATCGTGCCCTCCGGCATATCCACTTTGAAATTATCCGCCACTGTGGCTCCGATAACGGCGAATGTATCCGCTTCGGGAAGCCGCCCGTTTCCTTTCATAGAGGGAGAATACGCGAGAAAAGGCACTTTCTCGCGGGTATGGTCTGTTCCCGTGTATGTCGGATCGTTTCCGTGATCCGCCGTAATAATCAGAAGATCATCTTCTCTCAGAAGCGGAAGAAGTCTGCCGAGTTTTTCATCAAACCGCTCGATTTCCGCCGCGTATCCCTGAGGATTTCTGCGGTGTCCCCACAGCGCGTCAAAATCAACCAGATTGACGAAGCACAGCCCGTGAAATTCCCGCTCCGCCAACCCGATAGTCTGCTCCATGCCATGGACAGAACTTTTCGATTTCAGCGCTTCCGTAATTCCCTCGCCGTCAAATATATCTTTGATCTTACCGACGGAAATAACGTCCAGCCCCGCGTCTTTGAGCGCGTTCAGCACCGTTCTGCCGAAGGGCTTCAGCGCGTAATCGTGCCGGTTGCTTGTACGTGTAAACTGGCCTTTCTTTTTCCCCGTATACGGCCGGGCGATGACGCGCCCTACCCGCCACTCGTCTTTCATTGTGATCTCACGCGCGATCTCACAGCACCGGTACAGTTCCTCCAGCCCGAACGTCTCCTCATTGCCGCATATCTGCAGAACCGAGTCCGCCGATGTATACACAATCATATTGCCTGTCGCGATCTCTTCCTCGCCCAGTTCATCCAGAATCGCCGTGCCGCTGGCGCTCTTGTTTCCGATTACTTTATGCCCGGTTCTCTTCTCCAGTTCTGCGATCAGTTCCGGCGGAAATCCGTTTTCGGTAAATGTTTTAAACGGCTTTTTCACTTCCAGCCCCATCATTTCCCAGTGGCCGGTCATCGTATCTTTCCCTTTGCTCTTCTCCCGCATCTTTCCGTAATAACCAATCGCCTCTTCCACAGGCTCCACCTGTTTTAACGGAGTCAGATTGGCCATCCCCATTTTCCGCAGGTTCGGCATGTTCAGGCTGTCAGCCGCCTGCGAGATATGTCCGAGCGTATTCACCCCCGTGTCGCCGAATTCCGAAGAATCGTCCATAGCGCCTACTCCGAGGGAATCCATAACCACTACAAATATTCTTTTAAATCTTTCCATAATCCGCTTCCTGCCTCCCCTTCAGAATCCGCGCCGCGAACCCGCTTTTCTAAATAAGATTAATATCTATTTTCTTCAGCTTTTCATACAGCATCTCGGCGTCGGTAGGTTCTTCCTGAATCTGTTCCATCTCTTTTCTGATCTCCTGCATAGTCTCATCAACATGAGCGATCTCATCGGCGCACTCTTTAAGCCGGGCAATCACCCGCTCCGCGTGCTCTACATTTTTCTTATATTTAATCTGATGTTCCAGGCTGGCCCAGAAATCCATGGCAATCGTTCTGATCTGAACTTCCGCTTTCACTTCTTTTACCGATTCCGCAAAAAAGATCGGAACACTGACGATCAGATGAAGACTTCTGTAACCGTTCGGCTTCGGATTGCTGATATAATCCTTCCGCCTGATCAGGCGTATATCATCCTGCTTGGTCAGCGCGTCCGCCAGAAGATAAATATCATCTATATATGAACATATTACACGAATACCCGCGATATCATTCAGATTATTTTCAATATTCTCTCTTGTAGGCGCGATTCCCAGCCTGGCCATTTTCTCAAGAATACTTGTCTGGCTTTTCAGCCGTGTCTCGATCGCGCTGATCGGGTTTCTCCTGTATCTCACCTCGAACTCCGTATCCAGCACTTCGAATTTTGTATTAATCTCCTTAATCGCGCACGCGTATCCCATCATAAGGTCTTTGTAGTCCAGCACGCCGTCCAGCAGATCCATCGCCTGCCCGATAACCGCGTTTTTTCCGGCTCCTTCCGGCAGCCGAAGCCAGTTTCCCAGTTCCATTTTTCCCTCCTGTAGTATATTTCTCAGAGTTTCTTCACAAACAGCGCCCGCACCGCGTTCAGCACAGCCAGAATCATCACGCCCACATCGGCAAAAATAGCCAGCCACATATCGGCGTAACCGAGCGCGCCCAGGGCAAGACAGATCAGTTTAATGCCGATCGCGAAAATGATATTCTCGTAGACAATCCTCAGGCACTTTCTCGAAATCTTAATTGCTTTGGAAATCTGCAGAGGATCGTCATCCATAAGCACTACGTCCGCCGCCTCAATCGCCGCGTCCGATCCCATCGCGCCCATCGCGATTCCGATATCAGCCCGGCCAAGCACCGGCGCGTCGTTTATTCCGTCGCCTACAAAGGCGAGTTTTTCATTCTGCGCTTTTTCCCGGATCAGTTCTTCCAGTTTTTCTACCTTGTCCGACGGCAGAAGCCCGCTGTATACTTCGTCTATGCCCAGAGTTTCCGCCGCCTGACGCGTCGCTTTTTCGCCGTCTCCGGTAAGCATAACGGTTCTGCGCACACCTGCCTTTTTCAGCCGGCGCACCGCTTCCGCCGAATGAGGTTTCACGACGTCGGAAATCACGATATGGCCCGCGTAGGATCCGTCGACAGCCATATGAATGATCGTTCCCGCGCAATGGCAGCTGATATGCGGAATTCCCAGATAGTTCATCAGTTTGTCATTGCCGGCGGCAATCTCTTTTCCATCCACCTTTGCCAGTACGCCTTTGCCGCTGATTTCCCGTATCTCCGCCACCCTGCTGCGGTCAATCTCTTTTCCGTAAGCCTTCTGAAGGCTCCTGCTGATCGGATGCGAAGACGCGCTTTCGGCAAGAGCGGCGTATTCCAGAAGCTTTTCATCTTCCAGTTCATTATGGTGGATCCCGTTGACTTCAAAGATCCCCTGCGTCAGCGTGCCGGTTTTGTCAAATACAACTATCCTTGTCCGGGAAAGGGTTTCCAGATAATTGGATCCCTTCACCAGAATCCCCGCGTTTCCGGCTCCGCCGATTCCCGCAAAGAAGCTCAGCGGAATACTGATCACAAGAGCGCACGGGCAGCTGATCACCAGGAAAGTAAGCGCCCGGTAGATCCATGTACCCCACTGCGCCTCAAGCCCCGGCCCGATCATCCGCACAAGCGGCGGCAGGAT